>NZ_JBIURH010000020.1:0-124179 GCF_044740765.1 Kitasatospora sp. NPDC088346
CTCCCCGGCCCATTCCCCCATTGCCACAAGAAGCAGTCTGGCCCCGCCGCTCACGCGGCGGGGCCAGAACCCAAGATCTTCACGAGCCTTCTAGGTCGCGTCCGGCCCGGCTGCGGCAGGGCCGGTGGCCGCTCGGGCGGGGCTGCCGGGCCCGTGCGGCCGCTCACTATCCTGGGGCCACCCGACCCACAGGAGTCCCGCCCGTGCGCATCGACCTGCACGCCCACAGCAACGCCTCCGACGGCACCGACAGCCCGGCCGAGCTGGTCGCCGCGGCGGTGGCCGCCGGGCTGGACGTGGTCGCGCTGACCGACCACGACACCGTGGCCGGACACCCGGAGGCCGCCGCCGCCCTGCACGGCACCGGGCTGACCCTGGTGCCCGGCGCCGAACTGTCCTGCCACGCCGACGGTGTCAGCCTGCACCTGCTGGCCTACCTCTTCGACCCCGCCGAGCCGGCCTTCGCGGCCGAGCGCGAGCTGGTCCGCACGGACCGCTTCCGCCGTGCCCGGCTGATCGTGGACCGCTGCCGCGAGCTGGGGGCGCCGATCGACTGGCAGCAGGTGGAGCGGATCGCCGGCGCCGGTTCGGTGGGCCGTCCGCACATCGCCAGCGCGCTGGTCGAGGCGGGTGTGGTGGCGACCGTCTCGGACGCGTTCACGGCCGAGTGGCTGGCCAACGGCGGCCGGGCGGACGTCCGCAAGCACGAGACCGATCCGGTGACGGCCGTCCGGCTGGTCCGCGCCGCCGGCGGTGTCCCGGTGTTCGCCCACCCCGGCGCGTCGAAGCGGGGTGCCACCGTGTCGGACCGGGTGATCGCCGAGCTGGCGGAAGCCGGGCTGGCGGGGCTGGAGGTGGACCACCTGGACCACGACGAGCCGACCCGGGCGCACCTGCGCGGGCTGGCCGCCGAACTGGGCCTGCTCGCCACCGGCTCCAGCGACTACCACGGCACCCGCAAGACCGTCCGGCTCGGCGAGTACACCACCGATCCCGCGGTGTACGAGGCGCTCCTCGCGCAGGCGACGGGCGCGCGGCCGATCACCGGCTGAGCCGGGAGCGGCGGAGCCCGCCGGACTGCCGCGCCGTCATATCGGGTCGGACCGTGAAAGACTCGGACATTCCACCCGCGGCAGTCCGAGCCGAGAGCCCCCGAGATGAGCGACCAGCAGCGCGAGGCCCAGCGGTGAGCCTCTTCGACACCACCACCTTCGGGTCGCTCTTCGTCACGCTTTTCGTGATCATGGACCCGCCCGGGACCATCCCGATCTTCCTCGCGCTGACCTCCGGCCGGGCGGCCCGGGTGCAGCGCCGGATGGCCTGGCAGGCGGCCGCGGTGGCGCTCGGGGTGATCACCTGCTTCGGCCTGTTCGGCCAGCAGATCCTGGACTACCTGCACGTCTCGATCCCCGCACTGCAGGTGTCGGGCGGGATCCTGCTCCTGCTCATCGCGCTGGACCTGCTCACCGGCAAGATCGAGGAGCCCACCCAGACCAAGGACGTCAACGTCGCCCTGGTCCCGCTCGGCACCCCGCTGCTGGCCGGGCCGGGCGCGATCGTCGCCGTCATCCTGGCCGTGCAGCAGGCGGACGGCGGCGCCGAGTACGCCGCCGTGTGGACGGCGATCCTCGCCATGCACGTGGTGATGTGGCTGACCATGCGGTTCTCGCTGGTCATCATCCGGATCATCAAGGAGGGCGGTGTGGTGCTCATCACCCGGCTGTCCGGCCTGCTGCTCTCGGCGATCGCCGTCCAACTGGTCGCCAGCGGCGTGTTCGCCTTCGTGAAGTCGTACACCTGACGGGGCGCCACCCGCGCGTGCCGGTCCCCGCCGTGCCCGGTGGCCCCGGCCGTCAGTCCAGCGGCACCGCGCGCCGCCGAGGGTCCCGCAGGTCGGTACCGCCGCGCAGCCAGCGTTCCTCCAGCGCGGCCGCGCCCTGCACCCGCTTGAAGGCGGCCTCGTTCGGCGTCATCGGCAGCAGCGGCAGGAAGCGGACCGGCTCGGCCGGCTCGGGCAGTTCCAGGTCCTCGACCAGACCGCCGGGCTCGGCCACCAGGACGGAGGTGAAGGGCGCTCCCGGCCAGATCGGCCCGCCCAGGTCCAGCGAGCCGCCGGGGGCCACCACCAGGCCCTCGACCTGGGGCGTGGCGGCGAAGGTGGCCAGCGTGCGGAGCACCTCGTCGCGCCCGCCGCGGACGCTGAGCACCAGTTCGGCCCGCGGGCCGCGCAGCGGGTCGGCGACCGGCGCGGACGGGTCCGCCATCGGGGCGGCGGACATGCCCAGCGTCGCGTACCGGACCAGTCCGTCGGCGTCCGGGCCGAAGCGCAGCACCTCGATCCGGTCCGCGCCGAGGAAGGTGACGGAGGCCCGGCCCGCGGTCTCGCCGAGGGCGGTCAGCAGGCGGGCCTCGACGGCGGCGAGCACGGCCGCGCGGGAGAGGTCCGACGGCTCGTCAGGAGTGGAGAAATCACCGAACAGCGGGAAATCGTGCGACATGCACGCGACCTTAGCGCCCTCGCCCGCGGGCATGTTCGGGCACACTCCAACACGGCCGGACCGGTAGCTGTTAGTGTGAGGAGATGGCCACCCGGGTCTTCTGACACTCGGAGCCGCGGCATGAAGGAGGTGGTTGCGGTGGATACCAGCCGACCATGCAGTACCGGCAGCTCTGCCCGACCTGCTCGCCTCCGCCGCCACCTGCCCTGATCTCGCGGTAGCAACGGCCTGACGTCCCGGTCGGGAGAGCACCTTCCCCGGAGCCGAACCGTCCAAACGCCGCCCGCGGCAGCTTTCCTGGACACCGGCAGCCTGCCCGCTGCCTCCGGCCCGGCATTCCATCGGTGTTCCCGCCGTCGCACCCGGCCGTCACCCAGCACCGCCGCGCGACGGCTCCTGCCCAAGGAGCCTGCTGCCATGTCGATGATCAACAACCTGCGCGCCGCCGTCCGGCCGAACCGTCGCCGGGCCGACCCGTACGACGCGATGCACCCCGGACACCCCATCTCGGCCGTCGTCGACTGCGCCGTCTACCAGCACGGCAAGCGGACCGGCGAGGCCTGCAGCCCGCGCGAGGCGGCCCGGCTGGTCAAGCTCTGCCGGGACGAGGACGCCGGGGCGTTCAGCTGGATCGGCCTGCACGAGCCGACCGAGGCCGAGTTCGAGGGCATCGCCCAGCGGTTCGGCCTGCACCCGCTCGCGGTCGAGGACGCGGTGCACGCGCACCAGCGGCCCAAGGTCGAGCGCTACGACGACGTCCTGTTCGCGGTCTTCAAGACGATCCGCTACGTCGACCACGACCAGCTCACCCCGACCAGCGAGGTGGTCGAGACCGGCGAGCTGATGGTGTTCGCGGGCCGGGACTTCGTGATCACCGTCCGGCACGGCGGACACAGCTCGCTGCAGGAGCTGCGGCACCGGCTGGAGGCCGACGCCGACGGCACCGGGCTGCTCGCCAAGGGCCCGTCCGCGGTGCTGCACGCGATCGCCGACCAGGTGGTCGACAACTACCTGCTGGTGGCCGACCGGCTGCAGACCGACGTCGACGAGATCGAGTTCGACGTCTTCGCCAACAAGGGCGGCCGCGGCGCCGACGTCGGCCGGGTCTACCAACTCAAGCGCGAGGTGCTGGAGTTCAAGCGGGCCGTGACCCCGCTGCTGCGGCCCATGCAGCTGCTGTCGGAGCCGATCCAGCGACTGGTCGACCCGGACATCCAGAAGTACTTCCGCGACGTGGCCGACCACCTGGCCCGGGTTACCGAGCAGGTGCACGGCTTCGACGAGCTGCTGAACTCGCTGCTCCAGGCCAACCTGGCGCAGGTCTCGGTCGCCCAGAACGAGGACATGCGCAAGATCACCGCCTGGGCGGCGATCTTCGCGGTGCCCACCATGATCACCGGCATCTACGGCATGAACTTCGACTACATGCCGGAGCTGCACCACAAGTACGGCTACCCGCTGGTGCTCGGCAGCGTCGTGGTGATCTGCGTCGGGATGTACCGGGGCTTCCGCCGCAACGGCTGGCTGTAGCCGGGCGCCGCCCCACCGCCGCTCGGCCGCCTCACCGCCGGCCGCCGCGGGCGACCAGGACGAGGCCGAGCAGGATCAGCGCGACCGCCGGGTACGCGGCCACCGGCGGCCACTGGCCGAGCCAGAGGGCGGCGATCAGGGCCGCCCCCGGGGTCTCCAGCAGGATCGCGGTGGAGGTGACCGAGGGCCCGAGGGTGCGGACCACCCGGTTGCTCAGCGAGTGCCCGAGCAACTGGGCGGTGACCATCAGCAGCACGATCTGCCACCAGACCCCGGCCGGCCAGCCGGCCAGCGCGGTGCCCGTGAGCAGGCAGGTGACCAGCAGCACCACGGCGGTGGTGGTGTAGCAGACCAGGGTGTAGGCGGTGGTGCTGACGGTCCGCCGCACCTCGGCGCCGAGCAGCAGGTACCCGGCCGCCGCCAGGCCCGCCCCCAGCGCCAGCGCGTCCCCGAGCAGCGCCCGCGAGGAGAGCGAGAGGTCGACGCCGGTCAGGACCAGCACGCCGAGGAAGGCCACGCAGGTGCCCAGCCAGACCAGCCGCGGCGCACGGTGGCCGAGCAGCCGCATCAGCAGGATGGTCCACAGCGGGGTGGTGGTCACCAGGGCGGTGGCGGAGGCCACCGAGGTCATCCGCAGGCTGGGCATCCAGAGTGCGAAGTGCAGCGCCAGCAGGGCCCCGGCGGCGACCGCCAGCAGCAGCGCCCGCCGGCCGATCCCGCGCAGCTCGGCCCGGTGCCGCAGCAGCGCGTACGGTCCGAGCACCCCGACCGACATGACGTTGCGCCAGCAGGCGATGGCCAGCGCGGGGGCCGCGGTGGCGCTGATCAGCGGGGCCGACAGCGAGATCCCGGCGACCGAGACGGCCAGCAGCACCAGGTCGACGCGGGGCAGCGCGGACGGCGGCCCGGCGGCGGCGCCGACCCGGGAGGGGACGACGGGGGCGGCGTCGGTCGGGGCGGCAGGCACGGCTCTCCTCGGAGGCGGCGGGACGGGACGCGATAACGGTAAGGCCTGTAAGCCTCCCATGGAACTGTCGTCCTGACCGATGAGACGGACCGTGGACGCCCAGGCCGTACGCTGTGGGCCATGGAGCCTTCGACGACCTCGGCAGCAGACTTCCTCGACCGCGCCCTCCTGGAGGAAGCCGCGAAGAAGTCCGGGCTGCTCTGGGTCCGCGCCGACGGGCAGCAGCAGGCGCGCGCGGTCTGGCACGCCTGGCACGACGGCGCGGTCGTGGTCGTCGGCGACGGCGCCGAACAGCCGCTGCACGGCCTGGCCGCAGGCATCGGCGCCACCGTCACCTGCCGCAGCAAGGACAAGTGGGGACGGCTCACCGGCTGGTCCGCCACCGTCACCGAGCTGACCCCGCGCAGCGAGGCCTGGCTGGCCGCCGTCGAGGAGCTCAAGGGCAAGCGGCTGAACGCCCCGGACACCGACACCATCGACGAGCGCTGGGCCCGCGAGTGCCGGGTGCTGCGGCTGGCCCCGGCCGGCCCGCTCGACGAGCGGCCCGGCGCGATGCCCGACGGCTCGCTCGCCGCCCCTCCGATGCCCTCCCCGGTCACCACCCGGCTGCCCGTCCCGGCCGGCCTGCCCAAGCTGCTGCTGAGGCGCCGCAAGCCCTGAGCCCGGTCCCCGTGCCCCGACGTGGCGGACCGTCACGCCCGTCCCGCCCGTCACGCCCGGCCGCAGGTCGGCGGGCTGCCGGGTTGCCGCGCGGGTAGCCTGGGCGCGGGCGGACGGACGCGACCGCGAAGCGAGGAGGAGGACCGATGGCGGGGCCAGGCAGCCGGGTCTTCATCTCGCACCTCTCCGGCGTCGCCGTCTTCGACCCCAACGCCGACCAGGTCGGCCGGGTCCGCGACGTGGTGGTCTCGCTGCGGATCGGCGGACGCCCGCCCCGGGTGCTCGGCCTGGTCGTCGAGGTCGTCGGCCGGCGTCGGATCTTCCTGCCGATGACCAGGGTGACCAGCCTGGAGTCCGGCCAGGTCCTCACCACCGGCGTGATCAACATGCGCCGCTTCGAACAGCGCCCCTCCGAGACGCTCGTGCTGGCCGAACTGCTGGACCGCACCGTCACCCGGGTCAAGACCCAGGAGGAGGTCACCGTCCTGGACGTGGCCATGGTCCAGACCCGGGTCCGCGAGTGGGAGATCAGCAAGGTCTTCGTCCAGATCGGCAAGGTCGGCCGGCTGCGCAAGGCCAAGGGCGAGACGCTCACCCTGGACTGGTCCGCGGTGACCGGCTTCTCGCTCACCGAGGAGGGCCAGGGCGCGGCCAACCTGCTCGCCACCTTCGACCAGCTGCGCCCCGCCGACCTCGCCAACGTGATGCACCACCTGTCCGCCAAGCGCCGGGCCGAGGTCGCCGCGGCCCTCGACGACGACCGGCTCGCCGACGTCCTCGAGGAACTGCCCGAGGACGACCAGGTCGAGATCATCGGCAAGCTCAAGGAGGAACGAGCGGCCGACGTCCTGGAGGCGATGGACCCGGACGACGCCGCCGACCTGCTCTCCGACCTGCCGGAGGAGGCCGCCGAACGGCTGCTGCGCCTGATGGAGCCGGACGACGCCGCCTCGGTGCGCCGGCTGCTCTCGTACGAGCAGGACACCGCCGGCGGCCTGATGACCACCGAGCCGATCGTGCTGGAGCCGGACGCCACCGTGGCGGAGGCACTGGCCCGGGTGCGGATCGCCGACAACAAGCCCGCCCTGGCCGCCCAGGTGTACGTCTGCCGGCAGCCCAACGAGACCCCGACCGGCAAGTACCTCGGCACCATCCACTTCCAGCGGCTGCTGCGCGAGCCCCCGTACACGCTGGTCGGCTCGATCGTGGACGACGACCTGGACCCACTGCCCCCGGACACCCCGCTGCCGCTGATCACCAGCTACCTCGCGGCGTACAACCTGGTGGCCGCGCCCGTCGTCGACGAGGGCGACCACCTGCTCGGCGCCGTCACGGTCGACGACGTGCTGGACCACCTGCTGCCCGACGACTGGCGCGAGGCCGCCCTGCACGGCGGCGACACGCACGAGCACGAGCACGAGAGCGAGGCGGCCGGTGGACGCTGACCGGAAGGGCCGGCGCGAGGACAGCCCGCGCCAGCGGCTCCAGGGCGACCTGCGTCAGCTGCGGCAGCTGCGGGACCTGCGGACCCGCGAGCGCAGCCGGATGCAGCGCACCGAGAGCGCCGCCGGCTCCTCCGCCCGGGCCCGGCTGGACCAACCGCGCACCGGCCGGCCCGGCCTGATCACCCTGCCGACGTACGACCCGGAGGCGTTCGGCAAGCTCTCCGAGCGGATCGCCCGGTTCCTCGGCACCGGGCGGTTCATCGTCTGGATGACGGTGGTGGTGCTGATCTGGGTGATCTGGAACACCCTGCTGCCGGACACCGTGCACTTCGACGACTACCCGTTCATCTTCCTGACCCTGATGCTCTCGCTGCAGGCCTCCTACGCGGCGCCGCTGATCCTGCTGGCGCAGAACCGCCAGGACGACCGGGACCGGGTCAACATGGAGCAGGACCGCGCCCGCAGCGACCGCAACATCGCCGACACGGAGTACCTGACCCGGGAGGTCGCCGCCCTGCGGCAGGGCCTGGGCGAGGTGGCCACCCGGGACTTCGTCCGCTCCGAGCTGCAGTCGCTGCTGAAGGAGCTGGACGAACGGCGGGACGCCTCCGAGGTCCTGTGACCGGCGGCACGTTACCGGGGCGTCGGGTGCCCCGCGCCGCGCCGTACCATCAAGGCATGGCCAACGAGACAGAGGTTGCGGCCGGCGTGACGGAGGAGTCCGTGCGCGAGGCCCTGGCGACGGTGCACGACCCGGAGATCAACCGCCCGATCACCGAGATCGGGATGGTGAAATCCGTCGACATCGCCGCCGACGGCGCAGTGCGCGTCGCGGTCTACCTGACCGTCTCCGGCTGCCCCATGCGCGAGACCATCACCAACCGGGTCACCGAGGCCGTCGGCCGGGTGCCCGGGGTGACGGGTGTCGAGGTCGAGCTCGACGTGATGAGCGACGAGCAGCGCAAGGAGCTCTCCCAGCTGCTGCGCGGCGGCGCCCCCGAGCGCGAGATCGCCTTCGCCAAGCCCGGCACGCTGACCCGGGTGTACGCGGTGGCCTCCGGCAAGGGCGGGGTCGGCAAGTCCTCCGTGACGGTCAACCTGGCCGCCGCGATGGCCGCCGACGGTCTGAAGGTCGGCGTCGTGGACGCCGACATCTACGGCCACAGCGTGCCCCGGATGCTCGGCGTCGAGGGCCGCCCGACCCAGGTCCAGGACATGATCATGCCGCCGTCGGCGAACGGCGTGAAGGTCATCTCGATCGGCATGTTCACCCCGGGCAACGCCCCGGTGGTGTGGCGCGGCCCGATGCTCCACCGCGCACTGCAGCAGTTCCTCGCCGACGTCTACTGGGGCGACCTGGACGTGCTGCTGCTCGACCTGCCGCCCGGCACCGGCGACATCGCCATCTCGGTGGCCCAGCTGGTGCCCAACGCCGAGATCCTGATCGTCACCACCCCGCAGATGGCCGCCGCCGAGGTCGCCGAGCGGGCCGGCACCATCGCGCTGCAGACCCACCAGAAGATCGTCGGCGTGATCGAGAACATGTCGGGCATGCCCTGCCCGCACTGCGACGAGCTGATCGACGTCTTCGGCACCGGCGGCGGCCAGATCGTCGCCGACGCGCTGACCCGCTCGGTCGGCGCGACCGTGCCGGTGCTCGGCTCGATCCCGATCGACGTCCGGCTGCGCGAGGGCGGCGACGACGGCCGCCCGGTCGTCCTGGCCGCCCCCGACTCCCCCGCCGGCGCCGCCCTGCGCACCGTGGCCGGCAAGCTCGGCGGCCGCCAGCGCGGCCTGTCCGGCCTCTCACTGGGGCTGACGCCGAAGAACAAGTTCTGACTCAGGCGGCCATCCGCCCGACCGGCAGCCGGGGCGGCCCGGGGACGTCCCGTCCCCGGGCCGCTTCGGCGTTCACCGGCCGGACCACGGCGATCCGGTCGGCCGGAGCCGCCGGGGAATCCGTGGCCGGGGCCACCGCGGTGGCGGCCCGCGGGACGGCGGCCCGCGTGGTGCGGGCGCGGGCCACGGTGAGCATGACGTACGCGGTGCGGACGAAGCCCACGGTGAAGGCCGCGGCGAGCACCGAGAACAGCACCGAGCCGGCCAGCGCACGGTCCACGGAGTAGCCCGCGAACAGCGCGTACGTCGCGATGTTCACCGAGAGCAGGGGCCAGCCGGAGTCCGTTCTGGCCCGGTCGAGGCGTTGCCAGGCCGTGCGCGGCCCGCCCACCGGGTACGGGCCGAATCGCTGCTTGAGCGTGGGTCGAGGAGATCGCTGCGCCATGGCACCCATGACACCGCCGGGGCCGGCGCCCCGCAATCCCCGGGCCACGGGTTTGGCAGGTCGCGTCGCAGGGCCCGCGAGGACCTCCGCACAGGCCCCCGCGCAGGCCCCTGACGGGCGCTCAGCGGGCCCGGTAGTCCGCGAGGTCCGGGACTGCGGCGAAACCCACCCCGTAGGCGCTGACCCCGCGTCCGTAGGCGCCGAGCAGGACGCCGGGGGCCTCGCCCGCCAGCACCCAGCCGTACTCGGACTCCCGGTAGCGGAAGGGCTGCGGCAGGCCGCTCACCGGGAGGGTGAGCGAGGACCAGCCTGGGCCGTCCAGGTCGTCGGCGAGGTCCCAGGCGAGGTTGGACTGCTGGTCGAGCCAGTCCTGGCGCAGCGCGCGGTCCAGTTGGCCGGGCCAGGTGGAGGCGAGCAGGCCGGAGCCGGCCAGCCAGGCCGCCGAGGACGCCGAGGTGGCCTCCAGGGTGCCGGTGTTGTCCGCGCTGCGGCGCCCGGGCCTGCGGGCGACCGTGACCACCACGGCGAAGCGCCGGACGTCCCGGGCCTCCGGCTGCTTGGCGGGCTCGTCGCCGTGGCCCAGCGAGCCGTAGTCCGCGCCCTCGCCCTGCGCCGCGGGCCGCGCGCCGGGGCCGGCACCGACCTGACCGAGCCAGCGGCGGCCGGTCCAGCCCTCGTCCAGGCCGTACCAGGGGAAGTCGGCCGCCAGGTACGGCGCCAGCGGGTCGACCGGGGCCGCCGCCTTCCTGCCCGTCACCGGGGCCCCGGGCCCGGCCGGGGGCGTACCGGGTTCTCCCGCCGGGGCCGTCCCCACCGCACCACTCCTCGCGTCCATCCGGCCGCCTCCTCCATACCCGTGTCCGACCGCGGCGCGCTCCATCGCGGCGCCCCCCGCGGCATTCAGCACAATAGCGGCGGACACGGCTGCGCCCCGCTCAGCCGGGCGGCGGGGCGGGGCGCGAGTACACGGCCGGGTCGGGCCGTCAGGTGGCGTCGGGGTCGAACGGGGGCCGTTCGTCGGCGGCCAGCGGGGTGCTGCCGGCCTTGCTGAGATTGGCGGCGGGGGTGGCGGCGGCCGCGGCGGCGCCGGCGGGCTCGTCGTTCAGCGCGGACTTGAGGTCCAGGCCGTCCTTGAGCTCCTTGAACCCCAGCGGGTCCTCGGTGCTGCCGAGCAGCTGCTTGCGCACGAAGGTCTTCGGGTGCAGGTCCTGGAACTCGAAGTCCTGGAAGTCCGGTCCGAGCTCGCTGCGGATGTCCTCCTTGGCGCTGTCCGCGAACGACCGGATCTTGCGGACGAAGCCCATGGTGTCCTGGATGAGCTTCGGGAGCTTGTCCGGCCCGAACACCACCACCGCCATCACGAGCAGGGTGATGACCTCCAGTGGG
This sequence comes from Kitasatospora sp. NPDC088346, assembly GCF_044740765.1. NCBI lineage: Bacteria > Bacillati > Actinomycetota > Actinomycetes > Kitasatosporales > Streptomycetaceae > Kitasatospora > Kitasatospora sp. NPDC088346. The sequence goes on from NZ_JBIURH010000020.1 coordinate 10,771, forward strand.
CCTATGTCTGTGAACACGTAAGCTCCCCAGCTCCTGTTGGACGAACCCGATGAGCTCTGCGGACAGGGACAACGGTCATTACAGCGTAATGGCCACCGGCCGGTCCATGCCCCACGGCGGATGAAGCAGTGGTGAAGAGCACCGGTGGCCGGCCCGCCGGTACGGGGGCGGGGCCGCGGGCCGCTGTCAGCGCAGGGGTTGGTTCGGGTAGCCCACCGGGGTGGCGGCCGACTGGGCGGGGCGCTGCTGCTGGGACCCCGGGGACGGGGAGCTGAGCACCCGGCGCACCGGGTAGTCCCCGGGCAGCTCGGCGGTGACCGGCAGGACCGCCCCGGAGCCGGGACTGCGGACCGGGGTGACCGTGGTGCTGTGCTGCTCGTCGGCCGCGCCGGTGAGGCTGCTGCCGACCCCGCCGAGCGTCACGGCGGCCACCGAGAAGGCCCCGGCGGCGGCGAAGACGAACCGGCGGCCGCGCGGCGGTGCCGGACGGAGCACCGCGACCTCGGCCGCGGCGGCCTGCGGGCGCACCGGCGGAAGGACGCTGCGCCGGGCGGCGCCGAAGGGCAGCGGACCGGGGCGTTCGGCACGCGGGTCGACCCCCGGTATCGGGGCCTGCGCGCCGAGCGCGCCGCCGCCGAAGGAGGAGCCCGCGCCGCGGCCGAAGGAGCCGCCCGTCAGCCGGCTGCCGCCGAGCGTGCCGGTGGTCCCGGGCGCGGTGAGGCCGCCGCTCGGTCCGGCGCCCGGACCGTCGCCGTGCTCGCCGTCGGGCAGGGCGGCCACGGCCATCAGCCGGGACATCAGCATCGAGGACGGGGCGGGCGTGCCCGTCCGCGTCAGGAGGTGCTTGACGGCGCGGCCCTCGTCGGCCTCGGCGAGGCACTCGGGGCAGGTCGCCAGGTGCGCCTGGACGCGCTCGCGGGAGTCGTGGCCGAGCTCGCCGTCCAGGTAGGCGGAGAGGCGGTCGCCCAGGTGGTGCTCGTCCGCGGCGGGCTCGGCGGGCCGCCCGGGGACGGGACGCAGCCCGACGGCCTGCTCCTCGGTGCGCCGGCCCAGCAGGGCACGGCCCGCACCGCGCCGGCCACGGCCGGCATCGGTCGGACCGCCGCCGTTCACGAGCCCCTCCGGTCGCTCTCACCGCTCGACGCGACGCCGACCGGCAGCGGCTCCTCCGAACCGCCGCGACGGGCCCGGCCGGGCGCGGTGCCGGGGGCGCGGTGCTTGAGCGCGGCGCGCAGGTGCGAGCGGCCGCGGTGGATCCGGCTGCGGACGGTGCCGAGCTTCACGCCGAGGGTGGCGGCGATCTCCTCGTACGAGAGGCCCTCGATGTCGCAGAGGACGACGGCGGCGCGGAACTCGGGCGCGAGGGTGTCCAGCGCCTGCTGGACGTCGGCGTCGAAGTGGGTGTCGCTGAAGTGCTGGGCGGGGCTGGGCTCGCGGCTGGGCAGCCGCTCGGCGGCGTCGTCCCCGAGGGCGTCGAAGCGGATCCGCTGGCGTCGGCGGACCATGTCGAGGAAGAGGTTGGTGGTGATCCGGTGCAGCCAGCCCTCGAAGGTGCCGGGGGTGTAGGTGGACAGCGAACGGAAGACCCGGACGAAGACCTCCTGGGTGAGGTCCTCGGCGTCGTGCTGATTGCCCGTCAGGCGGTAGGCCAGGCGGTAGACGCGGGCGCTGTGCGCCTCGACGATCTCCTCCCAGCTCGGCGGCGTCCAGCCCTGCGCGTCGGGCCCCTCTGCGAAGGTCGCGCGCGTGGCGGCGACCTCGGCCACCGTGTGGTCGGCTGCGGTCGACTGGCTCAGGGGGGTTTGCACAGACTGGTTCATCACGGGCTTCGGCGTACGGGCCGACGAGGTGCCGCGGACGTGCCGCCGCACAGGGACGTCGCCCTCGGCCACACCTCCTCGGTCGGCTCTTCTGCCCAGCAGGGCCACCACCATATCCACCTCACCCGTCAGTTCTGGATAAGAGCGCCCGGCCGCCCCCTTGACCGGGCACGCCGTGCGCCCCGGCCGGGTGGTGCGCAGTCGGATCGCCCGCTCCCGTGATGGGACAACGGCCGGTCGCCGAACGCGGTTCCCGCCCGGCCAGTAGTCTGTGGCTGAAAATGTCGACATCAGGTCGGCATCCGCCGCTCGGGGAGAGGCAGCCATCACCGACTTCGGGCCCGCGCGCGCGGCCCTCGCGGACACCTACGTGGGCGAGGACGCGGTGCTGACCTACGCCCGGGCCCAGTCCGCACGGACCGGCATCCGGGCCATCGGACCGAGCGGCGGCGCCTGCCTGCGGCTCGTCGCCGCCGCGCTGGACGCCAAGGCGGTGGCGGAGATCGGCACCGGCACCGGCGTCTCGGGGGTCTACCTGCTGCGCGGGATGCGGCCGGACGGGGTGCTGACCACCGTCGACTCGGAACCGGTGCGCCAGCAGTACGCCCGCGAGGCGTATCACGCGGCCGGCTTCGCGGCGAACCGCTCGCGGTTCATCCCGGGCCGGGCGCTGGACGTGCTGCCGCGGCTCGCCGACGGTCAGTACGACCTGGTGTTCTGCGACGGCGACCCGGCCGAGTCCCAGGACTACCTTGCAGAATCGTTGCGCCTCCTGAGACCGGGCGGGATGGTCTGTTTCGAAGGGGTGTTCCAGGAGGGCCGACTGGCGGAACCCGACCACAACGACCCCCAGACGCACGCCGTCCGCGAGCTGGTCCGCGAGGTCCGGGAGAGCGACCGGCTGCTGCCGGCCCTGCTTCCGGTCAGCGACGGCCTGCTCTGCGCGGTCAAGCGCTGAGGCCCGGCCCCGACCCGGCGCCCACCGGCACGGCGGGCCACTGCGAAGGGCCCGCGTCCGGTTCGGACGCGGGCCCTTCACACAGCTCCGGGAGAAGAGGGCAGCTCCCGCTAGGTCAGTCGCAGACCTTCTTCAGGGCCTCGCCCAGCTCTTCGGCCTCCTGAGGCGTGAGTTCCACCACCAGGCGTCCACCGCCTTCGAGCGGAACGCGCATGATGATGCCTCGCCCCTCTTTGGTGACCTCGAGCGGGCCGTCACCCGTCCGCGGCTTCATGGCCGCCATGCTCGTTCCCCTTCCTGCAACCGCGCAGCTCCGTACCGGAAGTCCGTCCACCGCCGGTATCGAACGCATTGATCGGAAGCCATTATCCCGCATGCAGCGCCCCGATGACCAACGTCACCCCCCGCACCCGGCCCGGGAGGCCTTCCGGAGGCCTCCGGGAGCGGCTCCCGGCCCGCCCGGGACGGTGTTCGACACGCCCCCGCGGGGTGCGCTACCTCACACTCCCCAGGGCCGCCCGCACTCCGTCATGCTGGGCTGGCATCCGTGCAAGGACCGCCCACGACACCCGGGAGCCCTCAGCCCATGACCGACTCCGTGCTGTACGAACTCGACAACGGACTGGCCGTCATCACGATCAACCGGCCGGAGGCGATGAACGCCCTGGACGTGCCGACCAAGGTCGCCCTGCGGGACGCCGTGATCGCCGCCGCCGAGGACCCCGCCGTCCGCGCGGTGCTGCTGACCGGGGCCGGCGAGCGGGCGTTCTGCGTCGGGCAGGACCTCAAGGAGCACCTCGGCCTGCTCAAGCTCGCCGAGGAGACCGGGGAGGCCCCGCTGAAGACCGTCGCGGAGCACTACAACCCGCTGGTGCGGGCCCTCGCCGGGATGCGCAAGCCCACCGTGGCCGCGGTCGGCGGGGTCGCCGCGGGCGCCGGCGCCTCGCTCGCCTTCGCCTGCGACTTCCGGATCGTCGCGGACTCCGCGGGGTTCAACACCGCCTTCGCCGGGATCGCCCTCACCGCGGACTCCGGCGCCTCCTGGACGCTGCCCCGGCTGGTCGGCCACGCCCGCGCCACCGAGCTGCTGATGTTCCCGCGCACCGTGAAGGCGGACGAGGCACTCGGCCTGGGCCTGGCCACCCGGGTCGTCCCGGCCGCCGAACTGGCCCCCACCGCACGCGAGTTCGCCCGGAAGCTGGCCGATGGCCCGACCGTCGCGTACGGCGCCATCAAGGCCTCGCTCAGCTACGGCGCCGACCACTCGCTGAGCGAACTGCTCGACAAGGAGGACGAGTTGCAGACCCTGGCCGGGGACAGTGAGGACCACCGGATCGCGGTGCGCGCCTTCCTCGCCAAGGAGAATCCGGTCTACCTCGGCCGCTGACCCGGCCCGGGCAGCCGGCACCGCCGCAGGCTCGCCGCCGGCTCAACGCCCGGTGCGCACATGGCAGTCGGCGAGGTGGTCGTCCACCAGGCCGCAGGCCTGCATCAGGGCGTAGGCGGTGGTCGGCCCGACGAAGCGGAAGCCGTTCTTCTTCAACTCCCTGGCCAGCGCCGTCGACTCGGGCGTGACGGCCGGCACCTCGGACAGCGTGCGGGGGGCCGGCCGGTCCGGGTCACCGGCGAAGCGCCAGACCAACGCGTCCAGCCCGCCGTCCAGTTCGCGGGCGGCCCGGGCGTTGGCGACGGTCGCCTCGATCTTCGCGCGGTTGCGGATGATGCCCGCGTCCAGCAGCAGCCGCTCGGTGTCGGCCGGGCCGAACTCGGCCACCTCGGCGATCCGGAAACCCGCGAACGCCGCCCGGAAGCCCTCCCGGCGCCGCAGGATGGTGATCCAGGACAACCCGGACTGGAACGCCTCCAGCGAGATCCGCTCGAACAGCGGGTCCTCCCCGTGCACCGGCCGGCCCCACTCGGTGTCGTGGTAGACCCGGTAGTCGTCGGCCGACTCGCCCCACCCGCAGCGCAGCAGCCCGTCCGCGCCGAGCAGCGCGCCGGTCAACGGTCGCCCGACCGGTCGGCCGGACGCTGCGCGTCCGCCCCGGTGTCCTCCCCGGGTTCGGCCGCCGGGCCGCCGACCACCTTGGCGAAGGCCTCCAGGCCGGGCAGCGGCTCCGCGCCGGCCCCGGACGCCGGTGCGGCCTCGACGGCGCCGCGCAGGACCGCGGCCGCCTCCAGTTCGGCGATCCGGGCGTCCCGGCCGGCCAGCTCGGCGGCGAGCCGGTCGAGCACGTCGTCCACCTCGTCCATCCGGTAGCCGCGCAGCGCCATCGGCAGCCGCAGGCCGTCCACGTCCTGCCGGTTCAGCGGACGGTCCTGCGGGAACCGGACCGCCAGCCGGTCCCGCTCCGCCTCCGGAAGTGAGCCGCCCCCGCCGAGCGCCACCAGTGCGGCGCCGCCGACGACCACGGCCATCGCCACCACGATCACCCAGAACACGAGCTCTCCTCCAGAGTTCCCGGTCGGCCCCGACAGAGGTGGGATCATGGTCCCCAGTAGGCCGGGGGCCCATCATTGCACCCGGGGAAGCTGTGGAGGAGACACCGGTGGCACTGCGCCTTGGCCCGCGAGAGTTCGGCGACGACGAACTGGTGATCATGGCCATCGTCAACCGCACCCCGGACTCCTTCTTCGACCGGGGAGCGACCTTCGCCGACGAGGCGGCCTTCGCCGCCGCCGACCGCGCGGTGGCGGACGGCGCCGCCATCCTCGACATCGGCGGGGTCAAGGCCGGCCCCGGCGAGGAGGTCACGGTCGAGGAGGAGTTGCGGCGCACCGTGCCGTTCGTCGCGGAGCTGCGCCAGCGCCACCCCGACGCCGTCATCAGCGTCGACACCTGGCGGCACGAGGTCGGCGAGGCCGTCTGCGAGGCCGGCGCCGACCTGCTGAACGACGCCTGGGGCGGGGCCGATCCGCGGCTCGCCGAGGTGGCGGCCCGGTACGACGTGGGGCTGGTCTGCACCCACGCGGGCCGCGCCGAACCGCGCACCCGGCCGCACCGCACCGGCTACCGGGACGTGATGGCCGACATCCTGGAGGTCACCGTCGGCCTCGCCGAGCGGGCGGCCGGACTCGGGGTGCGGCGGGACGCGCTGATCATCGACCCGGGCCACGACTTCGGCAAGAACACCCGGCACTCGCTGGAGGCCACCCGGCGGCTGCCCGAGATGACCGCGACCGGGTTCCCGGTGCTGGTCTCGCTCTCCAACAAGGACTTCGTCGGCGAGACCCTGGACCGCCCGGTGGACGAGCGGCTGCTCGGCACCCTGGCCACCACCGCCGTCTCGGCCTGGCTCGGCGCCCGGATCTACCGGGCGCACCAGGTCGCCGAGACCCGCCAGGTGCTCGACATGGTGGCCTCGATCCGGGGCACCCGGCCCCCGGCGGTCGCCCGCCGCGGCCTGGCCTGACGGACCCGGGCCCGGAGGGGTCTGCCGCTGACGGACCTGGCCCGGACGGGTCGGGGTCGGGGCCGGTGGGCACAACGGGCTCGGGGACGCCACGGGCCGGCGGGCCCAGGGGCGCCACGGCACGGCGGCGCCGGGCCGCGGGGCGTCAGACCTCGGTGCCGTTCGGCCGGCGGCTCTCCTCCAGGATCTTGAGCACGTCGCCGATCTCGTCGGTGACGTGGAACAGCTCCAGGTCCTGCGGCGACGCCTTGCCCTGGGAGACCAGGGTGTTCTTCAGCCAGTCCACCAGCCCGCCCCAGTAGGCGGTGCCGAAGAGGATCACCGGGAAGCGGGTGACCTTCTTGGTCTGCACCAGGGTGAGCGCCTCGAACAGCTCGTCCAGCGTGCCGAGGCCGCCCGGCAGCACCACGAAGCCCTGCGAGTACTTCACGAACATCGTCTTGCGGACGAAGAAGTACCGGAAGTTCAGCCCGAGGTCGACGAACTCGTTGAGGCCCTGTTCGAAGGGCAGCTCGATGCCGAGCCCCACGCTGAGCCCGCCGGCGTCCGAGGCCCCGCGGTTGGCGGCCTCCATCGCCCCCGGGCCGCCGCCGGTGATCACCGCGTAGCCGGCCTCCGAGAGTGCCCGGCCGATCGCCACGCCGGCCGCGTACTCGGGCGAGTCGACCGGGGTCCGGGCCGAACCGAAGACGCTGATGGCGGCCGGGAGTTCGGCGAGCGCGCCGAAGCCCTCGACGAACTCCGAGGTGATCCGCCAGACCCGCCACGGGTCGGTGTGCAGCCAGTCGGTCGGACCGGTGGTGTCCAGCAGCCGCTGATCGGTGGTGCTGGTGCCGACCTGGTCGCGGCGCAGCAGCACCGGGCCCTTCTGCTTCTCCGGCCAGGGCGTCTTGCGCTCGGGCGCGCCGAACTCCTCCGGGCCGGACCCGTCGTTTCTGTCATCTCCGGTGGCTGTCATGACGAAACCCTACGCCCGCGATGACGGCTTTTCGGGAAACACCGGAGGGCGTGGAGTGAAACCGCCGACGCCACGCCCCCGGTGGGCGCCGGTCGGCCCGACCGGGCCCGACCGGTCAGGCCAACCAGGCCCGCAGCCGCTGCTCGACCTCCGCGATCGCGGTCAGCGAGCAGTGCTCGTCCCGCTTGTGCGCCAGGTTCGGGTCGCCGGGGCCGTAGTTGACGGCCGGGACGCCCAGCGCCGAGAAACGGGCGACGTCCGTCCAGCCGAACTTGGCCCGGGCCGTGCCGCCGACGGCGGCCACGAAGGCCTGCGCGGCGGGCCGGCCGAGGCCGGGCAGCGCGCCGGGGGCGGAGTCCGTGACGTCCACCCGGTAGCCCTCGAAGACCTCGCGGACGTGCGCCTCGGCCTGGGCCTCGGAGCGGTCCGGCGCGTACCGGAAGTTGACGGTCACCACGCACTCGTCGGGGATGACGTTGCCGGCCACGCCACCGTCGATCCGGACCGCGTTCAGGCCCTCGCGGTACTCCAGGCCGTCGATCTCCACGATGCGCGCCCGGTAGTCGGACAGCCGGGTCAGCACCTCGGCGGCACGGTGGACGGCGTTGTCGCCGAGCCAGCTGCGGGCCGCGTGCGCGCGGGTGCCGGTGAGCGTGATCCGGGCCCGCAGGGTGCCCTGGCAACCTCCCTCGACCACGGCGCCGCTGGGCTCCAGCAGGATGGCGAAGTCGGCGGCCAGCCAGTCGGGGTGGGCGGCGGCGAGGTGACCGAGGCCGTTGCGGGAGGCCTCGATCTCCTCGCAGTCGTAGAACACGAAGGTGAGGTCGCGGTTGGGCTCGGGCACGGTCGCGGCCAGCCGCAGCTGGACGGCGACGCCGGACTTCATGTCGGAGGTGCCGCAGCCGTAGAGCAGGTCGCCGTCCACGTACGAGGGCACGTTGTCCGCGATCGGCACCGTGTCCAGGTGGCCCGCGAGCAGGACGCGCTCGGCGCGGCCGAGGATCGTGCGGGCGACCACGTTGTTGCCGTACCGGTCGACCGTGAGGTGCGGGAGGGCGCGGAGCGCGGCCTCGACCGCGTCGGCGAGCGGCTGCTCGTCGCCGCTGACGGAGGGGAAGTCGACCAGCTGCGCGGTGAGGGCGCCGCCGTCGAGGGTCAGGTCGAGAGGCGTGTTCGGGCTGCTCATGGTCGCCTAGCGTATCCGTGCGCACGGCGCCGGACGGCGGGACGGCGGGTGGCCGCGCAGGTCGGCGCGGTCGGACGGCAACCGGACCGGGGCGTCCGGTCGTCCGACTGGGTACGGTGTGCGGGCGGTGTGATCGGGCGAGAGGAGCCGAGGTGTCCGAGGTGACGAGCGACGGGCGGTCCGGCTCCGGCGGGAACGGGCGGCGCCCGCGGCCGGTGCGCCGGCTGCTGACCGGGCTGGTGGCGCTGATGGTGGTGGCCGGTCTGGTGGTGTACCTCAACCGGGACAAGCTGAGCGACCCCGCCGAGGGCTGCAAGATCGACACCGCCGCCGGTTCGGGCACCCTGGACCTCACGCAGGCCGCCAACGCCGCCACCATCACCGCGGTGGCGCTCTCCCGGGGGCTGCCGGAGCGGGCGGTGACCATCGCGCTGGCGACCGCGATGCAGGAGTCCAAGATCCACAACCTGGAGGGCGGCGACCGCGACTCGGTCGGCCTCTTCCAGCAGCGCCCCTCGCAGGGCTGGGGCACCGCCGACCAGATCAAGGACCCGGTGTACGCGACCAACAAGTTCCTGGACGGCCTGGTGAAGGTGCCCGGCTACGCCCGGCTGCCGCTCACGGACGCCGCCCAGCAGGTGCAGAAGAGCGGGTTCCCGCAGGCGTACGCCAAGCACGAGACCAACGCGACGCTGGTCTCCGCCGCGCTCACAGGGCGCGAACCCGCCGCGCTGACCTGCGTGGTGCACGAGCTGTCCGCGCCCGTCCCGGCCTCCCCGGCCGCCTCCTCGGCCGCCGCCCAGGCCGCCGCCCAGGCGGGTGCCCAGTCGGGCGCCCAGGCCGGCGCGCAGCCGGGCGGCCAGGCGGCGGCGCAGTCGGGTGCGCAGGCGGCCGGGCAGCAGCCGGCCGGGCTGACCGAGCGGGTGCGCCGCGAGTTCGGCCGCTCGGTCGCGGTGTCGGCCGCGCCGAAGGCGGCGAAGGACCCGCGCGAGGTGCTGGCGCTGGCCCCGCAGCCGACCGCCAGCGCGGACTCCGGCCCCGGGGCGCAGCGGCAGGCCGGCTGGGCGGTGGCCCAGTGGGCGGTGGCCCAGGCCAGCGAGCTCGGGATCGGCAGCGTGCTCTTCGACGGCAAGGTCTGGCGGGTGGACCGGCCGAAGGACGGCTGGAAGGCGCAGAACGACGGTTCGGGCACCGACCGGGTCGTGGTGACGCTCGGCGCGCCGGTCCGGAAGTAGCCGGCGGCGGTTCGCCGGGGCGGTCGCCCCGGTTGACGGACTGGTGCGCGGGTGACCGCCCAACGGGTGATTCGTGTCAATTCCGGGTTAACGCCGCCGGTCGGTGACGGGCCCGGAACGCACACCTCCGCCCGCTGCCGGTCCGGCCTTTCCGGTCAAGGGCAGTGACGGTTCTGCAGCGGACTCCCCGAGGGGTGAAATGTCCTGTATGCCAGAAAGAGGATCGTCCGATCTTTAGAAACCCTTTACCTTGACCGACCGAAACCTTCCCGCTCCTCTAGCGGTAATCACGTCGTCCGCCCGACGGGACACCCGTCGCCGGGGCGAACGCCGGGCTTCCTCCACCCCTTAGGAGCACCATGTCTCACCCCCTCAAGCGCCGGATCGCCCAGGCCGCGCTGCTCGTCGCGGCAGCCGGCGCGGCCCCCATGGCCGTGGCCGGGACCGCGTCCGCCGCCGACCTGGTGCCGCCGACCGACCTGGGGGCCGGCCTGACGTCCACGCTGGAGGGCGCGCCCAGCTCGTCCTCGACGGTGCAGGACGCGGCCCACGAGTTCGGCCAGGTCGCCGGCGCGACCGGCGCCGAGACCGTCTCCACCGGCGTCCCGCTCGCCGCCGACGCGGCCGGCAAGACCGTCGCGCACGCCCTGCCGGACACCAACGAGTCCCTCGGCAAGGTGACCTCCCCCGCCGCCAAGACCGCCTCCGCCGTCGGCACGGTCTCCAAGCTGGCCTCCGTGGCCGGCCCGGCGCTGGTCGAGAAGGTCGGCCCGGCCGTCACCGACAAGATCGCCCCGGCGGTCACCGACAAGGTGGTCCCGGCCACCACCCGCAGCGCCTCCGCCGGCACCTCGCCGCTCGGCGCGGCCGGCGGCCTGCTGCCCACCGGCGGCCTGCCCACCAGCGGCCTGCCCGGCACCGACGCCCTCGCCGGCGTCACCCACGTCGTCCCCGGCGCCGACGCGCTGACCGGGCTGGCCCACCCGGCCGCGGAGAACCGCCTCGGCGGCGTGCCCGGCCTCGGCGGCGGCAGCAGCCCGCTGGACGCCCTGACCGGCGGCCTGGGCCCGGTCGGCTCGCTGCTCGGCGGCCTGGGCGGCGGTGGCCTGCCCGGCCTCGGCTAGGGCCTGCCCGACGGGCCGTAGGACCCACCTCGGCGGGCCCGACCCGACCCCGCCGACCCGACCCGACCCCGCCGGACCGACCCGGCCCCGCCGTCACCGGCTGACGGAACCGCCCGCGCCGGCGGAACACCACGGGGGCGGGGCGCACACACCGTGCGCCCCGCCCCCGTCGTCACACACCATCGGCCGGTCGTCCCGGCGGCCGTCAGGAGCGCAGCCGCTCCACCGCCGCCGCCACCCGCTCGTCGGTGGCGGTGAACGCCACCCGCACGAACCGGTCGCCGGCCGGGCCGTAGAAGTCGCCGGGCGCCACCAGGATGCCCAGCTCGGCCAGTTCCGCGACGCTCTCCCAGCACGGCCGGCCCTGGGTCGCCCAGAGGTACAGGCTCGCCTCGGAGTGCTCGATCCGGAAGCCGTACGCCTCCAGCGCCGCCCGCAGCACCGAACGCCGGGCCGCGTAGCGCTCCCGCTGCTCGGCCACGTGCGCGTCGTCCGCCAGCGCCGCGGCGGTGGCCGCCTGCACCGGGGCCGGCACGATCATGCCGCCGTGCTTGCGGACCTCCAGCAGCTCCCGGACGACGACCGGGTCGCCCGCCACGAAGGACGCCCGGTAGCCCGCCAGGTTGGACCGCTTGGACAGCGAGTGGACCACCAGCAGGCCCTCGTGGTCGTCCCCGCAGACGTCCGGGTGCAGCACCGACACCGGGTCGGCCTCCCAGCCGAGCTCCAGGTAGCACTCGTCGCTGACCAGCAGCACCCGGTGCTCGCGCGCCCACTCCACCGCACGGCGCAGCTCCGCGGCGGGCAGCACCCGGCCGGTCGGGTTGGACGGCGAGTTCAGCCAGAGCAGCCGGACCCGGGAGCCGTCCAGCTCGTCGACGGAGTCGTACGCCACCGGCTCGGCCCCGCAGAGCCGGGCGCCGACCTCGTAGGTCGGGTAGGCGAGGCGCGGGTAGGCCACCTGGTCGCCGGGGCCGAGCCCGAGCTGGCCGGGCAGCCAGGCCACCAGCTCCTTGGAGCCGACGGTCGGCAGGACGGCCTGCGGCCCGATCCGGGCGCCGAGGCGCCGGCCGAGCCAGCCGGCGATCGCCTCGCGCAGCTCCGGCGGGCCCCAGACGGTCGGGTAGCCGGGGGTGTCGGTGGCGGCGGCCAGCGCCTTCTGGATCACCTCGGGAACCGGGTCGACCGGGGTGCCCACCGAGAAGTCGCAGATCCCACCGGGGTGGGCCAGCGCGGTCGTCTTGTACGGCTCCAGCCTGTCCCAGGGGAAGACCGGCAGGAGGTCGGATACGCGGCGCGCCGCCCCCGGGTGTCCCGGGAGCGGCGCGCGCTTGCTGTTCTCGTTGCTCACAGCTGTGCTGCCACCGTTCAGTGGTCGGCGTTCTGCGGAGGCAGAGCGGCGATGAACGGGTGGTCGGAGTCGATCACACCGAGCTTCGAGGCACCACCGGGCGAACCGAGGTCGTCGAAGAACTCGACGTTCGCCTTGTAGTAGTCCTTCCACTCCTCCGGAGTGTCGTCCTCGTAGAAGATCGCCTCGACCGGGCAGACCGGCTCGCACGCGCCACAGTCGACACACTCATCCGGGTGGATGTAAAGAGAGCGCTTGCCCTCGTAGATGCAGTCAACCGGGCACTCTTCGATGCACGCCTTGTCCTTGACGTCGACACAAGGCTGCGCGATGACGTAGGTCACGCTGTCGTTCCTCCTCGGAAGGGCTGCCGCCCTACTGTTTACTCGGTCGCGCGGGTGAGCGCGGCGTCGTCGATGCCCGCACCTAGTATCGCGGGTCAGGGACCACAAATGCACAGGAGGTGCCCTTGAGGACTGGTGGAATCCCGGCGGACGGCCGTCCGGAGGTCCGGATAGACCGTTCTGACGTGGGTCTGCGGGTGTCCGTGCGCCGGATGTCGGAGCCGGTCGACGGGCGCCCGGTCCTCCGCGACGTGATCGGCGTGCTCGTCGCCTGGAACGATCATGAACTGACCGTGGTTCCGCGCAGCGGCGAGCCGGTCACCTTCCCGCCCGGCCTGCTGGTCGCGGGCAAGACGGTGCCGCTCTTCCCCGCCCGGCGGGCACCGTTGCCCGAGACCACGCCCGTCGAGCTCCAGCGGATCGCCGCGGCCGGCTGGCCCGCCGTCGAGCAGGAGCCGCTCGGCGAGTGGACGCTGCGCGCCTCGGCCGGCTTCACCCGCCGGGCCAACTCCGTGCAGGCCCTCGGCGACCCCGGGCTGCCGCTGCCGGCCGCCCTGGACGCCGTCCGCGACTGGTACGCCGCCCGCGGCCTGCCCGCCCACGTCGAGGTGCTCACCCCCGGCTCGCCGCCCGCGCTGGCGGCCGAACTCGAACGCGCCGGGGCGGTCCTGGCGCCCACCCAGGTCCGGGTGGCGCCGCTCGCACCGCTCGCCCGCGCGGCCCGGGACTCGCGGGCCGTGCGGCTCTCCAGGACGGCCGACGCCGCCTGGATGTCGCTCTACCGCCGGGTCACCGCCGACCCCGAGGTCGAGCGCGCCGCCCGCCGGGTGATCCATGGCGGTCCCTCGGTGTGGTTCGCCACCGTCCCCGGCCCGGAGGCCGGCGCGCCGCCGCTGGCGATCGGACGCCTCGCGGTGGACGGCGACTGGGCCTGCTTCAGCGCCGTCGAGGTCGCGCCCGCGGCCCGTCGCCGCGGCCTGGCCACCACGGTGATGGGCGTGCTCGCCGCCCGCGCCGCCGAGGAGGGTGCGCGCGGCGGCTACCTCCAGGTCGAGGCCGAGAACGACACCGCTCTGGCGCTCTACGACCGGCTGGGCTTCACGACCAGTCACACTTACCACTACGCCCGCCTCTCAGCGCGGTAGCACCCGCACCGCACCCGTACGCACCGCACCGCCCGCACCGCACCCGTAGGCACCGCCCGCCCGCCACGACCCTCACGTGCCCGCACGTACCGCCCGCCGCCCCTCCCGTACCGATGAAGGCTGCTGTGACCGAGCAGAGCAGATCCCGCTTCCGTACCGAGGCCAGGGCCGAGCACCCCGACCCGGTGCTGCTCTGCCTCCTGGCCGCCGCCGAGCACACCCTGGGCGACCTCGGCCGCCCGGAGGGCCCGGACGAGCCGCCGACCCTGGACACCCTGCTCTCGGCCTGCCACGCGGCCCTGGACCGGCACGCCGCCGCGATCCGGCACGCCGTCCGGGAGCGCGCGCCCGGCGGGCCCGCCGAGACCGCCGCGCTGCTGGCGGCCGTCCTCGGCGGACGCGAGCGCTTCCACGGGCGGCAGGCGGACTACCGGCGGCTGGAGTCCTCGCTCCTGCCGGACGTGCTGCGCCGCCGGCGCGGGCTGCCGATCACGCTCTCGCTGGTCTGGTGCGCGGTCGCCGCCCGGGCCGGGCTGACCGTGCACGGCATCGCCCTGCCCGGCCACTTCATCGTCGCGGTCGGCGGGCCGGAGGCCGGCGAGGAGTTCGTGCTGGCCGATCCGTTCCACGGCGGGCGGCTGCTGGACCTCCAGGACGCGGCCCGGCTGGTGCAGGCCGCCGGGCAGCGTTTCAGCCCCGACATGCTCTCGCCCGCCCAGCCGCTGGACGTCGTGCTGCGGGTGCTGGCGAACATCCGCGGCTGGGCGGCCGACCGGCCGGAGCACGGCCGCACCCAGCTGTGGGCCACCGAGCTCGCCCTGCTGCTCCCCCGGCACCCGGCCCAGCTCCGCCTGGAGCGGGCCGAACTGCTCGTCCGCACCGGGGACTTCCTGGCCGGGGCGGCCGAGATGGACTCCTACGCCGAGATCCTGGACGCCTTCGACCCCGAGGCGGCCCAGCGGGTCCGCCAGGAGGCCAAGGCGGCCCGGCACCGGCTGAACTGACGGTACGTCACAGCCAGCCCTTCTCCCGGGCCACCCGGACCGCCTCCGCCCGGTTGCGCGCGCCGGTCTTCTGGATCGCCATCGAGAGGTAGTTGCGCACCGTGCCCTCCGACAGGTGCAGCCGGCGCGCGACGTCCGCGTTGACCGATCCGTCGGCGGCCGCCGCCAGGACGTCCCGCTCGCGGCCGGTCAGCGGGTTGGCCCCCTCGGCCAGCGCCGCCGCGGCCAGCGCCGGGTCGATCACCCGTTCCCCGCGCAGCACCCGCCGGACCGCCTCGGCCAGTTCGGCCGCCGGCGCGTCCTTGACCAGGAAGGCGTCGGCCCCCGCCTCCATCGCCCGGCGCAGGTACCCGGGGCGGCCGAAGGTGGTGGCGATCACCACCTTGGTCTGCGGCCGGGCCCGGCGCAGCTCGGCGGCCGCCTCGATGCCGGTCATCCCGGGCATCTCGATGTCCAGGACGGCGACCTCGACGTCGTGCTCGACGGCCGCGGCCACCACCTCGTCGCCGCGCGCCACCTGCGCGACGACGTCGATGTCACCCTCCAGGCCGAGCAGCGCGGCGAGCGCCTCCCGGACCATCCCCTGATCCTCCGCCAGCAGAACTCTGATCACTCGCGCAGACTATCGGCCGCACCCACCGGCACGGTCCGCAGCGGCACCAACGCCCGGATCCGGAAGCCCTTCCCGCGCGGCCCGGCGCCGCTCTCCAACCGTCCGCCGACCAGCGCCAGCCGCTCCGACAGACCCGAAAGGCCGTTCCCCGGGCCGGACTTGCCCGGCCCCCGGCCGTCGTCGGCGACCTCCAGGACGGCGTACCGCTCACCGTCGCCCTCCCACACCTCGTCCAGCGTGACGGTGCACACGGTGGCCCCCTCGCCGTGCCGGACGATGTTGGTGACGGCCTCCCGCAGCGCCCAGGCGAGCGCGCCGGCCTCCTCGGCGCCGAGCCCCGGACGGCCCTCGGCCACCGCCCGGTCCACCTCCAGGTCGACCTGGGCGGTGGCCAACGCCGTCCGGGCCGCGGCCAGTTCGACCGGCAGGGTGGGCCGCCGGAAACCGCTGACCGCCTCCCGCACGTCGATCAGCGACTGCCGGGCGACCTTCTCGATGTCGGCGACCTGGGCCCGCGCCTCGGTCTGCTTGTCCTGGTCCAGGAAGCGGCCGGCCAGCTCGCTCTTGATGGTGATCAGCGAGAGCGAGTGCCCGAGCAGGTCGTGCAGGTCGCGGGCGAGCCGCAGGCGCTC
Organism: Kitasatospora sp. NPDC088346; assembly: GCF_044740765.1. Lineage (NCBI taxonomy): Bacteria > Bacillati > Actinomycetota > Actinomycetes > Kitasatosporales > Streptomycetaceae > Kitasatospora > Kitasatospora sp. NPDC088346. The sequence goes on from NZ_JBIURH010000020.1 coordinate 26,554, forward strand.
CTCCGAGGCGGCCAGGTGGGCCACCGTCGCGCGGGCCTCGCGCAGTTCGCGCATGGTGGAGATCAGCCGCTGGAGGCCGGTCATCGCGAGGCCGCTGAGGAAGCAGGGCAGCAGGATCGCCACCAGGGTGTCGCTCTCGGCCCGCACCAGCAGCGCGATCGCCAGCGTGAGCAGGGTGACCGCGATCACCCCGCGGACGCCCAGCCCCGCCGGCAGCACGGTGGCCACGCAGACCGAGGTGTAGGTGAACAGCGTCAGCCAGGACTCGCCGAGGGTGAAGGAGGTCACGATCGCGATCACCAGCATCCCGGCGACCGCCACGTACTTGCCGTACCAGCCGTCGGGCCTGGTCGAGCGGATCGCCACCAGCGACAGGTACGCCGCGACGAAGACCGCCAGCGCGAGCGAGCCGGCCACCACGGCCGCGGTGCCGTGGCCGCCGCCGGTCAGGTCCTTCACCGGGTAGACGAGGTAGATCATCCACAGCGACATCCAGCTGAGCTTGACCAGCAGCTGCCGCCGGTTCTCCACCGGCGCTCCCGGTACCGTCCCGAACGAGCCGGGCTCCCGCCCCTCCTCCCCGGGATCGACGGGGCGGTGGGACGGGAGCTGGTTCGGCATGGTGGCCATCATGCCGTCCTGCTGTCCTTGCGGTACAGGAAGGCCGCCGCGGCCACGAACACGGCCAGGAAACCGGCCAGACCCGCGATCGCGCCGGTGTTCAGCGACTGCCCGGGCTGCACGAAGGAGGCCAGCTCGTTGTAGAGGTACACCGGGTTGAACCGGGCGAAGGCCTTCAGCGAGTCGGAGACCGGGAACCAGGTGCCGCCGAACAGCGCCATCAGCATGTAGACGATCATCACCACGGGCTGCACCGCGTCCGGTTCGGCCGCGTAGCCGAGGGCCACGCCGAGCGCGGCGAAGACGAAGCTGCCCAGCCACAGCGCCAGGCCCAGGCCGAGCCACTGCGCCGCGGAGAGCGAGACCCCCTCGACCGCACCGATCGCGAAGACCACGGCGATCGCCGGCAGCGTGGTGACGGCGCAGGAGGCGATCTTGCCCAGGGTGTAGGCCCGGCCGGGCAGCGCGGTCAGCCGCAGCTGGCGCACCCACCCGCTCTTGCGCTCCAGCGAGATCCGCTGCGCGGAGCCGGTGAGCACCGCGCCGACGGCGCCGAACGTGGCCATCGAGACCATGAAGTAGCTCTTGGCACTCACCCCGCCGGCCACCGTGCCGCCGCTGTAGGCACTGATGAAGAAGACGTAGAGCAGCGCCGGGTAGAGCAGCGTGAACATCAGGTACCGCTTGTTGCGCAGGGTGCGCACGATCTCCAGCTGGATCAGGGTGGTCATCGCGCGCTCTCCTCGGCGGTGTGGGTGGCGGTGTCCGTGTCGGTGTCGGTGTCCCGGTCGTCCCGGTCGTCCTCGTCGCCGGTGATGGTCAGGAAGGCCTGCTCCAGGCCCAGCCCGGTGACCTCCAGACCGCGCGGGTACAGCCCGGCCCGGTACAGGCCCGCGACGCCCGCGTCGGCATCGGTGGTGCGGATCCGCACCGTCCGCACACCGCCGGCCGGCCCCGTCACGTCCAGGCCGACGGTGCCCGGCAGGGCGCGCAGCACCGACTCCTCGAACGGGCCGTCCCCGGGGTGCAGCTCGAAGCCGATCCGGCGGGCGCCCGCCCTGGCCTTGATCTCCGCGGAGGTGCCGTCGGCGATCAGCCGGCCCTTGTGCAGGACCAGCACCCGGTCGGCGATCGAGTCCGCCTCCTCCAGGTAGTGGGTGGCGAACAGCACCGTGCGGCCGGCCTCGGCCTGCGCCCGCATGGTGGCCCAGAAGGCCTGCCGCACCGAGACGTCCATCCCGGTGGTCGGCTCGTCCAGCACGATCAGGTCGTTGGCACCGGCGATCGCCAGCGCGAACCGCACCCGCTGCTCCTGGCCGCCGGAGAGCCTGTCGACCCTGCGGTCGGCGAGCTCGCCGATGCCGGCGTCGCTCAGCACCTGCTCGGGCCGGTGGCCGCGCGGGTGGACGGCGCAGGCGAACCGGACCAGTTCGCGCACCTTGACGTCGTTCATCAGGCCGCCGCTCTGCAGCATCGCGCCGACCCGGCCGGCCTCGATCGCCGCCCTCGGGCTCCCGCCGAACAGCGAGACGCTGCCCCGGTCGGGCTCGCGCAGGCCGAGCAGCAGGTCCAGGCTGCTGGACTTGCCCGCGCCGTTGGGGCCGAGCAGCGCCACCGTCTCGCCGGGCCGCAGGACCAGGTCGAGTCCGCTGACCGCGCTGACCCGGCCGTAGCTCTTGCTGACGTTGCGGAACGCGGCGACCTCGCCCTCGCGTGTCCGTGCCACCGTACTCATCCGTGCCCCCGGTCCTCTCCGTCGCCGGCCGCCGTTCGGCCCGACTCGTCAAGACTCCTCCGGGCCGCGGCCGCGGGGCAGTGTGGGCCGTCGTGTCCTCGGCATGACGGATGTCATGCCGACGGCCGGGCCCGGCGAGGCGGGCCCGGCCGTCGACGGGGGCCTCAGCCGGCCAACGACCGCTTCAGGAAGTCCACCTGGAGCAGCAGCAGGTTCTCCGCCACCTGCTCCTGCGGCGTCATGTGGGTGACCCCGGAGAGCGGCAGCACGGCGTGCCGGCGCCCGGCGGCCAGCAGCGCGGAGGACAGCCGCAGGGTGTGCGCGGCCACCACGTTGTCGTCGGCCAGCCCGTGGACGATCATCAGCGGCCGCTCCAGCTTCGGCGCGTCCTCGATCAGCGAGTTGGCCCGGTACACCTCCGGCCGCTCCTCGGGGTGGCCGAGGTAGCGCTCGGTGTAGTGGGTGTCGTAGAGCTGCCAGTCCGTCACCGGCGCGCCGGACACGGCCGCGTGGAACACGTCGGGGCGGCGCAGCACCGCGAGCGCGGCCAGGTAACCGCCGTACGACCAGCCGCGGATCGCCACCCGGCCGAGGTCCAGCGGGAACTCCTCGGCCAGCGCGCGGAGGGCCTCGACCTGGTCGTCGAGGGTGACCGCGGCGACGTCGAAGGCGATCGACTTCTCCCAGCCGGGGCTGCGCCCGGGGGTGCCGCGCCCGTCCGCCACCACCACGGCGAAGCCCTGGTCGGCGAACCACTGCGAGGTGAGGTGCGGGTTGTGCGCCCGGACCACCCGCTGGCCGTGAGGCCCGCCGTACGGGTCCATCAGGACGGGCAGCGGGCCGTCCCGGCCGGCGTCGTACCCGGTGGGCAGGAAGACCGCGGACGGGATCCGCCGCTCGCCGGCGAACCGGAACAGCGGGCGGGCGGTGAGCAGCGGGGTCTCCGCGTACGAGGCGACGGTGGCGAGCACCTCGTCGCCGCGCAGCACCCGGACGGTGGTGCCGGGCCGCTCGGTCGAGCTGGTGGCGAGCACCGTGACCCCGCCCGCGTGGACGGCCGAGGCCGCGCCGTCGCCGCCCGGCGCGAACGGCCGGACGCCGTCCGCGTCGGCCCGGAACAGGCCCTGCCAGCCCGGCGGCAGCTCCCGGTCGGTGTCCCCGGCGGAGGCGCTGAACAGCACGGCGTCCCCGGTGACCGCGACGACCGAGCGGACGTGCAGCGCGGCGTCGGTGACCGTGCGGTCGCCGACCACCAGCGCCCGGACGCCACCCTCGTCGCTGATCCGGACCAGCCGCCCGTCCGGGGTCCAGGCGGGCACCCCGGGGAAGAGGTCGTGCCAGACGTCGTCCCGCTCGGCCAGCAGCAGCTCGGTGGCGCCGGTGGCCGGGTCCACCGTGCGGATCTGCTGGCTGCGCTGGTCGCGGGACTGGACCAGGAGCAGCGGCGGGCCGCCGGCCGACCAGTGCACCCGGGCCAGGTAGGGGAAGGCCTCGCGGTCCCAGTCGACCTCGGTGCGCCCGCCGGCCAGGTCGATCAGCCAGAGGCCGACCTCGGCGTTGGGGGTGCCGGCCGCCGGGTAGGCGATCTCGGCGGGGACGCTGGCCGGGTTGGCCGGGTCGGCGATCCACCAGCGCCGCACCGGGGCGTCGTCGGCCCGGGCGACGATCAGCCGGTCGCCGGTGGGCGACCACCAGAAGCCGCGGTCGCGGTCCATCTCCTCCTGGGCGATGAACTCGGCCTGCCCCCAGGTCACGCCGGCCCGCTCCGGTGCGGCCAGGGCCGCGTCGCCGCTGCCGTCGGTGCGGGTGACCCGCAGCTCGCCGGCGGTGGTGGCGTAGGCGACGTACGCGCCGTCCGGCGACGGCCGGGGGTCGACCAGCGGGCCGGCGGCGGGCAGTTCGCGGGCGGTCCCGGCGTCGAGGTCGGCCGCGAAGAGCCGTCCGGAGAGGGCGAACGCGGCGAGCTTCGCCGAACCGTCCAGGGCGTATCCGACGATGCCGGCCGAGCCCTCGCGGCTGCGCTCGCGGCGTGCCTTCTCGGCCGCCGAGAGGTGCTCCTCGCCGCCGTCGAGCAGGACGGCCGGGTCGGCGGCGATCCGCTCCTCCCCGGTGGTGGTGTCCACCGTCCAGAGCAGGTTGGCCCGGCCGGAGCCGGGGCCGGAACGGAGGAAGGCGACCCGGGAGCCGTCGGGTGCGACGGTGAAGGAACGGGGCGCTCCGACGGTGAAGCGCAGGGTGCGCGCGTACTGCCGGGGGAAGGTGTCCGCGGAGTTGTCGGTGGTCATGGCACCAGACCCTATGCGGTGGGGTGCCGTTGATCACTCGTTCGGAGCAGCCCGCGGGATCGGGCCGTACGGGCCCCCGGCCCCCTGCCGCCACCGGGCCCGGCGCCGTCCCGGACCGGTGGCGCCGCGCGCGGGCGACTGACGGAACGTGATGCTCCGGTCACCGATCGGGTATGAGTTGTCCCATCGATGCGGAGCCGGACCGTCCTGTTCCCCCCGGCCCCGTCGACCGCACGTCCCCGCAGGTCCGACCGCCGCCCCTCCCGAGGGCGGCACACCCGAGAAGGGGTGTGAGCCGTCATGGCTTTGTCCATCTCCGCCGCTGTCCTGATGCTGGTCGTCGTGGTGCTGCTGATCCGCAGATCCGGCCTCAAGCTGCCGCACGCGATCATCTGCGCACTGCTCGGCTTCTACCTCGCGTCCAGCTCGATCGCGCCGTCGATCCAGCAGGTGACCAGCAACGTCGCAGGGATGATCAATGGCCTGAAACTCTGACCCCGTCCCGCTCGGTAGGCTGCCGGTCATGACCGCTGCCGACCACCAGCCGCCCCGACGCCTGCTCCTGGTGCACGCCCATCCGGACGACGAGTCGATCGTCTCGGGCGCCACCATGGCGCGCTACGCCGCCGAGGGTGCCCGGGTCACGCTGGTGACCTGCACCCTCGGCGAGGGCGGCGAGGTCATCCCGCCCGGCCTGGCGCACCTGACGGCCGATCGGGACGGCACCCTCGGCGAACACCGGATCGGCGAGCTGGCCGCCGCGATGTGCGAGCTCGGCGTCGCCGACTTCCGCTTCCTGGGCGGCCCGGGCCGCTACCGCGACTCCGGGATGATGGGGGTGCCCGACAACGACGTGCCCGGCTGCTTCTGGCGGGCCGGGGTCGACGAGGCGGCGGCCCACCTGGTGGCGGTGGTCCGCGAGGTACGGCCGCAGGTGCTGGTGACCTACGACGAGAACGGCGGCTACGGGCACCCGGACCACATCCAGGCGCACCGGGTAGCGCTGCGCGCGTACGAGCTGGCGGCCGACCCCGGGTTCCGTGCGGAGCTCGGCCCGGCCTGGCGGATCGCGAAGGTCTACTACGCCCGGATGCCGCGCTCGGTGATCGAGCGGGGACTGCGGGAGGCCGCCGCCGAGGGGGGCTTCCCCGGCGTCGCGCAGTCCGGCGACGTCCCCGGCGTGGTGGACGACGAGGTGGTCACCACGGTGCTGGACGGGACGGCGTACGCGGGCGCGAAGGCCGCCGCGATGCGGGCGCACGAGACCCAGATCACCGTCGCCGGCCGGTTCTTCGCCCTCAGCAACGACCTCGGGCAGCCGCTGGTGGCGACCGAGTACTACCAGCTGGTCCACGGCAAGGCCGGCCCGGAGCAGCCGGAGACCGACCTGTTCGCCGGCCTCGACCTGGAGGAGCAGCGGTGATCAGGCGTCTGGTGCGGAGTCTGCTGGGCAGCCGGGCGGAGCGGCTGGCGGAGCCGCTGCCGTCGCGCGGCGCCCGGGTGACCGGCTACGTGGTGCTGTTCGTGCTGGGCGGGCTGGCCTCCCTGTGCGGAGCCTTTGTGCAGGAATTGTGGGCTCCCGGCGGTCTGCTGCTGGCGCTGGCCGGTACGTTCGCGGTGTTCTACGGCGGACTGCGGCTGACCGGGACGAAGCTCGGCGCGGGCGTCCCGCTGGCCGGATGGTTCGCGGTGCTGCTGGTGCTGATGACCCCGCGGCCGGAGGGGGACCTGGTGCTCTCCACCGCGGTGACCTCCTACCTCTACCTGTTCCTCGGGTCGGTGGGCGGTGTGGCCTGCGCGACCCTGCCGACCCGTTCGGGCATCGGCTTCCTGGCTCCGCCGCCCGATCGGCAACGGGCAGTCAGCCGGCCCCGCCCGTAGTCTCATACCGGAGGATTCGGACGTATCGGGTTCTATCCGATCCCGGTCGCCCGGCACCGCTTCCCAGTAAGGTGGTGCCGCAGCAGTCGGCCCCGGCGGCCTCGGGAGCAGGGCGGGAAGGTACCTTCGACCTCACTCCCGCGGTGGCCGAGCGCCACCGCAACAGCCAACACGTGAACAAGCTGGTGTCGGAGGGGTCGCTCCGCTCCCTCGCGCGGCGGCAGTCGCCGTTGGGCAGGGCGGACACCCCACAACCCGCGGTCGGCGCCCCAGGCGCGAGCGCGAACCCGGAGCAGAGCAGCATTGAGCAGCCGCGAACCTGACAGCGCGAACCCGCAGCCCCGGCAGGGGGGCACCCCCGGCCGGCGGCGGGGGGAGGGCCCGGACGCCTACCCGTCCGGCACCCCGCCGTACGGCACGGGTGTGCCCGGCGGCTTCGGTGCCGACCAATTCCGCCCGGCCGGGCAGCCCGCCGCGGCGCCCGAGGAGCCGGACGGCGACCTCCCCAAGACCGAGACCACGCTGACCACCCGGATCCGGATCAACATCCCCGGGTCCCGGCCGATCCCGCCCGTGGTGGTGCGCTCGCCCGTGAAGAACGAGGGCGCGCCCGCCGAGCCGCCCGCGGGCGGACCGGGCCAGCCGCCGGGCCCCCGGCATCGCTCGGACAGCGCCGCCTCCCCGGTCCTCGGGGTGATGGACGCGGGCGCACGGACCGCCGCCGCGCCGAACCTGCCGCCGGAGTGGCAGGACGGCCGCCGGCCCGGTGCCGCCGCCGCGGCGGCCCCCGCCCCCGCCGCCCCCGCCAGCGAGTCGGAGTCGACCGGCGAGTGGTTCAAGCCGCGCCAGAAGGGCCGTCAGGAGAGCGCCGCCCCGGTCGCGGCCGGCGCGGGTGCCCCGGCCCAGACCGTGTCCCAGCCCGGCCCGCGCCAGGCGCCGGCCCCCGCGCCAGCTCCCCGGCCGACCGGTGCTCCGGCCTCGCCGTTCGCGGCGGCGCAGCCGGGCCCGGCGCCCGAGGACCCGTTCGGCTCGGGCCCGGCGCCCGCCGCGCCGTTCGGCACCGACCCCTACGGCAACGACCCGTTCGCGACCGCTCCGGCACCGTCGCCCGCACCGCAGGCACCCGCCCGCGGGCCGCAGGGCGACCCGTTCGGCCATCCGCCCGGCCACGGCCACGGCGGCCCGCGCCGCCCGGCGGCGGCCGAGGAGCCCGAGGACACCCAGATCGGCGGCTTCGAGCCGATCCGTGACGACGCGCCGCCCGTGGGCATATCCGGCCTGCCCGCCAACGGCATGTACGGCGCCGCCCGTCCGGCGGCCCCGGCCGATCCGTTCGGGCCGGCCGACCCGTTCGCACCGGTCGCTCCGGCGGACCCGTTCGGGCCGGCCGCTCCGGCCGACCCGTTCTCGGCGCCGCACCGTCCCCAGCAGGGGGGACGGCCGGCGGCCGGCCGGCCCGGCGAGGGGCAGCCGCCGAACGGCCGCTTCGCCGACGTGCCCTACGAGCCGGCGAAGCCGTTCCCGGGCTCGCCACGGGCCGTGACGCCTCCGGGCGCGGGTCCGGCGGGCCCCCAGGGGCCGGGCCAGAACGCGGCCCAGGGCACCGCCCCGGTGCCGGCCGACCCGAAGACCGACCCGAAGCCCGAGACGGACCGCCCGCAGGCCGCCCCGGCGAAGGCCGCCAAGTCCCGCGGCCGCGGCTCCAAGCTGGTCGTGTACGCGGTGGGCGGGCTGCTGTTCGCCGGCGCCGCGGCGTACGGCACCGGGCTGATGATGAACCAGTCGGACATTCCCGAGGGCACCACGGTGCTCGGCACCGACATCGGCGGCGACACCCGCGACCAGGCGGTCAGCGCCCTGGACGCGGCGCTCGGGTCCACCGCGCAGCGGCCGGTGCAGCTGAAGGTCGGCGGCCAGGCCGTCGAGCTCGACCCGGCCAGCTCCGGGCTGAGCTTCGACAGCACCGCCACGGTGGACGCCCTCACCAGGCACAGTTACAACCCGGTCGAGGTGATCGGCTCGCTGGCCGGCGGCAGCAAGGCCGTCGCGCCGGAGGTGAAGGTCGACCGGGCCAAGCTCAAGGCCGCCCTCGACGCCCTCGCCTCCAGGTCCGGGCAGGGGCTGCAGGAGGGCTTCGTCCGGTTCACCGACGCCGGGCAGCCCGAGGTGGTGCCGGGCAAGGCCGGGCAGACCCTGAACGCGGCCGGGGCGGTGGACCAGGTGGAGCAGGCCTTCCGCAACCGGGCCGCCGGGCGTCCGGACGGCGAGGTGGCACTGGAGTTGACGAACGCTCAGCCCAGGATCGGCCAGGACGCCCTTCAGGCGGCCGCCGACGGCCTCGGCAAGCAGGTGGCCGCGGGGTCGGTCACCGTCACGGTCGGGGCGCGGAAGTTCGAGTTCGGCAAGGCGACGGCGGCGAAGACGCTGACGCTGGCGGCGGACGAATCCGGCAAGATCGTGCCCAAATGGGACCTGGACAAGCTGAACGCCGCGATGAGCAGCACGCTCGGCAACAGCAAGATTCGCAAGAACGGCGCCCTGGTGACCATCACCGCGCAGGACGTCGCGGACGCCATTGCCGGGGGTTTCGAGAAAACCGGCAAGGACCGCACCTTCAAGTTCAACGTCTGACAAACTGTCAGACCGCCTGCGAGGCCGGGACCGGGAGCAGCCGGTCCCGGCCTTCGCGCATCCGGTGCCACGGTGTCCGGCCGGGAGCGTCCGGTTATCGGACATGGAGGCATGAATTCAGGCCATGTTCACGCGTTCCGGCGACGGGCGCCGTTCAACCGTCAATCAAGCCGCCCACCAGGGGTCATTTGCTGGCGAATCCTCGCCATTGGCGGTATATAACCGGACATACGGGCCCAAGGTTCGCACGCCAGCGGAACCGTGCGTTCCGGGGCGGTGTGGACCTGGAAAACCCCTTGTGGCCTGCGGGTCATGCCGAAGAACCCATGGTCAAAACCGGTCCCTGCCTCAAGGATTGGATCCGGCGTTACCAATCTTTGATCCGACGCCAGTCGACAAGTCTTCACCAGGTCAGCAAGATGTGGCAGCGAGCCGTTCCACAGCGGCGACCGACTTTCTGACCAAACGTCCGACATTCGAGACGCCCCAAGGCACTCTGTGCAGCGGCCGCCATCCTCACGGATCGCGCAGACGGGGCCTTGTTCCGTCGGTGAGCGCGGGTCCGCACGAGGGAGAGAACCACCTTGGGTCGCTATATGCTGCGCAAGCTGGCCAATTATCTGATTCTGGTCACGCTTGCTGCATCTCTCTCCTATTTCATCGCCGGCCTCAGCCTGCACCCGCAGGCGAACTACGAGGGCCGCAACCCTCCGTTGGCGAAGAGCACCATCAGCAAGACGCTCGACGACGTCAACATGAACCCGGACACCCCGATCGTCAGCCGCTTCGGCACGTGGGCGAACGGCGTCGTCCACGGTGACCTGGGCAAGTCGATCGACGGCTCGCCGGTCAACGACGAGGTGGGCCGCCGGATCGGCGTCTCCACCCGGCTGCTGCTGCTGGCGACCCTGATCGGCTCGGTCGGCGGCGTCGCGCTCGGCACGATCGGCGCGATCAAGCAGTACAAGTTCTTCGACCGGGCGTCGACCCTGGCCTCGTTCTTCATCCTGGCGATGCCGACCTTCGTGCTCGGCCTCTTCCTCAAGCTGCTGACCATGAAGTTCCTGGGCGCGGGCACCATCCACTTCACCGGCGAGACCGACCCGGAGTTCGCCGGGCGCTGGGACTTCGCCGCGCTGGGCAACCGGGCCGAGCACATGCTGCTTCCCGGCCTGACCCTGATCCTCATTCAGATCGCCCTCTACAGCCGCTACCAGCGCAGCACGATGCTCGACGTGCTCGGCAGCGACTTCCTGCGGACGGCCCGGGCCAAGGGCCTGAAGCGGCGCGCGGCACTGGTCAAGCACGGTCTGCGGACCGCGATCCTGCCGGTCGTCCCGCTGCTGGTCTTCAACATCGTGCTGCTGTTCGTCGGGGCCACCTTCACCGAGAAGACCTTCGGCTGGCACGGCATGGGCGAGCTCCTGATCAACTCGATCACCCGCAACGACGTGAACTCGACCGCCGCGGTCGCCCTGTTCACCGCGGTCCTGGTCCTGGTCGCGGGTCTGCTGTCCGACCTGCTCTACGCGGCGCTCGATCCTCGGGTTCGGGTGCGCTGACGCACCGTCCACCCGACCGAGCACCGATCACCCGTAGAGGAGAGAGCACATGAGCGCCAACCAGCCCGCCCCGTCGAACACCTCCGCCGCCGGCGGCGAAGCGGTCACCGCCCTGGCCACCGCCACGGCCGGCGTCCCGCCGCAGAGCCCGGCCCCCAAGACCACCGAGCCCGTCAAGCCCGCCGCCAAGCGGACCAGCCGCGGCCGGCTGACCCTGCGCCGCTTCACCCGCAACCGGCTCGCGCTGGTCGGCGTCGGCATCATCGTCCTGCTGTTCCTCGCCGCCTACGTCGGCCCGATGTTCACCAAGTACGACTACAAGTTCCACGACTACATGGCCTTCACCCAGCCGCCCAGCGCGGAGCACTGGTGGGGCACCAACCAGGGCGGCCAGGACCTGTTCGCGCTGACCATGCGCGGCCTGCAGAAGTCCCTGGTGATCGGCCTGCTGGTCGGTGTCATCAGCACCCTGGTCGCCGCCGTCGTGGGCGCCTTCGCCGCCTACTACGGCAGCTGGATGGACAAGACCCTCACCTGGGGCGTCGACCTGCTCCTGGTGCTGCCGAGCTTCCTGATCATCGCGGTGCTCTCCCCGCTGTTCCGCAACACCAGCTGGCTGATCTTCGTCGTCCTGCTGGCGGCCTTCAGCTGGATGATCACCGCCCGGGTGGTCCGCAGCATGACGATGACGCTCAAGGACCGCGAGTTCGTCAAGGCCGCCAAGTACATGGGCGTGCCCGGCCCGGTCATCATCTTCCGGCACATCCTGCCGAACATGGCCTCGCTGCTGATCATCGACACCGTGATCCAGATCGGCGCGGCGGTCATCGGCGAGAGCGGCCTGTCCTTCTTCGGCTTCGGCGTCCAGGCCCCGGACGTCTCGCTCGGCACGATCATCGCCGAGAACACCACCAACGCGCCGACCTTCCAGTGGCTGTTCTACTTCCCGGCCGGCTGCCTGGTGCTGATCGGCATCGCGGTCTCCTTCATCGGCGACGGCCTGCGCGACGCCTTCGACCCGAACTCCTCGGGTGCCAAGTCCAAGGGCAAGCGCACCAAGGTGCTCAACCAGCTCATGACCAACAGGGTCGACCCGGAGCCGAACAAGGCCATCGACGTGCTGAGCGGCTCATGACGGCCGCGGACGTCCCCTCCCAGCACCCGGCCAGCACCCCCCGTACCAAGGAAGGACTCCGACCGGTGACCGACACCCGGCTGGACAAGTCTCAGCCCGTTCTCGAAGTGACGGACCTCCAGGTCTCCTTCCCCAGCGAGGCCGGCGAGGTGCGCGCGGTGCGCGGCGTCTCGTACGCCGTCCGCCCGGGCGAGGTGCTCGGCATCGTCGGCGAGTCCGGCTCCGGCAAGTCGGTCTCCTCGATGGCCGTGCTCGGCCTGCTGCCCGACAGCGCCGAGGTGTCCGGCTCGATCAAGCTGAACGGCCGCGAGCTGCTCGGCCTCTCCGACAACGAGCTGTCGAAGATCCGCGGCAAGGACATCGGCATGGTCTTCCAGGACCCGCTGTCCGCGCTCACCCCCGTCTACTCGATCGGCACCCAGATCGTCGAGGCGCTGCGGATCCACCAGGACATGACCAAGGAGCAGGCCCGCACCCGGGCGATCGAACTGCTCGACGTGGTCGGCATCCCGGACCCCAGGCGCCGGGTGGACAACTTCCCGCACGAGTTCTCCGGCGGCATGCGCCAGCGCGCGATGATCGCCATGACGATCGCCAACGACCCCAAGGTGATCATCGCCGACGAGCCGACCACCGCCCTGGACGTCACCATCCAGGCGCAGGTGCTGGAGGTCCTGAAGAAGGCTCAGGACGTCACCGGCGCGGCCATCGTGATGATCACCCACGACCTCGGCGTGATCGCCGGCTTCGCCGACCGCGTCCAGGTGATGTACGCCGGCAAGCCGGTCGAGTCCGGCGCGGTCGACGAGGTGTACTACGCCCCGCGGATGCCGTACACCATCGGCCTGCTGGGCTCGATCCCCCGCCTGGACAACACCGAGCGCAAGGCGCTCACCCCGATCGAGGGCACCCCGCCGTCGATGGTGGCGCTGCCGCAGGGCTGCCCCTTCGCCGCCCGCTGCCCGATCGCGATCGACCGCTGCCGCGAGGTGGAGCCGGTGCTCTCGGTCAAGGAGGGCAACACCCACCCGACCGCCTGCCACCGCAGCCACGAGCTGGCCGGCTCGCTGGACCCTGCCACCATCTACCCGGTGCCCGAGATCCCGCAGACCACCGCCGTCGAGAGCCTGCCGCGCGAGCAGCGCAAGACGGTCCTCGAACTCGACGGCCTGACCAAGCACTTCCCGCTCACCCAGGGCGCCGTGATCAAGCGCAAGGTGGGCGTGGTCAAGGCGGTGGACGGCATCACGCTGGACATCCGCGAGGGCGAGACGCTCGGCCTGGTCGGCGAGTCCGGCTGCGGCAAGACCACCACCCTGCTGGAGATCCTGGACCTGCCCAGCGGCCAGGCCGGCACCGTCACGGTGTTCGGCAAGGACGTGCGCGGCCTCGGCCGGGCCGACCGCAAGGCGCTGCGCCGGGACATGCAGATCGTCTTCCAGGACCCGATGGCGGCCCTGGACGCCCGGATGCCGATCGGTGACATCCTGGCCGAGCCGCTGAAGACGCACGGCTGGGACAAGGAGCGGATCGCCGCCCGGGTGCCCGAGCTGCTGGAGATGGTCGGACTCAACCCCGACCACGCCGACCGCTACCCGCAGGAGTTCTCCGGCGGCCAGCGCCAGCGCATCTCGATCGCCCGCGCGCTCGCCCTGGAGCCCAAGCTGGTCATCCTGGACGAGCCGGTCTCCGCGCTGGACGTCTCCATCCAGGCCGGTGTGCTCAACCTGCTCGACGAGCTGAAGGTCAAGCTGGGCCTGAGCTACCTGTTCGTCGCCCACGACCTCTCGGTGGTCCGGCACATCGCGGACCGGATCGCCGTGATGTACCTGGGCCGGATCGTCGAGCTCGGCGACTCCGAGTCGATCTTCGACGCGCCGTCCCACCCGTACACCCAGGCCCTGCTGTCCGCCGTGCCGCTCCCGGATCCGCGCCGGGAGCGCGAGCGGACCAGGATCCTGCTCACCGGTGACCTGCCCAGCCCGGCCAACGTGCCGAGCGGATGCCGGTTCCGCAATCGCTGCCCGAAGTACCTGACCCTCTCCGAGGGCGAGCAGCAGCGCTGCCGCGACGAGGACCCCGCGAACAGCAGCCTGGCCGCCGACCACGTGGCCGCCTGCCACTTCGCGGCCGCCCTCGAAGTGATCTGACCCCCACGAGCCGCGCCGCTTGACCGGCGCTTCCCGCCCCACCCGCACGGCCGCATTGCCAACCCTCCAGCACCCTCCGCTCCGGCGGTCCCGCTGGGCTTTACTCACCCGTTCCGTTACCACTGGGGGAATTCCCTTGAAGCACACCCGGATCCCGGTCGCGCTGGTCGCCACCATCGCCGCCGCCTCGCTCTCCCTCACGGCCTGCTCCAGCAGCAAGTCGGGTGGCGGGGACGCCGCTCCCGCCAAGTCCGAGGCCCCGAAGATGACCCAGCGGGCCATCAACGAGAAGGACCGCGCGGACCTGAAGCAGGGCGGCACCCTCAACTGGGCGATCGACCAGCTCTCCTCGCAGTGGAGCCCGCTGGAGGCCGACGGCAACGAGGTCTCCACCACGGACGTCATGAAGGCGCTCATGCCGACCTTCTGGCGCTCCGACGCCGGTGGCGTCCAGACCGTCAACAAGGACTACCTGCTCGACGCCAAGGCGGAGACCAAGGACGGCAAGCAGGTCGTCACCTGGACCCTCAACCCGAAGGCGAAGTGGTCCGACGGCGCCCCGATCACCTGGAAGGACATCGAGGCCAACTGGAAGGCCCAGAACGGCACCAACGCCGACTTCAAGGCCACCTCGACCACCGGTTTCGACCAGGTCGAGAGCGTCGTCAAGGGTGCTGACGACTACCAGGCGATCATGACCTTCAAGGCGCCGTTCTCCGAGTGGCAGGCGCTGTTCAACAACGCCGCCAACGCGCCGCTCTTCCCGGCCAGCCTGGTCGCCACCCCGGAGCTGTTCAACACCGCCTACGCGGACAAGATCCCGGTCACCGCCGGTCCGTTCAAGCTGGACAAGATCGACCAGACCGCGAAGACCGTCACCGTGGTGGCCGACCCCAACTGGTGGGGTCAGAAGCCGATGCTGGACAAGATCGTCTACAAGGCCATGGACACCAACACCATGCCGCAGGCGTTCCAGAACGGTGAGATCGACTTCTACAACAACGGCCCGGACGCCTCCGGCTTCAAGCAGATCCAGGCGACCCCGGACGGCGAGGTCCGTGAGGCCGGCGGCCCGAACTTCCGCCACTTCATGCTCAACGGCAAGAGCCCGATGCTGACCGACCCGAAGGTCCGTCAGGCCATCTTCAAGGCGATCGACCGCGAGACCATCGCCAAGTCGGACCTGAACGGCCTCGGCTGGCCGGCCGCCGCGATGAACAACCACTTCCTGGTGCCGAACCAGAACGGCTACAAGGACAACTCGGACGGCCTCAGCAAGTTCGAGCCCGAGGCCGCCAAGAAGATGCTCGACGAGGCCGGCTGGAAGCTCGACGGCGACGTCCGCAAGAAGGACGGCAAGGAGCTCGCGCTCAAGTTCGTCATCCCGGCGGGCGTGACCGTGGCCACCAACGAGGGCTCGATGCTCACCCAGATGCTGCAGCAGGTCGGCATCAAGGTGACCATCTTCACCGCCCCGTCGAACGAGTTCTTCGACAAGTACATCTACAAGTTCGACTTCGACATGACCGCCTTCTCGCTCATCGGCACCCCGTTCCCGGCCAGCTCCTCGACCGGTAACTTCAAGAGCGACGGCGCCTCCAACTACAGCCAGGTCGGCAGCCCCGAGCTGGACAAGGCGATGGAGGACGCCGGCAAGGCCCAGACCACCGACGCCGCCACCGTCGCGATCAACAAGGCCGACGCGGAGGCCTGGAAGGTCGCCGCCCTGGTCACCCTGTACCAGCGCCCCGCGATCTTCGGTGTGAAGAAGACGGTCGCCAACCTCGGCGCCCCGGGCCTCTCGGACTACATCTACGAGAACATCGGCTTCACCAAGTGACACCTGCTCGGCACTGATCCACCGATCGGTACGTGACGGGGCGGGCCCCGGGGAGACCTCCCCGGGGCCCGCCCCGTTCGCCGTTGCGGCACTCACGCCCCGCGGGCCCTGCCGCAGGCCCTGCGGAACGCCCCCGCACGCCGAAGGGCGGGCTCCGGGGAAGTCCCCGGGGCCCGCCCCCACCCGCGTCCCGTACGGCCCTCGGACGGGCCCTCAGGCCGCCGTCGGCTGCCGCACCTCGGCGAAGTGGCAGGCCGAGTCGTGCGCGGCCGGGCCGCTCAGCACCTGCGGGACGGCGAGCAGCGGCAGCTCCGTCGAGCAGCGCTCCTCGGCCTTCCAGCAGCGGGTGCGGAAGCGGCAGCCCGACGGCGGGTTGGCCGGCGAGGGCACGTCGCCCACCAGGACGATCCGGTCCCGGGACTCGCGGCCGGTCGGGTCCGGCACCGGCACCGCGGACAGCAGCGCCTGGGTGTACGGGTGGGTGGCGTGCTCGTAGATCTGTTCCTCGGTGCCGATCTCGACCATCTTGCCCAGGTACATCACGCCGACCCGGTCGGAGATGTGCCGGACGATCGAGAGGTCGTGCGCGATGAACATGTAGGACAGGTCGAACTCGCTCTGCAGCTGGTCCAGCAGGTTGATCACCTGGGCCTGCACCGACACGTCGAGCGCGGAGACCGGCTCGTCGCAGATGATGATCTCGGGCTTGAGGGCCAGGCCGCGGGCGATGCCGATGCGCTGGCGCTGCCCGCCGGAGAACTGGTGCGGGTACCGGTTGATGTACTCCGGGTTCAGGCCCACCACGTCCAGCAGGTCCTGGACGGCCTTGCGGCGGTCGCCCTTGGGCGCCACCTCCGGGTGGATCTCGTACGGCTCGCCGATGATGTCGCCGACCGTCATCCGCGGGTTCAGCGAGGTGTACGGGTCCTGGAACACCATCTGGATGTTGCGGCGCACGGCCCGCAGCGCCCGGCCGCTCAGCCGGCTGATGTCCTCGCCCTTGAACAGCACCTCGCCGGAGGTGGCCCGCTCCAGGTTCATCAGGACCTTGGCCAGCGTCGACTTGCCGCAGCCGGACTCGCCGACGATGCCCAGCGTCTCGCCCTTGTGCAGGGTGAGGGTCACGCCGTCGACCGCCTGCACCGCGCCGATCTTCCGCTTGAAGAGGATCCCCTGGGTCAGCGGGAAGTGCTTGACCAGGTTCCGGACCTCCAGGATGGGCTCAGCCACGGAGGGTCTCCTTCCAGAAGTGGCAGGCGCTGCGA
Organism: Kitasatospora sp. NPDC088346; assembly: GCF_044740765.1. NCBI lineage: Bacteria > Bacillati > Actinomycetota > Actinomycetes > Kitasatosporales > Streptomycetaceae > Kitasatospora > Kitasatospora sp. NPDC088346. The sequence goes on from NZ_JBIURH010000020.1 coordinate 43,659, forward strand.
CGGCCCACGAGCTCGCCGCCGTCCTCGTCCAGTACGGGCTGCAGCAGCGGCCGGTCGCTCCGGCACAGGTCGGTGGCGGCGTCGCAGCGCGGGTTGAAGGAGCAGCCCGTCGGCAGGTGCAGCAGGCTCGGCGGCAGGCCCTTGATGGCGTAGAGGTCCTGGCCCTTCTGGTCCAGCCGCGGGATCGAGCGGAGCAGGCCCTTGGTGTAGGGGTGCGCCGGGTTGCCGTAGAGCTCGTGGACGGGCGCCGTCTCGACGATCCGGCCCGCGTACATCACGGCGATCTTGTCCGCGACGTCGGCGACCACGCCGAGGTCGTGGGTGATCAGGATCAGACCCATCCGGTACTCGGCCTGGAGCTCCGCCAGCAGGTCCATCACCTGGGCCTGGACGGTGACGTCCAGCGCGGTGGTGGGCTCGTCCGCGATGATCAGGTCCGGCTCCAGGGCCAGCGCCATCGCGATCATGATGCGCTGGCGCATGCCGCCGGAGAACTGGTGCGGGTAGTCGGTCACCCGCTGCCGGGCGGCCGGGATGCGCACCCGGTCCATCAGTTCCACGGCCTTGGCCAGGGAGTCCTTCTTGGACATCCCCTCGTGCACCCGGAAGACCTCGCCGAGCTGCCAGCCCACCGAGAAGACCGGGTTGAGCGCCGACAGCGCGTCCTGGAAGATCATCGCGATCTTCCGGCCGCGGATCGAGCGGCGCCGCTCCTCCGGCATGGTGAGCAGGTCCTCGCCCTTGTAGAGCACCCGGCCGCCGCTGATCCGGCCCGGCGGGGTGTCCAGGATGCCCATGATCGCCTGCGCGGTCACCGACTTGCCCGAACCGGACTCGCCCAGCACCGCCAGGGTCTCACCGGCGCCCACGCTGTAGCTGACGCCGTTTACCGCCCGGGCGATGCCGTCCCGGGTCACGAACTCGACCTGCAGGTCGTCGACCTGGAGCAGGGCCGGCTCGGCGCCGTCCTGCCGCAGTTCCACGGCCGGGCCGTCCTGTACTGCCTCGTCCATCGCTTTGCCGCTCCCGCTCCGCGTCGCGTCCGTGCTCGTCATGTCGCTCACCGCAGCTTCGGGTCGAGTGCGTCGCGGACCCCGTCGCCGACGAAGATGAAGCCCAGCGAGGTGAGCACCACGGCGAGCGAGGGCAGGGTCCACATGTAGTCGTACACACCGATGAAGCCCCGGCCGGAGGCGAGCATGTTGCCCCACTCGGGGACCTCGGGGCTGACCCCCACGCCCAGGTAGGACAGCGCGGCCTCGGCGACCACCGCGAGCCCGACGTTGAAGGTGCCGAAGATGATCACCGGTGCGATCGAGTTGGGCAGGATGTGCCGCATGATCACCCGCAGGTGCCCGGCACCGAGCGCGCGGGCCGCGTGCACGTAGTCCATCTCCCGCGCGGACAGCACCGAACTGCGCAGCAGGCGCGCGACGGTGGCCCAGCCGAAGATCGCCAGCGAGAGCACCACCGGCCAGACACCGCGCCCGGTGACCGTGATGATGATGATCGAACCGATCAGCAGCGGGAAGGCGAAGAAGACGTCCGCGGTGCGCATCACCAGCGTGTCGTAGAACCGGCCGAAGTACCCGGCGATCGCGCCCAGCACAATGCCGATCAGCAGGGTCAGGATGATCGACACCAGGCCCACGAAGACCGCGATCCGGGCCCCGTAGATGACCCGGGACAGCTGGTCGCGGCCGAGGATGTCGGTGCCGAACAGGTGGTCGGCGGTGGGCTGTTGGAGGGTGTTCATCAGATTCTGCTTGAGCGGGTCGTACGGTGCGATCCACGGCGCGAAGGCCGCGGTGACCAGCAGGCCCACCACCAGCACCAGCCCGACCAGGGCGAGCCGGTTGGCGGCGAAGCGGTGCCAGATCTCCTGCCACTCCTTGACCACCTTGACGGCCGGCTCGGCGCCCTCGGTGGGTCCGCGCTGCGCGGGAACGTCCTTCGGCAGCTGCGCGGTCGTTGTCTCGTCAGTCATCTTGGCGCCCTCAGCTCAGCCGGATGCGGGGGTCGAGCATCGCGTACAGCAGGTCCACCAGCAGGTTGAGCAGCACGAAGATGGCCACCGTCCAGGTGGCCACCGCCACCACGATCGGGTTGTTCTGCTGCTGGATCGCGGTGGACATCGCCATGCCGACGCCGTCCCAGTTGAAGATGGTCTCGGTGATGATCGCGCCGCCCATCAGGCCGCCGAACGAGATGCCGATGTACGTGACCACCGGGATCACCGAGTTGCGCATCACGTGCTTGAGCAGCACCTGCCGCTTGGGGACGCCCTTGGCGATCGCCGTCTTCACGTAGTCGGCCCGCAGGACCTCCAGCATGGTGCCGCGCATCAGCCGGGCGACCAGCGCCGCGTCGATGATGGCCAGCGTCACGGAGGGCAGGATCAGCTGGACGGGATCGCTCGGATCACCGATCACCGGCACCCACTTGAGCTGCACGGCGAAGAGGTTGAGCATCAGCATGCCGATCACGAAGGTCGGGAACCCGACCAGCAGCGTGGTGATCAGCGTGACCACGGTGTCCAGGAACGAGTACCGCTTGAGCGCCGCGAGCGTTCCGACGGCCGCGCCCAGCAGCACGTCGATGGCCATCGCGGCGACCGCGAGCTTGGAGGTGTTGACCAGCTTGGGCATCAGGATCTCGGACACCTGGCGCCGCTGGGTGTAGTCCTCGCCCATGTCGCCCTGCACCAACTTGCCCACGTACGTGCCGTACTGGACGATCAGCGGCTTGTCGAGCCCGTACTGCTCGCGCAGCTGCTTGACCACGGCGGGGTCGCGGGCGCGCTCGCTGCCGCCCAGCGATCCGACCGGGTCCCCGGGGATGACGAACAGGCAGGCGAACAGGATCAGCGTCGCGCCGAGCAGCACGAACACCATCTGGCCGAGCCTTCGCAGGAGATATCTGCCCATGGAATTGCCTCTCTGTGTGGTTGCGGCAGATAGGCGTCGCCCACCCCTGCGCTCCGCCGGGTCGGGCGGGCACGGTGGACCGCCGGCCCTGCCTGGTCGAGGCAGGGCCGACGGCGGTGGGATTCCGTACGGATCGAGGAACGGGCTGCGCCTGGTGCGAAGGGCCGGTTACTTCTGGGAGACCTTCGACAGGGTCGGGTTCTCGTTGAAGTCGTAGGACAGGTTGACCCACTTCTCGGTGTTCGCGACACGCTGCTGGGTGCGGTTCCACAGCGGGATCAGCGCCAGGTCCTCACCGATCGCCAGCTTCTCGGCCTGCTGGTAGAGCTTGTTGCGCTCGGCCTGGTCCTTGGATCCGGTGGCCTTCGCCAGCAGGGCGTCGAACGCCGGGTTGCTGTAGCGGCCGCGGTTGTCGCCCTGGACGTTGTGGGTGGCCGCGTCCTCGTTGATCGCCGAGGTGGACAGCAGCGGGTTCAGGAAGTTGCCGGGGGTCGGGTAGTCGGCGCCCCAGGCCGCGCGGTACAGGCCGGTGGCGTCCGGGCCCTGCTCCTTCTTCAGCAGCTCCTTGAACGGGATGCCGTCGATCTGGACGTCCAGGCCGAGGACCTCCTTGAGCTGCTGCGCCACGGCCTGCACCCAGGCGTCGTGGCCGCCACCGGTGTTGTAGCCGAAGTACAGCTTGGTGCCGGGGGTCAGGCCGGCCTTGGCGGCGAGCTCCTTGGCCTTGTCCTTGTCCTGCTTGCCGCAGCTGGTGCAGACGCCGGGCTGGTAGGCGTCCTTGAACGCCGGCGGGACGAGGGTGGTGGCCTTGTTGCGGAAGCCCTTGAAGACGCCGCTGACGATGGCGTCCCGGTCGATCGCGTAGGAGACCGCCTCACGGGCCTCCTTGGTCTTCAGCGGGCCGTTGAAGGTGATCGGCAGGATGTAGTTCATGCCGTTGGCGTCCCAGTTCAGGAACTCGCCCTTGGGCTCGTACACGGCCTTGGCCGCGCCGAGCTGCTCGGTGGGCATCCGCGCCCAGTCGAACTGGCCGGCCTGGAAGCCCTGGTACTCCAGCTGGTCGGCGTTGGCCGAGTTGAGGATGGAGATCTCGACCCGGTCGACGTGCGCCTTGGTCAGCCCGTAGCTGTCGTTGCGGACCAGGGTGATCTTGCTGTTGTGCTGCCAGGGGCCGTCCAGCTTGAACGGGCCGTTGCCGATCGGCTGGTCGTTGTAGGTCTTGTTGGTGGCCGCGCCGGCGTCCTTGGTCACCGGGCTGAACACGGTGTGGAAGGTCCGCAGGTCGAACTCGCAGTCCTTGATGGCGAGTTTGACGTTGAGGGTGGTGGCGTCGGGCGCGGACAGGCCGGCGAACGTGGTGGCGGTGCCGCTCTGGAGGGCCTCGAAGCCGTCGATCTCCGCCATGTGGTACGCGACGTCGGAGGCGGCGTCCTTGGCGGCGGCGCGGGTCCAGCCGCGGATGAACGCCTCGGCGTCCACCGGCTCGCCGTTGCTGAAGGTGGTGCCGCCCTTGATCTTGAACGTCCAGGCGCTGCAGTCGTCGTTCGGGGTGCGGCTCTCGGCGAGCGCGTTGGAGAGCTTGCCGTCGGCGTCGACGCTGGTCAGACCGGTGAACAGGGCCTGGGTGACGAGGGTGCCCTCGGACTCCTGGGTGTTGTACGGGTCGATCGCGGTCGGCTCGACAATGCCCAGCCGGAACGTCCCGCCGTCCTTGGCGGGCGCGTTGTTGGCCTGGGTCGGCTTGGCGCCACTGTCACCGGAGCTCCCGTTGTTGCTGCAGGCGGCCACAGCCAGGACGGTGGATGCCGCCACCACCGTCCATCGCATTGCCTTGGTGAGCCTCATTCAACTGCCTCTCGAGTCAGGGCGGGGAACGAAGTAGCTCCTTCGCCGCCTGGTGTTCCAGGCAGCCGAAGGTCAACGCTGCGGCGGCGCCACCAAGTTGACAGCGCGCTCGCTGTTTCGCGTGGAGCAACTATCGATCACTCCTCCCCCCGGGCGGAATCGCTGGCACATCTCTTTTCTGTTACATGGCCCTGCCAAGGCGATATATTCTCCCGCAATTTCTCGCATATCGTTCACAGAGTTTCACAGATTGAACACCGGATACCGGACGATCAAATCCGCTGTGCGCAAAAGGAGTTGACGATCCGTTGAGCCACCGTTCCGACCTTCCCCCGGACACGGCGACGGCCCGCCCCCAAGGCTGGGGGCGGGCCGTCGGCCGGACGTTCGGCGGGGGGGGTCAACCGCTTTCGTCCTCCCGCTCCGCCGCGAAGTGACAGGCCGAGTCGTGGGACGCCAGACCCCGCAGCCACTCCCGCGCCGTCAGCTCCGGCACCTCGGTGGCGCAGCGCTCCTGGGCCTTCCAGCAGCGGGTGCGGAAGCGGCAGCCCGAGGGCGGGTTGGCCGGCGAGGGCACGTCCCCCGTCAGCACGATCCGGTCCCGGGACTCCCGCGCCCTCGGGTCGGGCACCGGCACGGCCGACAGCAGCGCCTGGGTGTACGGATGGGTGGCGTGCTCGTAGATCTCCGCGTCCGAGCCGATCTCCACCACCCGGCCCAGGTACATCACGCCGACCCGGTCGGAGATGTGCCGGACAATCGAGAGGTCGTGCGCGATGAACATGTAGGACAGGTTGAACTCGCCCTGGAGCTGCTCCAGCAGGTTGATCACCTGGGCCTGCACCGACACGTCGAGCGCCGAGACCGGTTCGTCGCAGATGATCACCTCGGGCTTGAGGGCCAGGCCGCGGGCGATGCCGATGCGCTGGCGCTGCCCGCCGGAGAACTGGTGCGGGTACCGGTTGATGTACTCCGGGTTCAGCCCCACCACGTCCAGCAGGTCCTGCACCGCCTTGCGCCGGTCGCCCTTCGGCGCCACCTCCGGGTGGATCTCGTACGGCTCACCGATGATGTCGCCGACCGTCATCCGCGGGTTCAGCGACGTGTACGGGTCCTGGAACACCATCTGGATGTTGCGGCGCACCGCCTTCAGCCCGGCCCCGCTGAGCCGCGAGATCTCCTCGCCCTTGTAGCGGACCGACCCCGAGGTCGCCGGCTCCAGGTTCATCAGCACCTTGGCCAGCGTCGACTTCCCGCAGCCCGACTCCCCCACGATGCCCAGCGTCTCGCCCTGCATCAGGTCGAAGGAGACCCCGTCGACCGCCTTGACCGCACCGACCTGCTTCTTGAAGAGGATGCCCTTGGTCAGCGGGAAGTGCTTGACCAGGTCGCGGACCTCCAGGATCGGCTCCCCCCGGTTCACACGGTGCTCGAAGGCGGCCTCCTGCGGCGCCGCCGCCGCACCCATCGGACTGGCTCCGCTAAACGTCATGGAGGGTCTCCTTCCAGTAGAAGCAGGCGCTGCCCCGCCCGGGCACCGGCGTGCCGTCCTCCTCGGTCACGTCGAACAGCCGGGGCACCTCCTGCCGGCAGATCTCCTGCGCCCGCGGACACCGCGGGTTGAAGGCGCACCCCTGCGGGATCCGCAGCAGGTTGGGCGGCAGGCCCTTGATCGCGTAGAGCTCCTGGCCCTTCTGGTCCAGGCGGGGGATCGAGTCGAGCAGGCCGCGGGTGTACGGGTGGGCGGGCCGCGCGTAGAGCTCGTGGACGGGCGCGGTCTCGACGATCCGGCCCGCGTACATCACGGCGATCTTGTCGGCGACGTCGGCGACCACGCCCAGGTCGTGGGTGATCAGGATCAGACCCATGTGGTACTCGGCCTGGAGGTCGGCGAGCAGGTCCATCACCTGGGCCTGGACGGTGACGTCCAGTGCGGTGGTGGGCTCGTCGGCGATGATCAGGTCCGGCTCCAGGGCCAGCGCCATCGCGATCATGATGCGCTGGCGCATGCCGCCGGAGAACTGGTGCGGATAGTCACCCACCCGGTCCGCCGCGGCCGGGATGCGCACCCGGTCCATCAGCTCGATCGCCTTGGCCTTGGCCTCCTTGCGGGAGGCCCCCCGGTGCGCCCGGAACATCTCGCCCAGCTGGAACCCGACGGTCATCACCGGGTTCAGCGAGGACAGCGCGTCCTGGAAGATCATCGCGATCTTCTGCCCGCGGACCCTGCGCCGGGCGTCCTTGGACATCTTCAGCATGTCCTGGCCCCGGAAGAGGATCTCCCCCTGTGGGATGCGGGCCGGCGGCATGTCCAGGATGCCCATGATCGCCTGCGCGGTCACCGACTTGCCGGAGCCGGACTCGCCGAGCACGGCCAGCGTCTCACCGGCGGCGACGCTGTAGTTCACGCCGTTGACGGCCCTGGCCACGCCGTCCCGGGTCACGAACTCCACGTGCAGGTCCCGGACGTCGAGCAGCGGCCCCTGGTAGGGCGCCTCGTGGACGGTCTTCGAGGTGTCGGCAGCAGTGGTCACAGGGCTCCCCTTGCTCAGCGCAGCTTCGGGTCGAGGGCGTCGCGGACGGCGTCGCCGAGCATGATGAAGGCCAGCACGGTGATGCTCAGTGCGGCGGCCGGGAAGAACATCACGTAGGGGGCGGTGCGGATCACCTTCTGGGCCGAGGAGATGTCCACCCCCCACGAGATGGTCGGGTCCTGCAGGCCGATGCCGAGGAAGCTCAGCGTCGCCTCGGCCGTGATGTAGCCGCCGAGCGCGATGGTCGCGACCACGATCACCGGGGCGACGGCGTTCGGCAGGATGTGCCGGAGCATCAGCCGGGAGGTTCCCGCACCGAGTGCCCGGCCGGCCACCACGTAGTCGGACTGCTTGACGGTCAGCACCGCGCCGCGCATCACACGGGCGAGCTGGGTCCAGCCGAGGAAGGCCAGCGCCAGGACCACCGTCCACACGTTGCGGTAGGTGAAGGCGTTGAGCAGCACCAGGGCGCCCAGCAGCAGCGGGATGCCGAAGAAGATGTCGATGATCCGGGAGACCACCGAGTCGATCCAGCCGCCGAAGTACCCGGCGACCATGCCGGTCAGCCCGCCGAGGAGGGTCACGGCGAGCGTCACGCAGATGCCGACGGTGATCGACGCCCGGGCGCCGTACAGCACCCGGGCGTAGATCGAGCGGCCCTGGCCGTCGTAGCCGAACCAGCCGGCCCCGAAGAAGTCCGTCCAGTCGGGCCGGCGCAGGTAGTTGAGGACCAGGTTGGACTGCCGCGGGTTGGCGTTGGTGAACAGCCCGGGGAAGATCGCGATGATCACCAGGAGCACGATCAGGGCCGCCGAGACCAGGAAGATCGGGCGGTGCCGCAGGTCCCGCCAGGCGTCGCCCCACAGGCTGCGGGCCTGCTCGCGCTTGGTCGGGTCGGGCTCGATCAGGGTGTCCTGCTCGACCAGCAGCCCCTGGTTGCCGACGTAGTCGAAGTGACTGCTGCCGGGCGGTGGGAGCGGCTTCGGGTCGTTCTCGTCGTGCACGTCAGGCATAGCGGATCCTCGGGTCCAGGACGGCGTAGAGCAGGTCGACGAGCAGGCTGGCGACCAGGTAGACGATGACCAGGACGGTGACGATGCCGACGACCGTCGGCCCCTCCTTCTGCCCGATCGCGCGGTAGAGGATGTTGCCGACGCCCTTGACGTTGAAGATGCCCTCGGTGACGATCGCGCCGCCCATCAGCGCCCCCAGGTCGGTCCCGAGGAAGGTGACCACCGGGATCAGCGAGTTCCGCAGCAGGTGCCGGACGATGATGGTGCGCCGCGGCAGACCCTTGGCGGTCGCGGTGCGGATGTAGTCGGCCCGCAGGTTCTCACCGATGGAGGTCCGGGTGAGCCTGGCCACGTACGCGAGCGACAGCGCGGCCAACACGGCACCGGGAAGCAGGAGTTGGGTGATGTCGGTGGAGTCCTGCACGGTCGGGGTGACCCAGCCGAGGTTGGTGGCGAACACGGTCTGCGCGATGTAGCCGAGGACGAAGACCGGGATGGAGATCACCAGCAGGGTGAGCAGCAGCACCAGGGTGTCGGGCAGGCTGCCCCGCTTGAGGCCGGAGATCACGCCCAGGGGCAGGCCCACCACGATCTCGAAGAAGAAGGCGATGAGCGCCATCCGGATGGTGACCGGGAAGGCGTCCGCCATGATGCTGGAGACCGAGCGGCCGGTGAAGCTGGTGCCGAAGTCCAGGTGCAGGATGTTGTTCATGTAGTGCAGGTACTGGTTCCACAGCGGCTGGTCCAGGTAGAACCTGTGCCGCAGGCTGGCCACCTGGGCGGGGTCGGCCGCCTTGTCGCCGTACATCGCCGCGATCGGGTCGCCCGGCAGGGTGTACACCATCAGGAAGATCAGAAGTGTCGCGCCGAGGAACACCGGGATCATCTGCAGCACACGTCTGACGATGTAGCTGCCCATCGTGCCTCCTTCCTAGGGGCCCCGGAACCGGGGCCCCGCCCTCCGTGCGGGGAGGGCGGGGCCGGTGGGGGACGGTGTCAGCCGTTGACCTCGACCTGGGTCCAGGCCGGGTTGCCGAAGGAGTCGAACGTGACGTTCTTGACGTTCGTCGAGTAGCCGGAGTTGGTCCGGTAGTACCAGAGCGGGATGGCCGGGAAGTCCTGGGCCAGCACGGCCTCGGCCTGCTGGTAGCCGGTCGCGGAGGCCTGGATGCTGTCGGCCGCGTCGGCCTGGTTGGCCAGCTGGTCGAACTGCGGGCTGCTGTAGCCGAAGTCGTTGGCGGCGGCGCCGGTCTTGTAGACGTCGGCGAGGAAGTTGGCGTTCAGCGGGTAGTCCTGCACCCAGCCGGTGCGGAAGGCGCCGTTGATGGTGTGTCCGGTGATCGCCTCACGGGCGGTCTTGAAGTCCGCCTTGGGGTCGCCGACGCAGTCCACCCCGGTGTTCTGCCGGATGGAGTTGCACACCGCGTCCACCCACTCCTTGTGGCCGCCGTCGGCGTTGTAGGTGATCTTCAGGCTGCCCCCGGGGACGCCACCGCCCTCACTGATCAGCTGCTTGGCCTTGGCCGCGTCGAAGTTGCAGAAGTCCCCGCAGGTACCGGCCTTGTAGCCCTCGACCCCCTCCGCCGTCCAGGCGGAGGCGGGCGTGCGGGAGCCCTGCAGCACGGTCTTGGTGATCGTGTTGCGGTCGATCGCCATCGACAGGCCCTGCCGGACCTTCGCCGTGTTCGCGCCCTGCCACTCGGGCTGGTAGAGGGTGAAGCCGATGTTCTGGATCGCCCCCTGCGGGGAGTCGATCGCCCGGTCGCCGAGGTCGCTCTTGTAGGTCGCCAGCGCGGACGGCGGGACCTGGTCGATCACGTCCAGGTTGTTGGACTGCAGGTCGGCGTAGGCGGCCTCGGCGGTGGTGTACATCTTGAAGACGACACCGCCGTTCTTCGGCTTGTCCACGCCCATGTACCCGGGGTACGTCTTCGTCACGACCTGCGTGTTGTGGTCCCAGCTGACGAACTGGTACGGCCCGTTGCCGACCGGCTTCTGGCCGTACCCGGCCGGGTCGCTGAAGAAGGCGTCCGGCAGCGGCGAGAAGGCGATGTACCCCAGCTTGTACGGGAAGTACGAGACCTTGCCGTTGAGCTTGATGGTGAAGTGGGTGTCGTCGGTCACCGTCAGGCCGGACATCGTGGTCGCGGTGGACGCGCCGCTCGCCGGGTGGACGTCCTGGTAGCCCTGGATGTCGGCGAACCAGGAGCTGTTGATCTGGTTGTTCGCGGTGGTCGCGGCCCAGTTCCAGGCGTTGACGAAGTTGGCGGCCTTGACCGGGGTGCCGTCGTGGAAGGTCCAGCCCGACTTCAGGGTGACGTTGAAGGTCTGCGAGTCGCTGGTGTCGATCGACTGCGCGACCTGCATCCGCAGCTGGGCGTTGCTGGGGTCGTAGTCGGCCAGGCCCTTGAAGAGGTTCTGCAGGATGCGTCCGCCACCGGTCTCGTTCGCGTTGGCCGGCTGCAGCGGGTTCTGCGGCTCGCTGCTCTGGTAGCTGAAGGTCTTGCCGGCGTCGGTGGAACCGCCGCTGCTGCTGCTGCCGCCACTGCCACAGCCGGTGGCCACCAGGGCCGCGGATGTCGCACCGATGACGGCCCGGCGAACTCGGGTGGCTGAGGTGGCTGAGGGCATGGGGCATCCTCCTAGGGGGTGTGGAACGCATCACACCCCATTCGAGTCGCCTGGTCGCGGTGGCGCGACCGCAGTGCCTCCGGACGGGTGCACCCGCTGGGCCGTCAGGAGACGGCGAAGGGCCCGCGGTGCGTGGATCGCACCGCGGGCCCCTCGGACGGTCGGTCAGGCCGCCGTGGTCGCGGCCTCGCGGACCTCGGCGAAGTGGCAGGCCGAGTCGTGCGCGGCCGGGCCGGTCAGCACCTGCGGGACGGCGAGCAGCGGCACCTCGGTCGAGCAGCGCTCCTCGGCCTTCCAGCAGCGGGTGCGGAAGCGGCAGCCCGACGGCGGGTTGGCCGGCGAGGGGATGTCCCCCGACAGCACGATCCGGTCCCGGGTCTCCCGGTCGGTCGGGTCCGGCACCGGCACCGCGGACAGCAGCGCCTGGGTGTACGGGTGGGTGGCGTGCTCGTAGATCTGCTCGTCGGTGCCGATCTCGACCATCTTGCCCAGGTACATCACGCCGACCCGGTCGGAGATGTGCCGGACGATCGAGAGGTCGTGCGCGATGAACATGTAGGACAGCTCGAAGTCCTTCTGGAGCTGCTCCAGCAGGTTGATCACCTGGGCCTGCACCGACACGTCGAGCGCCGAGACCGGCTCGTCGCAGATGATCACCTCGGGCTTGAGGGCCAGGCCGCGGGCGATGCCGATGCGCTGGCGCTGCCCGCCGGAGAACTGGTGCGGGTACCGGTTGATGTACTCCGGGTTCAGCCCCACCACGTCCAGCAGGTCCTGCACCGCCTTGCGCCGGTCGCCCTTCGGCGCCACCTCCGGGTGGATCTCGTACGGCTCACCGATGATGTCGCCGACCGTCATCCGCGGGTTCAACGAGGTGTACGGGTCCTGGAACACCATCTGGATGTTGCGGCGCACCGCCTTCAGCGCGGCGCCCGACAGGCGGGAGATGTCCTCGCCCTTGAACAGCACCTGGCCGGAGGTGGCCCGCTCCAGGTTCATCAGGACCTTGGCCAGCGTCGACTTGCCGCAGCCGGACTCGCCGACGATGCCCAGCGTCTCGCCCTTCTGGAGGGAGAACGAGATGCCGTCCACGGCCTTGACCGCGCCGACCTGCTTCTTGAAGAGGATGCCCTGGCTGAGCGGGTAGTGCTTGACCAGGTCGCGGACCTCCAGGATGGGCTCAGCCATGGAGGGTCTCCTTCCAGAGGTGGCAGGCGCTCTTGCGGCCGGCGAGCTCGGCGCCGTCCTGGTCGAGCACCTGGTGCAGCGCCGGGATCTCGGTGCGGCAGAGGTCGGTGGCGGCGTCGCAGCGCGGGTTGAAGGCGCAGCCGGCCGGAACCTTCAGCAGGTTCGGCGGCAGGCCCTTGATCGCGTAGAGCTCCTCGCCCTTCTGGTCCAGGCGGGGGATCGAGCGGAGCAGGCCCTTGGTGTAGGGGTGCGCCGGGTTCGCGTAGAGCTCGTGGACGGGGGCGGTCTCGACGATCCGGCCCGCGTACATCACGGCGATCTTGTCGGCGACGTCGGCGACCACGCCGAGGTCGTGGGTGATCAGGATCAGACCCATGTGGTACTCGGCCTGGAGCTCCGCCAGCAGGTCCATCACCTGGGCCTGGACGGTGACGTCCAGCGCGGTGGTGGGCTCGTCCGCGATGATCAGGTCCGGCTCCAGGGCCAGCGCCATCGCGATCATGATGCGCTGGCGCATGCCGCCGGAGAACTGGTGCGGGTAGTCGCCCACGCGCTGCGCGGCGGCGGGGATGCGCACCCGCTCCATCAGCTCGATGGCCTTGGCCTTCGCCTCCTTGCGGGAGGCGCCCCGGTGCACCCGGAACATCTCGCCCAGCTGGTAGCCGACGCTCAGCACCGGGTTCAGCGAGGACAGCGCGTCCTGGAAGATCATCGCGATCTTCTGCCCGCGGATCTTCCGGCGCTCCTCGTTGGACATCTTCAGCATGTCCTGGCCCCGGAAGAGGATCTCGCCGGAGGCGACCCGGCCCGGGGGCATGTCGAGGATGCCCATGATGGTCTGGGCGGTGACGGACTTGCCGGAGCCGGACTCGCCGAGGACGGCGAGCGTCTCACCGGCGGCGACGCTGTAGTTCACGCCGTTGACGGCCTTGGCCACGCCGTCCCGGGTCTTGAACTCGACGTGCAGGTCGCGGACTTCGAGCAGCGGGGTGCCGGGGACCAGTCGGTCCTGGGCCACGGCGGTCTTCTCGGTCGCAGTGGTCATGGTGCGTGCCACCTCTCTCAGCGCAGCTTGGGGTCGAGGGCGTCACGCACCGCGTCGCCGAGCATGATGAACGCCAGCACCGTGATGCTGAGCATGCCCGCGGGGAAGAACAGTGCGAACGGGGCGGTACGGATCACCTTCTGGGCCGAGTTGATGTCGATGCCCCAGGAGATGGTCGGGTCCTGCAGACCGATGCCGAGGAAGCTCAGCGTCGCCTCGGTGGCGATGTAGCCGCCCAGCGCGATGGTCGCGACCACGATCACCGGGGCGATCGCGTTCGGCAGGATGTGCTTGAGCATGATCCGGCCGGTGCCGGCGCCGAGCGCCTTGGCGGCGGTCACGTAGTCGGCCTGCTTCACCGTGATGACCGAGCCGCGCATGACGCGGGTCATCTGGGTCCAGCCGAGCGCGACCAGCGCGAAGACCACGCTCCAGATGGTGCGCGAGGTGAAGGCGTTGAGCACGACGAGGGCGCCGAGCAGCAGCGGGATGCCGAAGACCATGTCGGTGACCCGGGAGATGATCGTGTCGACCCAGCCGCCGAAGTACCCGGCGAACATGCCCGCCAGCCCGCCGAGGATGGTGACACCGGCGGTCACGCAGATACCGACCACGACGGAGGCCCGGGCGCCGTACATCATCCGGGCGTAGATCGAGCGGCCCTGGACGTCGTAGCCGAACCAGTCGGGCTGGAAGAAGTGCGAGTAGTTCGGCTTGCCCAGGTAGTGCAGGCGCAGGTCGCCGGCGCGCGGGTCCACGGAGGTGAACAGCCCGGGAGCGATCGCGATCACGATCAGCAGCAGGATCAGCAGCGCCGAGACGATGAAGATCGGGCGGCGACGCAGGTCGTGCCAGGCGTCCAGCCCGAGGCTGCGGGCCTTCTCCTGCTTGGCCTCGACGGCCTCAGGCGCCCGCTGCGCGGGGATCTCGGTCTTGGTGTTGGTCAGGTCAGGCATACCGGATCCTCGGGTCCAGGACCGCGTAGAGCAGGTCGACGATCAGGCTGGCGGCGAGGTAGACGAGTACCAGGACGACGACGATGCCGGAGACGGTCGCGCCCTCGCTGCGGTTGATGGCGAGGTACAGCGCGTTGCCGATGCCCTTGACGTTGAAGATGCCCTCGGTGACGATCGCTCCGCCCATCAGGGCACCCAGGTCGGTACCGAGGAAGGTGACCACCGGGATCATCGAGTTGCGCATCAGGTGCGTGCCGATCACCTTGCGCTTCGGCAGGCCCTTGGCCACCGCGGTGCGCATGTAGTCGGCCTTGATGTTCTCGGCTATCGAGGTGCGGGTGAGCCTCGCGACGTACGCCAGCGAGAGCGAGCCGAGCACCATGGCGGGAAGCACCAACTCGCCGAGGTTCTCGGAGTGTTGGACGGTCGGCGTGACCCAGTCGAGCTGAGTGGCGAACACGTTCTGGAAGACGAAGCCCAGCACCGGCACGGGGATGGAGATCAACAGCAGCGTGAGGATCAAGGTGCCCTTGTCGAACGCCTTGCCTCGGCGCAGGCCTGCGAACAGCCCGATCGTCACACCGAGCACGATCTCGATGGCGAACGCCAGCAGCGCGAGCCGCGTCGTCACGGGGAGCGCCTCGGAGATCACGTCGGTCACCTTGCGGCCGGACATGGTCAGGCCGAAGTTGCCGGTGAACAGGTCACCCATGTAGTTCAGGTACTGCTGGCCGAGGCTCACGTCGAGCCCCATCCGATGCTTGAACGCGGCAAGCTGTGCCGGGTCCGGCGCCTTGTCGCCCCACATCGCCGCGACCGGGTCTCCGGGGAGCATGCGCGTCATCCAGAAGATGATCGTCACCGTACCCAGGAAGACCGGGATCATTTGGAGCAGTCGCCTCGCGACAAAGCGCCCCATCATGCCTCCATCCAATGCTCTGCCGGGCCGTCATCCCGTCACAGAGGTTCTATGGCGTGACAAGGCCGGTGCCGGTCCGCCCTTGTGGGGCGGAGGGCACCGGCCGTGTCGGTTCAAGCCGCGCGGTGCCGGCCTGATTACTTCTGCTTGACCTCGACCTGGGTGAAGACCGGGTCACCGAACGAGTCGAACTTCACGTTCTGGACGTTGTTCGAGTAGCCCGAGGTGGTCTTGTAGTACCAGAGCGGGATCGCCGGCATGTCCTTGGCCAGCTGGGCCTCGGCCTGCTGGTACAGCTCGGCGGTCTTCTCGACCGTGGTGGCCTTGTCGGCCTCGGCGGCGAGCTTGTCGAACTCCGGGCTGGAGTAGCTGCCGTCGTTGGCGGCGGCACCGGTGCCGTAGACGTCGCGCAGGAAGTTGGCGTTCAGCGGGTAGTCCTGCACCCAGCCGGTCCGCATCATGCTGTCGACCTGCTTCTTCTTGATCAGGTCGCGCGAGGTCTTGAAGTCGGGCTTCGGGTCGCCGAGGCACTCGACGCCGGTGGCCTGGCGGATGGAGTTGCAGACCGCGTCCACCCACTCCTTGTGGCCGCCGTCGGAGTTGTAGACGATGGTGATCTTGTTGCCGGGGACGCCGCCGCCCTCGGTGATCAGCTGCTTCGCCTTCGCCGGGTCGTACTTGCAGGCGTCGCCGCAGGTGCCGGCCTTGTAGCCCATGGCGCCCGGGGCGACCCAGCTGTCGGCCGGCTGGCGGGAGCCGTTCAGCACGGTCTTGGTGATGGTGTCGCGGTCGATCGCCATCGACAGGCCCTGGCGGACCTTGGCCTTGTCGACCGGCTTCCAGCCGTCCTGGTACAGGGCGAAGGAGATGTTCTGGATCGCGCCCTGGGCCTGGTCGACGGCCCGGCTGCCCAGGTCCGTCTTGTAGGAGGCGAGGTCGCTCGGGTCGACCTGGTCCAGCACGTCGACGTTGTCGGACACCAGGTCCTTGTACGCCGCCTCGGGCTGGGTGTAGTTCTTGAAGACGATGCCGCCGTTCTTCGGCTTGTCGAGGCCCGCGTACTTGTCGTACGCGGCGACGGTGATCGCCTTGTTGTGCTCCCACGAGACGAACTTGTAGGGGCCGTTGCCGACCGGGTTCTCGCCGTACTTCTTCGGGTCGGTGAAGAACGCCTTCGGCAGCGGCGAGAAGGCCGTGTAGCCGAGCTTGTACTGGAAGTACGAGACCGGGCCGGTCAGCTGGATGGTGAAGTGGGTGTCGTCGACGACCTTCAGACCGGACATGGTCTCGGCCTTGGCGTCACCGGTCTCCGGGTGGACGTCGGTGTAACCGGCGATGTCGGAGAACCAGTCGGAGTTGATCTGGCCGTTCTTGGTGTTGGCCGACCAGTTCCAGGCGTCCACGAACGAGGCCGCGGTGACCGGGGTGCCGTCGTGGAAGGTCCAGCCGGACTTCAGGGTGACGGTGTAGTTGGTGGCGTCGGTGGTCTCGATCTTCTCGGCCACCTGGTTGCGCAGCTTGCCGTCGGTCGGGTCGTAGTCCACGAGGCCCTTGAACAGCTGCTTGATGATGCGGCCGCCACCGACCTCCATGGCGTTGGCCGGCTGCAGCGGGTTCTGCGGCTCGCTGCTCTGGTAGCTGAACGTGCCGGCGGCGTTGACGGCGCCGTTGCCGGCGTCCCCACCACTCCCGCCGCTGCTGCCACAAGCGGTAGCTGCGAGGGCGACCGCGACTGCTGCGACGACCCACTTGGCCTGGCTGGCACCGCGCATGGGTGTGCCTCCTGAATCAGTGTTTCAAACGAGAGCGCACCGAGGGAGTTGGCCGGCGATGACCGCCGTGGCCGAACGGTGCTTTCCTCGCCCGAGGTTTCGGCGCGCACCCCTGCGCGTAACCCTTGACCCGAGCTCGACTGAACCCACTATCGGTCACACACGGATACGAACATGACCACTAGGGATCTCAATTTGGTCACATGGGTAGCCAACCGGTTTCGACAATCGGACATTTGCGACATACGCAGACAGGGTCGAAACGGACAGTCGGCATACATGACGGTCTGTCACGTTCGGATACCGAACGACCGGCCCGGGCACGGCTACGCGCGTCGACAGCAGAGCGTGAAAAAGCGCCGACCGGCCGCTCGTCCCGGAGGACGGACGGCCGGTCGGCGCCGGCTGGAATCAGTTCTTCTTGGCGCGCGAGGCCGTGCGGCCGCGCTCCTTCTGGTCCAGGACGACCTTGCGGATCCGGACGGTCTCCGGGGTCACCTCGATGCACTCGTCCTCGCGGCAGAACTCCAGGGACTGCTCCAGCGAGAGCTTGCGCGGCGGCACCAGGTTCTCGGTGGTGTCCGAGGAAGCCGCACGCATGTTGGTGAGCTTCTTCTCCTTGGTGATGTTGATGTCCATGTCGTCCTGGCGCGAGTTCTCGCCGACGATCATGCCCTCGTACACCTCGGTCGTGGGCTCCACGAACAGCGTGCCGCGCTCCTGGATGCCCATCATGGCGAACGGCGTCACGACGCCCGCCCGGTCGGCCACCAGCGAGCCGTTGTTGCGCATCCGCAGCTCGCCGAACCACGGCTCGTGGCCCTCGAAGATGGAGTGCGCGATGCCGGTGCCGCGGGTGTCCGTGAGGAACTGGGTGCGGAAGCCGATCAGGCCGCGCGAGGGCACGATGAACTCCATGCGGACCCAGCCGGAGCCGTGGTTCGTCATGGTCTCCATGCGGCCCTTGCGGGTCGCCATCAGCTGGGTGATCGCGCCGAGGTACTCCTCGGGGCTGTCGATGGTCATCCGCTCGACCGGCTCGTGGGTCTTGCCGTTGATGACCTTGGTGACCACCTGCGGCTTGCCGACGGTCAGCTCGAACAGCTCCCGGCGCATGGTCTCGACCAGGATCGCCAGCGCCAGCTCGCCACGGCCCTGGACCTCCCAGGCGTCCGGACGCTCGGTCGGCAGCACGCGCAGCGAGACGTTGCCGATCAGCTCGCGGTCCAGACGGTCCTTCACCATCCGGGCGGTGACCTTGTGGCCCTTGCCGCCCTTGCCGACCAGCGGCGAGGTGTTGGTGCCGATGACCATCGAGATGGCCGGCTCGTCCACGGTGATCAGCGGCAGCGCGACCGGGTTCTCCAGGTCGGCCAGGGTCTCACCGATCATGATGTCGGGGATGCCCGCGACGGCGCAGATGTCGCCGGGGCCGGCCACCTCGGCCGGCTTGCGGGTGAGCGCCTCGGTCATCAGCAGCTCGGTGATCTTGACCTGCTGGACCGAGCCGTCCCGCTTCATCCACGCGACCTGCTGGCCCTTGCGCAGCTCGCCCTGCTCGACGCGGCAGAGCGCGATGCGGCCGAGGAAGTTGTCGGCGTCCAGGTTGGTGACGTGGGCCTGGAGCGGCGCGTCCTCGTCGTAGGTCGGGGCCGGGACGTGCGCCAGGATGGTGGAGAAGAACGGCTCCAGCGAGTCGCTGTCGGCCGGGACGGTGCCGTCCTCGGGCTTGGTCATCGAGGCGACGCCGTCACGCGCACAGGCGTAGACGATCGGGAACTCGATCTGCTCCTCGGTGGCGTCCAGGTCCAGGAAGAGGTCGTAGGTCTCGTTGATGACCTCGTCGATCCGGGCGTCCGGACGGTCGGTCTTGTTGATGCACAGGATGACCGGGAGCTTCGCGGTCAGGGCCTTGCGCAGCACGAAGCGGGTCTGCGGCAGCGGGCCCTCGGAGGCGTCGACCAGCAGCACGACCGCGTCCACCATCGACAGACCGCGCTCGACCTCGCCACCGAAGTCGGCGTGGCCCGGGGTGTCGATGATGTTGATCGTGATCGGGGCGCCACCCTCCTTGGGGTGGTACTTGACGGCCGTGTTCTTCGCGAGAATGGTGATGCCCTTCTCGCGCTCCAGGTCGTTCGAGTCCATCATTCGGTCGTCGAGGTGCTGGTGGGCGGCGAAGGCGCCGGCCTGCTTCAGCATGGCGTCGACCAGGGTGGTCTTGCCGTGGTCGACGTGGGCGACGATGGCAACGTTGCGGATGTCATTGCGCGTGGGCATGCGGAGCGAACTCTCCCGAAATCGTGGGTTACGGCGCCCCGGCTGCGACCCTGCGACCTGACGACCCCTGTTGATCGCTGCCGCCGTACCGCCTGCTACTACCGGTCCACCTGCCGGGCACGACATGCCACGGCTTCCTCCTATCGTACGGGGAACCCCCCACGCGAGCCGAAACGGAGGGGTCCGGCGGGGTCAAGATCACAACTTGGCCGCCTCCTCTTCACCTCGAACCGCCCGGGCGGCAGGCTGGTGCGACCGTCCCCCGGCCCCGGAGTCACCCTTGCTGTTCACCCTGCTCGGAACCGTCTGCGCGCTCTCCGCACTGCTCGCCCTGCCCTCCCTGGCCGGCCGGCTCGGCGGCCTCGCCGTCCCCGGCATCACGCTGGGAGCGGGCCCGGTCCTGTGGGACGGTCTGCTGGGGCACCGCCAGGTCACGGTGCGGATGCTGCCGCTGGGCGTCAGCACCTCCACCCTGCCGCTGCCCGTGCGCCTGCTGGGGCCGCGGCTGTACCTGGCCCACCTCGCGGCGTTCGCCGCCACCCTGGCCGCCGGTGCCGGGGCGGCCGCCGCCGGCGGGGACGGCGGCTTCCGGTTCGCCGTCGGCCTGCTCCCGATCTACCTGCTGCTCGTCCTCGGCCAGGCCCGCCACCCGCTCACCACCGGCTGGGTGCTGTTCCTGATGCCGTTCCGCTCCGCCCTCCTGGGCCGGCTGACCGTCCACCCGGCCGAGCTGGCGGCCGGCGCGGCGCTGGACCGCGGCGACGCGGCCCGGGCCGCCGCCCTGCTCGCCGCGCGGCCCGCCGGCACCCCCGACGGCCTGCACGGCCACCGGATCCGGGCCGGCGTCGCGCTCGCCCGGGGCGACTACGCACAGGCCGCCCGGGAGGCCGTCGCGGCGTGCGAAGCGGTCGCGGACCCGAAGGCCGCAGTCTCGGTCCGGATGCTGCTGGCCGCCGCGCTGACCGGCGCCGCGGAGAGCGGCGAACTGCCGGCCGCCGAGTACCTGCCCCGGCTGCGCGACACCGCCGCCCGGGTCCGCGAGGGCCATCGCGCCGCCCTGCCGTACTTCCCGCTGGCCGCCGAACTGGCCCTGGCCGAGGGCCGCCGCGACGCGGCCGTCCGGGCCGCCCGCAAGGCCGCCGGCCTCGCCTTCAACCCGTTCTGGCGGGCCCAGGCCGAGTGCACCCACGCCGCCGCCCTCGCCTCCGTCGGTCGGACGGACGAGGCGAGGGCGGCGCTGGAGCGGGCCCGCACGGCGATGCCCGCGCTGGCCCGGATCGCCGTGGTCGCCGGCCGGATGGAGCTCCTCGTGGTCACCGAGGCCCGGCCGGTCAGCCCTTGAGGAAGCCCACGTCCTGGTAGCGGGGGCTGCCGAAGCCGTACGCCCCGGCGCCGGCCACGGTGTTGCGGACCGCGACCAGGTCGGGCCGCTGGTAGAGCGGGACGGAGTGCACCAGCTGCCAGATCCGGGCGTCGGCCTTCTGCAGCAGGTCGCGCTGGGCGGCCGGGTCCAGCTCGGCGGCGGCCCTGTCGAGCAGCTGGTCGATCTCCTCGCTGCCGGCCCTGGCGTAGTTCAGGCCGACCACCGGCAGTCCGTCCGGGCCGGGCCGCGGCTTGGCGTACAGCGCGCGGTCCTCGCCGCCCGGGTAGCCGGTGGCCGGCCAGGAGAACAGGGCCAGGTCGAAGTCGCCGGTGGCCAGGTGCTGCGTCACGAAGGTGTCCGGGGCGACCGCCTGCGGCTTGACCGCGATGCCGGCCGCGGTGAGCTCGGCTGCCAGCTCGTCGGCGGTCCGGCGGGCGGTGGCCGAGCCGTCCGGGATCAGCAGGGCCAGGCTCAGCTCCTTGCCGTCCTTGCTGCGGGTGGCGCCGTTCGCCTTCCAGCCCGCCTGGTCGAGCAGGTCGGCGGCGGGGGTGTCGCCGAGGGCGGAGCTGTTGTCCCGGTAGCCGTCCTGGTCGGCCATCAGCAGGTGGTTGCCGAGCGCGGCGGCCTTGAGGCCGAGCGGGCCGAGCGCCGCGGTGGCGGTCTTCTGCCGGTCCACCGAGCGGGCCACGGCGCGGCGCACCGCCGGGTCGGCCAGGGCGCCGCGGGAGGAGTTCAGGGTGAGCTGGGTGAAGGCGGCGGCCGCCGCCCGGTGCAGGGTGAGGCCGGGCAGCGCCTCGGCCCGCTTGAGGGCCTGGGCCGACGCCTCGGCGGCGGCCGCCGCGTCCGGCGGCGCGGCGGCGCCGGCCCCGGCGGCCGGCACGGCGTGGTCGACGGAGGCGGTCAGCGCGGCGACGTCCAGCCGGTCCTGGTCCAGCGCGTCCAGCCGGTCGGCGGCCGGGACGGCCAGGAAGTCCAGCTCCTCGGCCTTGGCCGGCTCCCCCCACCAGTGCGGGTTGCGGGCCAGCGCGACCTTGCCGCCGGCCGCGTCGTACCCCGCCACGGTGAACGGGCCCGCCGAGGTGCGGAAGGTGTCGGCCAGCGGCTGGTTGAAGGCCTCCGGGGTGCCCGTGACGGCCGCCGGGTACAGCGGGCTGAACAGGGCCCGCCAGGCGGCGTACGGCTGCGTCAGGACGACCTTGACCTCGTGCGGGTCGGCGCCCTGGGTCACCGACTCGATTCCGGCGTACCCGGCCGGGTGGTCGCTGTGGTAGGCCGGGTCGGTGCCGGAGAGCGCCTTCCACTGGGCGGTGAAGTCGGCGGCGGAGACCGGCGTGCCGTCGCTCCACACCGCCCTGGGGTTGAGCCGGTAGGTGACGGTCTGCGGGTGCTGCCCCGGCGGGGTGGACTCGGCGGACACCAGGTAGTCCGGGTCGGCGGTGGCCCGGGCGTGCGCGTCGAGCCGGAACAGGCTCGGCAGCAGGGCGCGGGCCACCAGCGCGGAGTCCGCGGTGGCCTCGGGCTGGTGGACGTTCAGGGTGGTCGGCACGGCGTCGACGGCCCACCGCAGGGTGCCGCCGTCCCGGACGGTCGACCGGTCGGTGCCGCCGAGGTCGGCGGCGGCGGTTGAGGGTGCGGGGTCGTCCGAGCACGCGGCCGTGGTACCGGCCAGCAGCAGGGCGATGGCCACCGCGACCACCTGGTTGGCGCGCATGCGCTCCTCCGTCGATAGTCGGCCGACCCGAACACACGGGTGGGATGACCACTGAAGGACACGCGCGGGCCCGCCACCCCCGCGACACGGCGGGGCGGCGGCGACAAGCACCCGCCCGGGCTAGAGCGAGAGCTCGAACCAGACGATCTTGCCCTTGGGCGTCCGGCGGCTGCCCCAACGCTCCGCCAGCAGGCTGACCAGCTGCAGGCCGCGGCCGCCCTCGTCGGTCTCCTGGGCCCGGCGCTGCCGGGGCTGGGAGTAGCCGTCGTCCCAGACCTCGCAGACCATCGTGCGGTCCCGCAGCAGCCGGAGCCGGATGTCGCCGCGGCCGTGCCGCAGCGCGTTGGTGACCAGCTCGCTGACCAGCAGTTCGGTGGTGTCGACCAGCTCGTCCAGGCCGCGGGTGAGCAGCCAGCGGCAGGCCAGCTCGCGGGCCTTGGCGACGGAGGTGAGCTCGGGCGGCAGCTTCCAGTCGCCGACCGAGTCCTCCGCCAGCGGCACGACCTTGGCCATCAGCAGGGCGATGTCGTCCTCGCCGTGGTGGGGGTTGAGCTCCTCCAGCACCTCGTCGCAGAGCTGCTCCAGCTCGCGGGAACCGTTGTCCAGGGCCTCCCGGAAGGCCCGCAGGCCCTCGTCCAGCTGGTGCTTGCGGGACTCCACCAGGCCGTCGGTGTAGAGGCCGAGCACGGTGCCCTCGGTGAGGGTCACCTCGACCTCCTCGAAGGGCTCGCCGCCGACGCCCAGCGGCAGGCCCGGCGGGACCTCGACCATCCGGGCCGGCTCGCCCGGGGCGAGCAGGGCCGGCGGCAGGTGGCCCGCGTTGGCGAAGACGCAGCGCTGCTTGACCGCGTCGTAGACGGCGTACACGCAGGTGGCCAGGTAGACCTCGGAGATCTCCTCGCCGGACTGGGTGTCGTCGCCCAGGCCCCGGGCGATCTCGTCCAGGGCGGAGAGCACCTCGGCCGGGTCTAGGTCGAGCATGGCGAGGGTGCGCACCGCGGTGCGCAGCTGGCCCATCGCGACGGCGGCGCGCAGGCCGCGGCCCATCACGTCGCCGATCACCAGTGCGGTGCGGCTGCCGGGCAGCGGGATGACGTCGAACCAGTCGCCGCCGACCTCGGTGTTGTTGTTGCTGGGCAGGTACCGGCGGGCGATCTCCAGGCCGCTGGCGGCCGGCTTGCCGGGGGGCAGCAGGCTGCGCTGCAGGATCAGGGCGCGCTCGTGCTCGCGGCGGTACAGCCGGGCGTTGTCCACGCAGACCGCGGCGCGGGCCACCAGCTCCTCGGCGATGGCGACGTCGCGGGCGTCGAAGGGCTCGCTGCCGATCGCCCGGGAGAGCTGGACCAGGCCGAGGACCTGGTTGCGGGCGACCAGCGGGACGACCAGGGTCGAGCGCAGCAGCGGGTCCGGGCCGGGCTGCGGCACGGTGGAGCGGCCGGTGCGCAGCGCGCGGGCGTGCGGGGATCTGGGCGGGTAGCAGAGCGTGCCGCCGGCCTCGGCGACCTGCACGGTGCCGCCCTGGGAGCCGAACACCGAGGAGGCGTTGCCGACGCTGCTGCGCACGGCGACCCGGCGCAGTTCGCCGCAGCCGTCCAGGACGCCGGGGCGGCCGGTCAGCGGGCCGGCGTCGCCGGTCAGCAGGGCGGTGTACAGGTCGACGTTGGCGACGTCGCAGAACTGCGGGACGATCACGTCGAGCAGTTCGTTGGCGGTGGTCTCCAGGTCGAGGGTGGAGCCGATGTGGCTGCTCGCCTCGTTGAGCAGGGCGAGGTTGCGGCGGACGCCGGCCGCCTCGCGCTCGGCGATGTGGCGGCTGGTGACGTCCTGCACCTGCCCGGCGACGCCCATCGGGTGGCCGGCCGTGCTGTTCAGTCGGTAGAGCGAGATCGACCAGGCGCGGTTCTCGTCGCGGCGGGCGAGCTCGCGGCCGTCGCCGACCGGCCGGGCGACCGGCACCGCGCCGCTGAACCGCAGGTCGAGGATGGGGGCGCCGGTGCTCAGCACCTTGCGCAGGGCGACCAGCAGGCGTTCGGCCTCGCCGGCCGGGAAGACGTCGGCCGGGCCGAGTCCCTGGAGGTCCGGCGGGGCCAGGCCGACGGCGCCGGCGAAGGCGTCGTTGACCCGCTGCAGGCGCAGCTGCGGGTCGAACAGGAAGAACCCGGTGGGGGTCTGGCCGAAGACCGCCTCGGAGGCGGCCAGTTCGGTCTCGATGGTGCGCAGCCGGCCCAGGTCGACGGCGAGGCAGGTGGCCCCGGGCGCGTCGCGGCCGGTGCTGGCGGGCATCACGTACAGCTCGGCGAGGCCCTCGCCGCCGGCCATGTCCCGGTACGGGGCGGTGCCGACCCACTCCTCGCCGCTGAGGATCCGCTCCAGCCGGGCCCGGCCGCGCTGCCACAGCTCGCGCGGGACGAACGTGGTGATCGGGTCGGCGCCGACGGCGTCGGTGGCGGGGAAGCCGAAGAACTCGGCGGCGCGGTCGCTCCACTGGCTGATCCGACCGTCCGGGCCGATCGCGAAGGTCGCGACCCGGATGTAGTCGTAGATGGACCCGGCCGCGCCGTGGCCCCAGCCGGGGGGAGCGGGTGCCGGTACCGGGCGGCGCGCCCCGATGGGGGCACCCGGCTGACCGGGCACGGCGGCATGACCGCTGCCACTCGTCGCGTTCCGCGCCGGGAGACTGTTCAACGGACCGACCCCTCCAACCCGTGCCCATCCGGATGTCGAGAAGACCGAATATTCGAAGTCCGAGTATTCATCATCCGGACGCGGGCGCACACGTCCCGGACATCACAACATCGAATCGGGCAGCTGAACCGCAGTCTCCGGAACGGGGACGAGTCGGCCGGCCGGCGGCGAAGGACGGCCGGATCTCGCCCCCGGGTGGCGTGAACCGGTCGTCCGGGTGCGGAGCTCACGCCTGCGGGTGGTCGTCGAGCAGGACGACCGGGTGGTCGGCGAAGGAGAGCTCCGGGTGGTCGCCGAGCGGGAGCTCGAACCAGACGGTCTTGCCCATCCCCTCGGCCCTGGCGCCCCAGTGCAGGGCGAGCCTGCGGACCAGTTCGAGGCCGCGGCCGCCCTCGTCGCCCTCCGCCGCGTGCCGCTCCCGCGGTGGGTCGGGCAGCGGGTCGGAGATCTCCACCAGCAGGGTCTCGCCGAGGGTCAGCCGGACCCCGATCGGGGCGCTGGCGTACCGGACGGAGTTGGTGACCAGCTCGCTGACCAGCAGTTCGGCGGTGTCGGTGAGGTGCTCCACCGTCCACTCGGCGAGCGCGCCGCGGACCAGCCGGCGGGCCCGGGAGACGGCGGTGGGCTCGGCCGGCAGCGTCCAGCCGGCGGTCGGCACCCCGGCCTGGCCCCGGCCGAGCCGGGCCAGCAGCAGGGCGACGTCGTCCGGCTCGCGGCCCTGCTCCATGGTGGCCAGCACCGCCTCACAGGCCTGCTGGATCGAGGCGTAGGGCTGTTCCAGCACGCTGAGCAGCCGGCCGAGCCCGACGTCCAGGTCCTTGTCGCGGGACTCCACCAGGCCGTCGGTGCACATCGCCAGCAGGCTCCCCTCGGGGATCTCCAGCTCGATCGACTCGAACGGGACGCCGCCGACCCCCAGCGGGGCGCCCGAGGGAAGGTCGAGCACCTGGCCGACCCCGCCGGGCAGCGGCCCGCCGGTGCGCACCGGCCCGTCGGCGTCCTCGCCCTTCGGCACGACCAGGACGGGCGGGATGTGGCCCGCCTTGGTGGCCACCAGCTTGCCGGTGGCGGGGTCGAAGACGGCGTACACGCAGGTGGCGAGGAGCGCCTCGTCGGGCCCCTGGGCCAGGTCGTCGGCCAGCTCGTGGACGTGCCGCAGCAGCACGTCGGGGGCGAGGTCCAGGCCGGCCAGGGTGCGGACGGCGGTGCGCAGCCGGCCCATCGTGGCGGCGGCCCGCAGGCCGTGGCCCATCACGTCGCCGACCACCAGTGCGGTGCGGTCGCCGGGCAGCGGGATGACGTCGAACCAGTCGCCGCCGACCTCGGTGCCGCTGCTGCCCGGGACGTAGCGGTAGGCGACCTCGACGCCGGTGGGCTGGGGCACCTGCTGGGGCAGCAGGGTGCGCTGGAGGGTGAGCGCGGCGGTGCGCTCCCGGGCGTACAGGCGGGCGTTGTCCAGGGAGGAGCCGGCCCGGTCGGCGAGCTCGACGGTGAAGGCCAGGTCGTCGCGGTCGAATCCCTCGCGGTAGCCGGCCCGGCTGACCACCAGCAGGCCGATCACGATGCCCCGGGCGCGCAGCGGGACGACCAGCCGGGAGTGCACCCCGAGGTCGTGGGCGGCCTGCACCTTCGGGTCGCCGGGGTAGCTGATGTCGCTCAACTCGTCGCTTCCCGAGAGCAGTTCGGGGACACCGCTGCGCAGCACCCGGCCGAAGGCGGAGTCCTCGGAGAAGGTGATCCGGGCGCCCCGGCGGAGCATCACCTCGACCTCGGGGCCGTCCTGGACGGAGGCCACGCCGAGTTGCAGCAGGGACGTCCGCCGGTCGTGGCCGTGCCGCGGCAGGTCGTCACCGTGCGCGACCGCCTGCAGCAGGATCACGCCGGCGTAGTCGGCCAGCCGCGGCACCACGGCGCCGGCCAGTTCCTGGGCGATCCGGGAGGCGTCCAGCAGGTCACCGACGCGTGAGCCGAACTCGTTGAGCAGCGACAGGCGGCGCCGGGCGTGCTCGACCTTGGCCACCGCCCGGTAGCGCTCGGTGACGTCCATGACGGTGCCGGAGATGCCGAGCACCCGGCCGGAGCGGTCGGTCATCCGGCTGTAGGAGATCGAGCGGAAGCCGGAGCGGGCGGTGAGCGGCGAGGCCAGCGTCACGTCGATCACCGGCTCGCCGGTGGCCAGCACCTGGCGCTGGATCGCGGTGATCTCGTCGGCGGCCCGCTCGGGCAGGGTCTCGCCGGTGGTGCGGCCGACGTGGTCCTCGGGCAGGACGCCGTTCATCTCGGCCAGGGTCTGGTTGACGGCGGTGTACCGCAGGTCGGTGTCGAGGATCGCGATGCCGAGCGGGGACTGTTCGAAGAGCGCGTCGCGGACGGCGAGGTCGCGCTCGACGGCCCGCAGGGTGCCCGCGTCCGCCAGCGCGACCTGGAGGAACGGGGTGCCGTCGCCGTCCACCAGCAGGGAGATCCGGGCCTCCACGCGGACCTGCGTGCCGTCGCGGTCGGCGAGCTCGGTGAAGCCGTGCCAGCGGCCCTGCCGCAGGGTCTCCTGGATCGCCGCCCGGGCCTGGGCGATCGGGTCGGGGTCGGTCATCAGCTCGTCGATCAGCCGGCCGACCAGGACCTCGCTCGGCCAGCCGAGCATCTCCTCGGCGGCCGGGCTCCACAGCACCACCCGGCCCGCGGTGTCCAGGATCGCGATGGCGACCTTGACCACGTCGAACAGGCTGCCCTCGGGTCGCTCGGCCGGCGGCCCGGCCGGCGGCTCGCCGTGGGCGACCTGCGGGCCGACGGCGCCCGGGTAGGCGAGCGTGGGCCGGCCCCGCACCGGGGTGCCGGGGCGGTCGGGGGCGGTGCGGCCCGCCGGGCGGTCGGCGGACGGGTCGGCGTCGGCGTCGGTGGCCCGGGAGGGGCGGAGCGGGCCGCGCAGCCGGGCCCGGGCGGCGGCGCCGCCGGCACGCACAGCGGATCCGGGAGAGCGCCGCGCCCCACGTCGGGGAAGGCCCTGGGGCCGCTCTCCCTCGCCGCTTCCCGTGTTCACCACCTACGGGGCCTCCGGCTTCCGGGCGGCGCACCGCGGCACGGCGCCGGGGTGCGGGCAGTCGCCGTCGCCGCGCCGGCGGCCGGGTGGCTCACCGATGGTGACGAATGCTGCCGAACAGTGACATACCCAGCAGAACCCGGCGCTATCCCGGCATACGGGTCGTCTTTACCGATTGGCCCACCCGGGCCGGTGGCCCCCGTCCGGGCCCCGTCCCGCGGGCCGGGCGAGCAGCTGCGCGACGTACGGGAGCACCTCCCGGTCGTGCTCCAGCCACTCGACGTCGTCCAGCTCGGCGGGGCCGAGCCAGCGCAGCTCGGAGTGGTCCTCCAGCGGCTGCGGCTCGCCGGAGAGCAGCTCGGCCGCCCAGATCCGCAGCTCCAGACCGGGCCGGACCGGCCAGCTGCCGGGCAGCTGCCGCAGCGCCCTGGCCCGTACGCCCAGCTCCTCCAGGAGTTCGCGCTCCAGCGCCTGTTCCTCGGTCTCGCCCGGTTCGGCCTTGCCGCCGGGGAACTCCCAGAAGCCCGCCACCGCGGGCGGGGCGCTGCGCCGCGCCGCCAGTACCCGGCCCCGGTGGATGAGGGCCCCGCCGACCACGATCCGCGTCTCCATGGCGGCCACCCTAGGACAGGCCCTGGGCCGCCTCGGCCTCCACCCAGTACAGCTGTTTGTGGCCGCGGGCCTCGAACTCGGCGGCCAGCGCATCGGCGGCCGCGCGGGTCAGGCCGGCCGCCACCAGGTAGCGGTTGCCGTTGTCGTCCTGGCGCATCACCCGGAAGGTCTCCACGGGACAGGACGGTACCGGGCCCGGCCCGGTGGGGGACGGGCCGGGCCCGGAGCAGGACTCCGACCATAGGCGCGGTCTGCTACCGGCGGGTACGGAGGTCGTTAACAGCAGGTAAGCCGGACGGCGGGCGTACGGTGCGCGGGAGCCGGACGGCCGGGCCCGCCGGGCAGTCGTGGCGGGTGGCGCGAGACTACCGGAGCACGCCCGGGATGGACAGGGCCCGGGCGAACTCCGGGCAAACGGCAGGCTACGGCGTCTCATCATTCGAGACGATGTCCGGCTGACGCGAACCACTCGCCCGGGTGGTGCGCCGGCGGGGAAGAATCGGGCCATGGGAAAGACGTACGAACGGATCGGCGACCGGCTGCGGGCGTTCATCGAGAGTCAGCCCGTCTTCTTCACCGCCACCGCGCCGCTCGCCGGCGACGGGCACGTCAACCTCTCCCCCAAGGGCCGCTCCGGCACCCTCGTGGTGCTCGACGAACTGACCCTGGCCTACCTGGACTTCGGCGGCAGCACCGCCGAGACCATCGCCCACCTGCGGGAGAACGGCCGGATCACGCTGATGTGGTGCGCCTTCGAGGGGCCGCCGACGGTCCTGCGGGTGCACGGGCACGGGGAGCCGGTGTTCCGGGACGACCCGCGGTTCACCGGACTGCTGGCGCGCTTCCCGCCCGAGGCGGACGGCGCGGGCCTGCGCGCGGTCGTGCTGGTCCGGGCCGAGCGGGTGAGCGACTCCTGCGGGTTCGCCGTGCCGTTGATGGACTACCGCGCCGACCGCGAGCTGCACGCCCGGCACTTCGGCCGCAAGAGCGACCGGGAGTTCGGCGAGTACTGCGAGGGCAAGCAGCACGTCGGCACCAGCCTCGACGGGCTGCCCGCCCTCCCGCTGCCGCTGCCGCCCCGGCCGGCCTGAGCCGGCCGGGGCGGTGGGGCCGCCGTCCGCGGATCAGGCGACGGTGAACCAGGTGGAGCGGGACTTCTTCCACTCGGGGTGGGTCAGGTCCTTGGCCTCGACACCGTCGTTGTACAGCACCGCCGAGCCGTCGTCGGTGATCAGCTGCGCGCGGGCGCCCGGCACGGTCAGGTCCGGCACGTCCACCACGGCCTCCCAGCCGCCCGCGTCGGCGGTCGGCAGGTCGGCCACCTTCACCGGGGCGTCGCCGCTCAGGCCGGTCCAGCGGTAGAGCGCGTACGGGTCGGAGTTGTCGTCCGCGGCCCAGGAACCGGCCACGATCAGGTACTGGTCGGCCGCGTTCTTGCGGATGTCGCGGATCGACAGGCCGCCGAGGTCCAGCGTGATCGGGGTGCCGAAGGTGGCGTGCACCGAACCGCCCGCCAGCCGGTCGATGTTGGTGACCGGCACCAGCAGCGCCTTGCCGCCGTTGGCCGGCGGCACCAGCGGGGCGCGGAAGCCCACGTAGGCGGTGGTGGTGGAGCCCGGCGCGAACTCCAGGCCCTCGACGTTGAAACCGTCGATCTGCTTGGGGATCTCGCCGGCGGCGGAACCGGCCGCGAAGCCGTAGCGGTTGCCGTTCGCCTTGTCCCAGGCGATCAGGTCGGCCCGCAGCCCCTTGTAGGAGCCGCCCAGCGCGAGCTGGGTGGTGGCGCCGGAGCCGGTGACGGTGGTGGTGAACAGGGTCGCCCGGTCGGCCTTGATCTCGCCGTCCTTGTTGTTTCCCAGCGAGCCCAGCCAGTAGATCGTGTTGCCGACCCGGCTGGCCGCCTCGATGTCGATCTCCTTGGACACCCCGAGGGCCGAGGAGAAGTCCCAGGTCCGCACCGGCGCGCCGGAGGAGTTGCGGTCGTACAGGCGCAGCACGTTGGACTCGTCGTCCGCGACCACGATGTAGCCGCCGCCCGCGTCCACGGCCGCGGAGGCGTCACTGGAACCGGTCAGGTAGCGGGCGTCCGCCGCGTACTGCACGGCGGCCGAGGCCGCGTAGTGCAGGGTCCTGGTGGCGGTCTTGCCGCCGAGGCCGGTGACCTTGATCGTCAGGTCGGTGTAGCCCACGCCGCGGGCGGCCACCGTCAGGGTGCGGGTGCCGGTGGTGCCGGCCACCGCCACGTCGGTGGTCTTCGCCACGGAGGTCCTGGTGCTGGCGGAGGCGGCCACGCTCAGCGCGGAGACGTCCGCGCCGCTCTGGGAGACCGTCACGGTGACGGTGGGGTCGCCGGTGGCGCCGATCGCGCCGGAGAGGTAGCTCGCCGAGAGGGAGATGACGGGCGTGCCGTAGCTCACCGCGGAGGCGGGGGCGGCGAGCGCGGGGAGGGAGGACAGCACGAGCGCTGCGGCGGCGATACCGAGCGAGCTGGGACGGGACACCTGTTGGCCCTTCGACTGACGTGGGGTGCGCGGTCCGGACCAGGGTGGGGGCGCCGGGCGAACGGCGGAGATACATCGACCGGCGGTCCGGCGAACAGCTCACCGCCACCCGTAACGTTGCGGACCAGCCGAACGATTGGACCCGACGCCCATGCCCGCCCCCCGGCCCCACGTACTGCTCAGCGCCGCCGTCTCCCTCGACGGACGGCTCGACGACGCCCGCCCCGAACGGCTGCTGCTCTCCAACGCCGAGGACTTCGACCGGGTGGACGGACTGCGGGCCGCCAGCGACGCGATCCTGGTCGGCGGCAACACCCTGCGCCGCGACAACCCCCGGCTGCTGGTCAACTCCCCCGCCCGGCGGGCGGCGCGGCAGGCGGCCGGCCGGCCCGCGTACCCGCTGAAGGTCACGCTCAGCGCGAGCGGTCGGCTGCCGGCGGGCCTGGCCTTCTGGCACACCGGCGGCGACAAGGTCGCGTACACCACCGACTCCGCGGCCCCGGGCCTGCGGGCGGAACTGGACGGCCTGGCCGACGTGGTGGGGGTGGGCCCGCAGGTCGGGCTCGGCGACGTGCTGGACGACCTCGGCCGGCGCGGGGTCGAGCGGCTGATGGTCGAGGGCGGCGGCAGCGTGCACACCCAGTTCCTGGCCGCGGGGCTGGCCGACGAGCTCCAGGTGGCCGTCGCCCCGCTGCTGGTCGGGCAGGCCGACGCGCCGCGCTTCCTCGGCACCGCCGACTACCCCGGCGGGCCCGCGCGGCGGATGCGGCTGCTGGAGGCACGTACGGTGGGCGATGTCGTTCTGCTCAGGTACGCCCCGAAGGAGTCCGCCCCGTGACCAGCCCCGACACCGGATCCCAGCGCGGCCCCGAGACCGGCGACCTGCGGTGGCTGGCCCGTGCCGTCGAGCTGTCCCGCAACTGCCCGCCCTCGGCGACGGCGTTCTCGGTCGGTGCGGTGATCGTGGACGCGGACGGCGAGCCGATCAGCGAGGGCTGGAGCCGCGAGACGGACCCGTCGGACCACGCCGAGGAGGCCGCGCTCGCCAAACTCGCGCCCGACGACCCCCGGCTGCGCGGCGCCACCGTCTACAGCTCGCTGGAACCGTGCGGGCAGCGCGCCTCCCGGCCGCGCACCTGTGCCCAGCTGATCATCGCGGCGGGCATCCCCCGGGTGGTGGTGGCCTGGCGCGAGCCGGACCTGTTCGTGGCGGCCTGCCAGGGGACGGCGCTGCTGACCGCCGCCGGTGTGACGGTGGTCGAGCTCCCGGAACTGGCCGAGGAGGCCCGCGCGGTCAACGCGCACCTGCTGGACGGCTGAGCCGGCGCCGCCGGACCGCCGGGCCCGGACGCCCACCGATTTTGTACCCTGGTGGAACAAACCAGCGCCCAGGAGGCCCCCGGATGTCCGCCGTCACCACCCTGCCCGCCCGTGCCCTGCTCTTCGACATGGACGGCACCCTGGTCAACTCGGACGCGGTGGTCGAGCGCTGCTGGCGCCGCTGGGCCGAAGCCCACGGGCTCGACGCCGACGAGGCGATGAAGGTCGTCCACGGCCGCCAGGGCCACCTGAGCATGGCCGTCCTGCTGCCCGACCGGCCGATGGAGCAGAACCTCGCGGAGAACCGGCAGATGCTGGCCGAGGAGACCGCCGACGTCGACGGCGTGGTCGCCGTCCCCGGCGCCGCGGCGCTGCTCGCCGCCGTCGACCGCCTGCCGCACGCGCTGGTGACCTCCGCCGACCTGGCGCTCGCCCGGGTCCGGATGGGCGCGGCCGGGCTGCCGCTGCCGGAGCTGCTGGTGACCGCCGAGTCGGTCGGCGCGAGCAAGCCCGACCCGGAGGGCTTCCTCAAGGCCGCCGCCGACCTGGGTGTCGACCCCGCCGACTGCGTGGTGTTCGAGGACTCCGGGGCCGGCATAGCCGCCGGCCGGGCCGCCGGCATGCGGGTGGTCGGCGTCGGCCCGCGCGCCGCCGCGCACGGGCCGACCGTCCACGTGGACGACCTCGACCGGATCGCCGTGGAGCCGCGCGAGGACGGCTCCCTCCTGCTCCGGATCGGCTGAGCCGGCCGGCCGCCCTCAGGAACCGGCGGCCGGGAACACCGCGTTGGCCAGCGCGAACACGTACGACAGGTTCGCCCCGCCGACGCCGGTCGGGTTGAGCGAGTAGACGATCTTCCGGCTCAGGTCCTTCGTGGCGAACACCCCGTTGGTGTAGCCCGGGCGGGAACCGGTCTTGCCCCACAGGTCGACCCCGTTCACCTGGACGTGCTCCAGGCCCTCGCTCATACAGGCGCGGCCGCCGTTGCCGTCCGGAGTGGTCGAGCAGTGGCTGTTCCCGCGGTTGGGCACGTCCGGCACGGTGAACAGCCGCTGCTGCTGGGCCCGGGGCAGCAGGCGGCCCTCGAACAGCGCCGTGAAGAAGCGGTCGAGGTCCGGCGCGCTGGAGATCAGACCGCCCTCCGCCCACGGCCACGGGCTCTGCTCGGTGACGTCCTCCTGCCGCGAACCCCCGTCCGGGCCCGGCACGGTGAGGTAGACCCGGGCGGTCGGACGGGCCAGCCGCAGATCGTCCGCCGCCGGGACGGCGGTGTCGCGCAGGCCCAGCGGGCGGATGATCCGGTTCTGCACCTCGTGCGCGTAGCTGTGGCCGGTGATCCGCTCGATCAGCAGGCCAGCCACGAAGGTGTTCATGCCGTTGTACTGCTGCGCGGTGCCCGGCGCGAAGCGCATCGACTCGCCCGCCAGGCCCGCCACCACCTCCTGCGGGGTGGCGCTCTGCGCCCGGTGCTCGACGAACCAGGCGTTGGTCCCGTCGCCCCAGGCCTCGCCGCTGCCCGTGGGCAGTCCGCTGGTGTGGTCCAGCAGCTGGGCGACGGTGATCGGCGGCCAGCCGGCGGGCAGCACGCCCGGCAGGTAGCACTGCACCGGGGCGTCCAGGTCCAGCCGGTGCTCACCGGCGAGCTGGAGCACCACGGTGGCCGTGAACACCTTCGAGATGGAGCCGATCCGGAACCGCCCGTCGACGTCGACCGGACGGCCCGTCACCAGGTCCCCGCTGCCCCAGGTGGTCTCCAGGGCGCCCGCCCGGCCCGACACCCGCAGCAGCGCGCTGGTCAGGTCGGCGTTCGGCAGCGCGGGCAGCGCCCGGCGGATCGCCGCGCCGTCCAGCGGCGGGAGCTTCGCGGCGGACGCGCCCCCCGCGGACGGGTTCGCTCCCGACGGACTCGCCCGTGGCGCGGTGGGCTCGGCCGCCACCGCCACCGCCGGCGTGGCGAGCGAGGCCGTCAGCGCGACGAGCAGCGCCCCCGCCGCGGCGGGCCCGGCCCAACGGGCCCGGTTCATCGTGGTGTTCATTCCTGCGTACCCCCGAACGACCGATCCGGACCGGCACCTCCGGTCCTGCGACCAGCCTGCCCGGGCCGACCCGCCCCGCCATCCGGGTTCGCCCCCGAACGAACCCCGGTCCGACCCGGACACGCCCCCGAGATCCGCCTGACGAGACGTCAGGGACGATCATTCCGCGATCCGTTCCGGCATGCATTCGATCGAACCGGGTCGCATCTGAACCCCCTTTGATAGCAAGGGAGTTCGACTATCATCGAGCAGCCCATAACAAACTCATGACGGTCGGACAAGAACGAGATTTTCGCCAACTGTCGTGCAGGATCCGGCTAACGTACACATCGAAGCGCGCGCCCCGTTCAGCCGAAGGGGCGCGGGGGGTGACATGGCACTGCTCGAACACGACCAGCCGTTTCTCCCTGCGCTGAAGCCCGCAGAGCGCGAAGCACTCACGGGCCTCGGCGGCAGACGGGTGTTCCCGCCCGGGAACCACCTGCTTCAGGAGGGCGAGCGCGACACGCACGTCCTCGTCGTACTGGAGGGCTGGGCCGTGGTGTCGACCGCGACCCAGCGCGGCACCACCCGGCTGACCCTCGGCCTGCGCGGGCCGGGTGAACTGCTGGGGGACATGGCTGCGCTGGACAACCGTCCGCGCAGCGCCACGGTGACCGCACTGGGGGTCGTCACGGCACTGACCGTGCCGGGTGACCGCTTCCGGCGTTTCCTGATCGACAATCCGCACGCCAGCGGCCTGGTGATGAGCCAGCTGTCGTCCCGGCTGCGGAGCGCGGACGGGGAACG
The DNA here is from genome assembly GCF_044740765.1 of Kitasatospora sp. NPDC088346. Lineage (NCBI taxonomy): Bacteria > Bacillati > Actinomycetota > Actinomycetes > Kitasatosporales > Streptomycetaceae > Kitasatospora > Kitasatospora sp. NPDC088346. The sequence continues at coordinate 78,823 of NZ_JBIURH010000020.1, forward strand.
CCGCTCCCTGGCCTCCCTGACCGTGCTCCAGAGGCTCTCCGCCAGGCTGCTGGAGCTCTCCCAGGGCAGCCCGTCCGCCTCCGGGGCGGGACGCCTCCCCGGCGTGGACCTCCCGCAGGAGGACCTCGCGGCGGCGGTCGGCGCGACCCGCGAGGCCGTCGCGAAGGCCCTCGGGCTGCTCAGGAAACAGGAGATCGTCCGTACGGGGCCCCGACGGGTGGAGATCGTCGACGCCGAGCTGCTCCGGTTGCTCGCCGCAGGGAGCGTCTAGCCCGGCGACGGCCGGCCGCAGTCGACCCGGGCCCGCCGCAGAACAGCACCAGGAACCAGAGATCGACCTCCTGCCGCATGTAAACGGTCACAGACGTCGGCGCTGCGCGCCCACAGACTCGGGACAGCGGCAGAGGCCCGTGGGAGGGGGACGGCAGTGAGTGACGACGACGTCGAACCCGCGACGTACCAGCTGGTGATCAGCGTGGACGCGCGGAGGTCCGGCGAGTACGACGACAGCGACAAGCCGGAGATGCGCAGGCAGCTCTACGGGGTGGTCCAACCCTCGTTCGCCAAGGCGGCGGTGCGGCCCGCCGACCTGCACCTGGAGGACCGCGGCGACGGCGTCCTGGCCGCCGTCGTGGCGACGGTCCCGCCGTCCGCCCTGCTCGGAACCTGGCTGGTGGAGGCGCACGAACGGCTCCGCGCGAGCAACCGCAGGCTGGCCCGCCCCCTGGGACTGCGGGTCGGCATGCACATCGGCCCGGTCCGCGCCGACCGGCACGGCGTGAGCGGCCGCGCCGTCGACCTCGCGTGCCGGCTGGCCGACTGCCAGGAGGCCAGGCTGGCCCTGGACGCCGCGCAGGCCGACCTCGTGTGCGTCGTGTCGGACCTGCTCTACCGCGACGTGGTGGAACCCGGCGGCTGGGGAATCTATCCGTCCGCCTACCGGCCGGCCAGGGTGCCGCTCAAGGAGGGCGAGGTCACCGCCTGGTTCCACGTGCCCGACCGGGGCCGGCCCCGGCCACCGGCCGCCGCGCAACCGCCCGAGCCGGCGGCGCCCACCCCGGCGCCCACCCCGTTGCCCACCCCGTCGGCGGCCCCGTCCGCGGCCACGCCGGTGCCACCGCCCCCCGGCAGGGCCGGGATCACCGTCGGGCGCGACATGCACCACCACGACCGGCCGGTGTACACCGCCCCCGTGCACTTCGGTGACACCCACACCGGCCCGGCACCGCGTCGGGAGGAGACCGGGAATGAGTGAGGAGGAGCCCCCCGCCGGCGAGTCCCCCGACCCCGCGCCACGCCCCGCCGACGCGGACCGGCAGGACGAACGGAAGCCGAAGGACCGCGGCGAGCCCGCCGACGGCGGCCGACGGGAGTCGGACCGGGCCACCGGGGACGACCCCGAGCAGGACGCCCGGGACCGCGCGGAGCGCGAGCGGGTGGAGAGCCGGTTCGCAGCCGTGGGCAGCGACCCGCGGGAGGAGGGCGAGGACACCCCCGTGGACGCGGCGGCGACCGCGGAGGCGCACCGCTCGGCCAGGGCGTCGTTCGACATCCGCCGCGACCAGCACAACTTCCACCGTCCGGAGTTCCAGAACGCGCACTTCGGCGACGTGAACCTGCGCCTCGACGCACAGCGCACCGCGGTGTTCAGCGGGCCGGTGCCGGAGGACGAACTGCTGCGGCTCCGCAGGGTGTACCAGCAGCCGGACGGTTTCGAGGAGTTGGCGCAGTCGCTGCGCTCCCGGCGGCTGCTGGTGCTCGGCGGCGCCCGGGGCGGCGGCCGTACCTGCACCGCGCTGGTGCTGCTCGACCGGATGACCGACCCCGATCAGGCCGGGTCGCCGGCCCCACCGCGCCCGCGCGTCTCCCGCCTCGACCCGCGGACCGCACCGGCCGAGCTCACCGGCACCGAGCTGGAGGAACACGGCCGCGGCCACGGCTTCCTGATGGAGATCCCGGAGAGCAACGACACCGCGCTGATGCCCGCCGAGGTCCACCTCGACGCGCTCGCGGCCGCACTCGGGGCCTGCGACTCGTACGCGGTCGTGGTCGTCGCGTCCGGCGCCGCGACCACCACCATGCTCTCGGGTCGCTACGGCAGGCTCTGCCCGGACGCCCCCGCCGACCGGCTCCTGGAGTCCCGGCTCCGGGAACGGCTGGAGGACCGGCCGGAGGGACGGTGGGAGGACCTGCCGGAGGGACCGCCGGGGGCCGCCGGGGGGCTGTCGGAAGCCGTCGCGCTCGCCCGCGATCCGGAGGTCGCCGCCGCCGTCGGCCTGGACGAACTGCGCCCGAGGGAGGTCGAGCGACTGGCCGACCTGCTGGCCGAGCACGCCCTCGGCACCCTGCCGCGGGACGGGCTGCTGGCCCGCTGCCGGGAGCTGGCGGACCACCAGGCCCACGAGTGGTTCGCCGGCCTGGACCGGGAGATCGGCGGTGAGAGCAGCCCGGGTGTGCCGTCGGCCGCCACCCTGATGTACCCGGCGGCCTTCCGGGTCGCCCTGTCGGTGTTCCACGGCTCCACCCACAGCATCGTGGCCGAGGCCGCCAACGCGCTGGCCTGGGAGATGGCGGTGGCCCGCGAGCCGGAGCGTTCGCCCGCACGGGCCCTGTTCTGCGACGACGAGTCGGTGACGCTCGGGCTGTCGCGCGCCGCGCTGGGCGAGGGACACGTCCTGGTGGCCGACGTCCCGGTGCCGGTGCGCACCGTCCGGTTCCGTGGCACGGCGCTGCCCACGGCCGTGCTCGGGGAGGTCTGGACGCGGCACCACGCCGCCCGGCCGCCGGTGGTGCGCTGGCTGCGCTCGCTCGCCGACGACCCCCGTCCCCAGGTACGCGTCCGCGCGGCCGTCGCGGCGGGCGAACTCTGCGTCCGGGACTTCGAGTACGGCTACGAACAGCTGCTGCGGCCGATGGCCACGGCGGCCGGCGCCAGACGCCGGATGTTCGCCGCCACCGCCCTGGACCAGGTCGTCCGCCACGACTCGCACCGGTCGGCGATCCGGGCGCTGATCCGCGCCTGGGCCAGGTCCGACTCCTCGTCGCTGCGCTGGACCGCCGCGGTGGCCCTCGGCTACGGCCACTGCACGGCCAGGGTGGGCTCCGCGCTGGACCTGCTCGCCCGGATCGGCCTGCGCAACGACGGCGAGCACCTGGCCGTGGCCTCGCACAGCACCGTCCTGCTCGCCGCCGGCTCCGACGACATGGCGGTCCTGCGCCGGATCGGCCAGTGGGTGCAGGGCCGTCGCCGGGACCGTCAGGACCAGGATCTCGGGCTGCTCAGCGTGGCCCGGCTGGCCGCCACCAGGGTCGGCGAGATCTGGGACGGCGAGGCCTCCCCCGACCTGGCGGACTACCAGAAGTGGCCGCTGGCGCTGGCCCTGGCAACAGCCCGGGAGGGACGCACCGTCCCGGTCGCCGACCTGTTGTGGCACGCCCTCCAGGTGCTGCGATCGCGCGCGACGGTGACCGCCTCGCTGGAGGTCTGGCTGCGCCGGGCCTGCTCGGAGGAGGGCGAGGCGCTGTTCACCGGCCTGGAGCGGTTGCTGCCGCTGCTGGTGGACGACGACGAGGACCGGGAGCGGCTGCGCTGGCTGATCAACCGGATGGTGGAGGACGAGGACGACCCCCTCCCCGCCGGGCAGGCACGACGGATCTGGCGGGCGGTCGAGTCGAGGCCGCTGACCAACACCCATCGGGAGAAGGAGCGGGTATGAACACCGAGCGTCGAGAACTCGCCCTCCCGGAGGAGCTCAGGGGGCCGTTCCAGGGCGAGTACGACCCCGCCGGGGAGTTCCGGCACCCCGGCTCCCAGCTGACCTCGGTGCTCTTCTACCGCAGCGGCGGCTACAGCGTGGTCAGCGCCATGGGCACGGAGCACTTCGACCGGCGCTGGGGGGCGAAGCCGTACACGGTGATCGAGGTCGCGCGCGGCCGGCACACCACCAGTTTCGAGCTCGACCTGCCGGCGTCGGGCGGCGCCTCGTTCTTCCGCGCCCAGGTCGACGTGCAGTGGACGGTGGTGGACAACTTCCGGGTGGTGGAACAGCGCGTGGTCGACGTGGCCGAGGTGCTCGGGCCGCAGATCAAGCAGCGGCTGCACAAGGTCTCCGAGCGCTTCGCGGTGGACGACGCCCAGCGCGCCAACCAGGCCGTGAACGCCGAGCTGGAGGCGGGGGCCTGGCGGAGCCTCGGCGCGGAGGAGGGTCTGCAGACCCGTGTCTACGTGCGGATCGCGGTGGACGCCAAGGCCGTGGAACAGGCGGACAAGTACCGCGACCTGCGCTGGGAGCAGCGTGAGGCCGAGGTCAGGCAGGAGACCGCCAGGCTCCAGGAACGGCACCAGAGCGAACTGCTGGCCCTGCGGATGGACTTCTTCCGGGCGATGATGGAGGGCGGCCAGGGGTCGCAGATCAACTACATGTTGGCGCAGGACCCGGCCAACGCCGGGGCGTTCCTGGAGGCGCTGCGTCAGGAGGGCCGTGGCGACCGGGCCGGAATGCTGGACCGGGTCATGCAGTGGGTCTCCGAGGGCGTGATCCAGTCCCCCGACATCGAACGCCAGGTCCGGCGGATGCTGTTGAGCGGCGGCCGGACGCCGGACGAGGCGGTCCCGGAGCTGCCCGCCCGGGTCGAGGTGAGCCGGATCCCGCCGGACGACGCGTTCCGGCACGACCCGGACCCCGGTCGCGACGGTGACGCCGGCCGCGGCCCGGCCGCCGAATCCTTCGACACGGACGACTGGGTGCCACCGCGGCAGCAGCCCGGGGGCGGCGGACCCGCCGAGGAGCCGGCGGCGCGTCCGTCCACCGCGGCCCGTGAGGAACGCCGGAAGAAGTTCGAGTGGTAGCCGATCCGGCGGCCGCCGCCGCCCCGGCGAGCACGGGCGAGGCGGACCGCTACGTCGCACAACGGCTGCTCGACACCGTCCGGGAGGACATCGGGCGCGCGGACAGCAAGGCCGCGGTCCTGCTGTCCGGCGCGTTGGCCCTGCCCGCGCTGTTGCTGGGCGGCGACCGGCGCCCCGGCGGCGTCGACGCGGTCGGGGTGGTGCTGTGGTCCTGCACCGCGGTGCTCTGGCTGTTCGGGGTCGGCTGCCTCGTGCTGGTCGTCCTGCCACGGCTCGGCACGGCCCGGCCCGGCCCCGGGCTGACCTTCTTCAGGGACTTCCTCCGTTCGGACGGGCCGGACGGGCTGGCGCTGCGGGTGAGCGACGCGGCCAGGGATCCCGTGCGCTGGCTGGTGGTCCAGACCGTGGACGTCAGCACGATCCTCGCCGCGAAGTACCGCTGCATCCGCTGGGCGGTGGCCACCCTGGCCCCGGCGGCGGTGCTGGCCGCCTGCGCGCTGGTCACCGGCTGACTCCGTCCGGGGCGGCCCGGAGCCCGTGGTGCCGCACGTCCCGCTGTTCACGTCAACGTCATGCAACGACGCCGGTGGTCCGGCCGTCGAACGAGCCCCTCGCGGGGCCGAGGGGGGTTGTCCCATGTTCCATGAGCTGTTCACCGTGCGCACCGGCGAGGGGTCGTGGTCCAGAGCGCGGCCGCTGCGGGCGGCTCCCCCGCCGCCGCGCCGGCCGGCCCTGCGCGCCGCCGCGCTGCTGGCCTCGCTGCTCTGCCTGTTCGGCACGCTTGTCTCCGCCGCGGGCGCCGCGCCCGCGGCGGAGGGCCCGGGCGGCGCCGCCACCATCGCCCCGATCAACTTCGCGATCGCGGTGGACGAGTCCGGCAGCATCCAGCCGCCGGACATGCTCCAGGAGCGGGACGCCGCCAGCCGCATCGCGCTCGGCGACGTCTCCGCCGGGTCCAAGGTCGACATCTTCGGGTTCGCCAGTGCGGACGACGCCTCGCAGCACCCGGTCGACACGGTCTGCCCGACCCTGACGCTCGACTCCATCGGGCGTGCCCAGGTCGGCGCGTGCACGGCCAAACTGACCATCCGGGCCCCCGGCACCGGCAGCGACACCGACTTCCCCGCCGCGATCCGGCAGGGCATCGCCGCCCTGCGGGACACCCCGGCCGGCACGCCCCGGGTGCTGTTCATCCTCACCGACGGGAAGCTCGACGTCAGCCACAGCTCCGCCTACGGCGACGAGGCCCACCGGGCCGCCGAGGGGGTGCGCCGCCTCGCCCTCGCCCTCGACGAGGCCCGGACCGCCCAGGTGCAGATCTGGCCGCTGGGCTTCGGTTCCGACGTGGACGTGGCCACCCTGCAGCAGATGGCGCGGGGCGGCTACCAGCAGTCGTGCCCGGGCATTCCCGACACCGCCCCCACCGCGCAGGACGTGCACCGCTCGGGGGACGTCGGCGCGGCTCTCGAACAGGCCTTCGCCTCGGCGCACTGCCTGCACCGCGAACCCACCTCCCGCGGGGTCTACCCGCCCACCACCCAGACGGTGCACATCTCCGCGGTGGCGACCGTCGGCGCCATCGTGGTCTCCAAGGGCGATCCCGCCGTCGCCGTGACCTTCACCGATCCGCAGGGCAGGCAGCTCAAGCCGGACGCACCGGTCTCGGGCACCCTCGACGGATCCGCGTACGACCTGGCCGGACGCGGGGAGTCGGTCGAGTCCCTGCGGCTCGTCGACCCGGTCCCCGGGGACTGGACGGTCCATCTGGACGCCGCCGAAGGGCACCGGGGCCAGCTCGCCACCGTGAGCGTGCTGTGGCACGGCGAGCTGCGGACCTCGATCACGCTGAATCCGCCCAATCCCCGCCCGGGCGGCACCGCCGTGGTCACCCTCCAGCTGCTCACCAGGAAGGACACCCTGCTCACCGACCTCGGACACCTCCCCCCGATGCAGGTGACGGCCGCCCTGGTCGGCAGCGGGTTCGCCGACCAGCCGCTGACGCTCACCGACGACGGGTCCGCGCCCGACGCCAGGGCCGGGGACGGCGCCTTCACCGGGACCGCCACGATCCCCGCCACCGCGGACGGTGCGATCCGGGCCACCGCGACCCTCAGCGCCGTCGGTCTCACGGCCGACCCCGACCGCAGCGAGGGGGGCCAGGTCGCGGTCGGCCCGCCGGCGGTCTCCTCCCGGCTGGTGCTGGCGCAGCGGAGCGTCCATCCCGGCGAGAGCCTGCACGGCACGCTGGAGTTGCGCAACGACAGCCAGCAGGCGCGCACGCTGGCGGTGTCGGTGCGCAACACGAGCGGCAACCTGCTGACCGTGGACCCGTCGTCGGTGGCGCTCCCGGCCGGTGCGTCCCAGCGTGTGCAGGTGACCGTCCAGGTGGCCCGCACCGCCGCCTTCGAGGCGGCGGCGGTGCCCACCACCACCCGGCTCGGCGGCACGCTCACGGTCGTCGACACCTCGGCCGGCCAGCCGCTGGCCCAGGAACCGCTGTCGGTCCCGATCACCCCCGTGCCCGGCTTTCTGGACGAGTACGGCACCGCCCTCGCGGTGGCCGCGGCCGCGCTGCTCGGGCTGGTGGTGGTGGCCGTGCTGGCCGTGCGGGTCAGGCGGCTCACCCACGGGGCGCACGGCCTGCACGTCGAGCTGAGCCTCGCCGACGGGACCGGGTTGAGCACCCTGCCGGCCGGGCGGACCGGCAAGGGCCACTGGTTCCAGTTCAAGGTCACCGGCACGGACGGCGACCACCCGACGCTGGTCGCCGGGCCCGGTGGCGGCTACGCGGTGCGCCGCGACCCGCGCGCCGGGGTCATGTTCCGCGCCGCGGGCACGGCCGACCAGCCGCTCCCGCTGGGCCGGCCGGTCGCCGTCGACACGGACCAGGGGCGCGAACTGCAGCTCTCCTTCACCGAGGGCCGGGCCGGCCGGCCGCCCGGGGCGGGCGGTCTGCTGGCCCGGCTGCGGAGACGGCCCCCCGGCCACAGCGCCCCCTCTGTGCTCCAGCCCCAGGCCGCCGGGTCGGTCGGCCTCGACGACGACTTCGACGAGTTCCTCTGACCGTGCGCCCGCCCGGGCGGGCCGACATGCCCCACACAAGGGAGAGACACACCGATGAAGGTCTTCCAGCCCATGCTGTTCGTCGGCCTGGGCGGCACCGGCGGACAGGTCGGCTCCGAACTGGAGCGCAGACTCCGGGCCGAACTCTGCGGCCCCGACGGCACCGCCCTCAGCCGGATCGGCGTCCAGCTTCCGTACCAGCTGCCGGAGTGCCTGCAGTTCGTCTACGCGGACTTCAGTGAGGCCGAGCTCGACCTGCTGCCGCTGAACAGCGTGGGCGATCCCGCGCTGCGGACCGCGTTCCGCAAGACCGCCCGGGTCACCCACGACCTGCTGCCGCCGGACGACAGCTCCTCGGAGGTCAACCGGGTCCTGCGGGCCAAGTTCCGCCGGGAGACCGAGAGCTGGCTGCCTCCGGAGCGGAACGAGCCGCGGGTGACACCGCTGAGCAAGGGCGCGGGACAGCTTCCGACCATCGGCCGGGCCGCGCTGTACGGCACGCTCCAGCACAGCCTCAAGCCGATCATGGACCCGCTCACCGAGGCCATCGACGCGATCAGCCGTTCCGGTCCGGCGCTGAGCCAGCTCGGCGGGAACCAGATCACCGGCTGCGACGTGTTCGTGTCCTTCTCGGTGGCCGGCGGGACCGGGGCCGGGATCTTCCTGGACTACCTCCACCTCATCGCCCAGGCCTTCAAGCAGAAGGGCTTCCGGGGCGTCAAGATCTACCCCCTGGTGGTGATGCCGTCCGCCTTCCCGGCCGAGGCCGGCGGCGGGCCCGAGGCCGAGCTCAACGCCGCGCGCTCGCTGGTCGACCTGTTCCGGCTGGTGGACGAGCAGAACCGGCCGGTGTCCAGCGCCCAGCTCGGCGACGTCGACGAGGCCGCGGGGGGACTGCAGATCAGGTACCCGAGGACCGGTCCGATCCGGATGCGCCCGGGGCTGATGCCGACCGGCTTCCTGTTCAGCCGCACCGCGGGGATCCGCCCGGACGACCTCCGGCGTTCCATCGTGTCGCTGGTGATGTCGCTGATCGGCACCGAGCTGGGCGACAGCCCGTCCAACGGCGGCGTGGCCCGGGAGAGCAACGACCAGACGTTCGCCTCCAGCTTCCTCAACCGGGGGCAGCAACGCACCGAGCGGGCGGCGTCGGGCATCGGGTACCGGGGGGTCTCCACCAGCCTGGTCGCCTCGCTCACCGTGCCGCTGGACGAACTGGCCGAGGTCATGTCCGCACGGATGCTGGCGGTGGCGGTGGACGCCCTGGTCGAGGAGAACCGTCCGTCCGAGCAGCCCCTGCGGCCGCTGCTGGAGCAGATGTTCACGTCCTGCGGGCTGTCGGACCTCTGGCACCGGCCGTACGAGGCGCCGCCGGACCCCGCGGTCCTGCCGCGCGGCGGGACGGCGATCGAGCAGGAACTCCAGGACCGGATCGTCCGGCTGGAGACCCAGGTGGACAACCTCAGGAAGAAGATCGCCCGCACCATGCCGGCCCTGGTGCACGCGTTCACGCCGCTCCAGGCGATGGACGAGATGCTGAACCGGGTGAACCCGTTCGACCTCGGACGCATCGTCATGGGCGAACGCTCGGACCCCGACCGGGCCGTGCAGCAGGGGCTGCTCGGCATGCTGCAACTGCGCAGCCGGCCACCGGCCCGGCCGTCCGGCGTGTCCGGGGAGAAGCCGCCGTCGGTGCCCCGGATCAGGGGCAGCCTGCTGGCCCGCTCCCGTTGGGCCGACCCCGAGGTGCAGGCCGCGGTGGACGAGCAGGACCGCTGGTACGCCTGGCGCTGCCACGCCGCCTGGCACTCCGCCTGGGCGGCCCAGCGCGGCGTCTGGGAGCACTCGGCGAAGGTCCTCGAAGGCGAGGTGAGGCGCCTGACGTCGGCGTTCCTCGGCCACATCGACGAGGAGAAGAAGACGCACAAGCGCGCGGTCCAGGAGCTCTACCAGGACCGCACCGGAGTCGCCTACCTGCTGCCCTCGCAGAGCGACCTGCGGGAGTTCTACGGCGACATGGCCGACCGCCTCTCCCGCCGTCACGGCCTCGACGAGAACGACGACGAGGCGACCCTGCTGCTCAAGCTGGTCGGCCCCGAGCAGTGGGCCGCGGCCGTGCAGGCGGTGCGGCGCGAGAAGCCCGAGGTCGCGGTGGGCAAGGTCAAGGCCGTCGTCGAGAAGCGGATCAAGACGCTCTTCGCCGAGCGCCTCCCGCACCAGGAGGAGCGGCCGCTCCTCCCGTCGATGGGCGTCCTGCTGGCCGCGGCCGCGGGTGACCGCGGCGCCGCGGCGGGCGTCGGCGCGGCCGCCCTCGCCGAGTTCGGCCACAAGATCAAGGGCCTGCTCCCGATCGGCTTCAGTCCCGAGGGCAACGGCCGGATGCAGGTCCTGATCGTCTATCCGCAGGCCCCGAACCGCCAGGAGGTCGAGGACTACCTGCGCCGGGTCCTGCCCCTGCCCAGGGACACCAAGAAGCTGATCGAGTTCCGCGGCGTGGAGACCGAGTCGATCACCGTGGTGCTGTTCCGCAGCGAGATGAGCATCACCGAGGTGCCGGAGGCCAGGGAGGTGCTGCGGAGCTGGGCCCGGGCCGCCCGCAGGAACGGCACCATGCTCAACTGGCGCCAGCGGCTGGGCTACCAGGACAACTGGCTGGCGAGCACCGAGGACGACCGGACCTACATCCTCTACCGGCTGCTCTGCGCGATGTGGAACGGCCAGGTCGAGGTCCTCGAAGGCGACCAGGACTCCCCGGAGCGGATCCGGATCTGGCTGACCACCGACACCCGGCAGGGCCAGCCCGGCATCACCCTGACCCTGGACGAGTACCAGGACGGCATGTCCAGCTGGGTCGGGCTGCTGCGGTCGTACGAGCGCTGGGCCCTGCTCGACGAGGGCACCATCGTGGACACCTACTGCAGCGTGCTGATGCAGACCACGCCGCACGGGCTCGACCGGCCGGGCAGCAAGCCGCACCCGCTCTTCGTCCACCTGGTCGAGAAGGTCGCCCCGCAGCAGCTCCAACTGCTCTCGCGCCGCGAGCAGTTCGACGATCCGAGGATCACCGCCTGGCTCACGCCGCTGCTGCGGTTCTGGTCGGTCACCCTCCCCGCCGCCCTGGACGTCGACGCCGACCAGCAGGCGTTCCAGGTGACCCTGCGGGACCTGCTCGACGCCTTCCGGGGCGGGGAACCGCCCCGCCGGCGCCGCAGGCCCGTCGAGGCCGGCCAGGACCGGCGCGAGGACCGGCGGCCCGCCGACGAGGACTTCGGGACGCAGCCCCTCGCCCCCGTCCCGCCGCCGCGGCCCGTCCGCGCGTACGACGACCCCGACGGGGACGACCTCGACGAGGACCGCCCCGGGCACACCGCGGACGGACACCGGGCCCCGGCCGACCACGACGGCGGGCGCCACGACGCGGGGTACGGCACCGGCCCGTCCGCCGCCGACCGCCGCGGCGGCACCGCCGACGCCTACCGCTGGGAACAGGAAACCGAGTGATCAACGACCAGGAGACCCCGTCACCGGTGGTCCAGCTGAACCTTCTGGAGGAACCGGCGCGGTTCGACGAGGACCACCGGCTGGAGGCCGCCGTCGAGCAGCGGCTCGCCCCGTTCGGCGTCACGACTCCCCACTCCTACCGCTTCCTCGTCCTCGACACGCCCGAGGGCCTGGTCCGCAACCAGTCCGTCTACGAGCGGCTGCTGCGCTTCCGGCGGGCCACCCGGATCAGCGTGCTCTGCCTGCTCGTCGGCGACCTGCCCCCGGAGGCCGGCGGCGGCGGGGAGTCACCGGCCCTGCACCGCCCGGCACTGCTCAGGACCGCCTCCGTCGGACTGATCTGGGCGGCGGACCTCAAGGCGGGCGGCCCCCGCGGACCGTCCGCCCGGACCGGCACCCCCGATCCGCAGGCGCTCCGCACGCTGGCCGGCCTGCTGCTCGGCCCCGAACTGTTCGACCGGGTGCTGCAACGCCTGACCGCGTCCTGCAACGGCGTCGCGGCCCCGGGCCTGCGCCTGCTCGAGTACGACCTCTCCCCCGCCGCGCGGGACCAGGCCTGGGGGAACGCCGCCGCGCGGTTCGTCGGACAGCCGTCGTACGGGAGCACGTCCGGCCCGCACGGGAAGGGCGGCGCTGCGAGCCTTCCGGAGCCGCTCGACCGGCTGGCCGGCGGCAAGGGTTCGGGCCCGGCCGGGGAGTACGCGCGGGGAGGTCCGCTGGAGGCCGTCCGGGAACGCTGCGTCGAGGCGCTGCGCACCGCGGGCCGGGCCCGGAAGGTCCTCGCCACCCAGGGCGGTCTGGTCTCCGGACGCGGCTCGGACGGCTTCACGATGGCTCTGGACGGTGCCAGGAGCGCCCTCGGCGACTACCTGGCGCAGGTGAACGGCGTGGTGGACCTGGGCGCGCAGCCGCCGGGGGTCGTCGAGGTCCGCGAGATGGTGCTGCGGCTGAAGGAGCTCGGGCTCGACCTGCCGCCGTCCGGCGTCACGCCCGAGCGGGCCGGCGAGGGACTGTGCGCACTCGCCGAGCAGCTCTTCGACGACGGGCTGACGCTCAGGGCCGTCGCCGACCGCTTCGAGGACTGCTCGGCGCGGATGATGCCGCACCAGGAGGACGCGCTCGCCGAGGCGCCCGGCCGCGCCTGTCCGCAAGCGCTGCTGGCACCCGGCGGCGGCGGGGTGCCGCCGGCCGTCGGGAGCCTGCTGGGCACGCGCGCCCTGACCTTCCTGGCGGGCGCGCTCGCCGGGCTGGGCGCCTGGCCCTGGGGGGCGGGCACGGCCGCCGTCGCGCTGCTCGTCCTCTACGGCGGGTTCCTGACCTCGCGCCACCTCCCGGGGGACGCGCCGCGGGCCCGGGCCGCCTTCGGCGGCCGGTACGTCGGGGCCCAGGGCACACTGGTCCTGCTCGGCGGCGCCGCCGGTGCGGCGCTGGGCACGGTCCTCGGGCTGCCCGGCTGGACCGCGTCGATCGCGCTGCCGGCCGGCCTCCTGCTGGCGTGGACCGCGGTCGTCCGGGCCTGGGACCGGGCGGTGGCGCAGATCTGGAAGGACAGCGGCGCGGCCGCCGTCCAGGCGGCGGTGCGCGCGCTCGACGAGGTCCTCGACCGGGCGGTCCGGCAGCGCTGGTGGGCCGAGACCGAACGGATCGACTGCGCCGAGGCCGCACGGTCGGTGTCGGTGGTGCTCAACACCCTCGCCGATCTCATCACCGCGACGGCCGACGCCGGAGTGCGCGACGAGGAGCAGCACCCCGACCCCGACCCCGACGCCGACGACCCGCTCGCCGACGACCGGTGGCCGGGCCCGGGTGACGCCCCCGAGCTCGACGTCCCCAGCTGGATGGCCCGGACCGGACCGGCCGGGCGACCGCTCAGGGCGCGCACGCCCACCGGCCACCCGGGCCCGGCGGCGGACGACCGGCCGCCGCCGTGGCTGGACCGGCAGAGCGGCGAGGGCGGGCCCGACCTGGTGCCCACCCTCAGCGGGGACTTCGCGGAGCTGGTGCGGCAGTCGCTGGCACCGCACTGGGACGCGCTGCGGGGCGGGCACGCCGCCTCCGGGTCGGAACGACAGGTCGCCAGGAAGGCCCGGGAGCTGCTGGAGGTCGCCCAGCGGCACCTGCTGCGCAACGGTGTCGTCCCGGCCCCTCCGTTCGCCGCGCCCGCGCGGGCCCGCAGCGGGCCGGCCGGGCTGCTGGGCCTGGGCCTCGACCGGGTGGTCGAGGCCGCGGGCCCGAACGCCGTTCAGAAGGAGGTGGTCCCGCTGGTGTCGACCAGGCAGCTGCCGCTGCTCAGCCGCGACCCGGCCGCCGTCGAGTGGATCCGGTTCGCGCCCTTGGCGGTCCGCGCCCAGCTGGACGGCCGTGGCACCGACGGGGACGGCGGGGCCGTCTGGACGTCCTCGGGCCGCCACGCGGGCCGGCTGCGGCTGACGCCGCTGCGCTCGGGATCGGTGCGGACGGTCATGGCCTACCACGACCCCGACCCCGGCCGGGACACCCACCCCGAGCACCCGGTGGCCGCGCCGGAGCCGCAGGTGGCCACGCCCGCCGCGCCGGCCGCCGAGCGCGAGCAGCCCTCCTCCGGGAGCGACCCGTCGGCGGAGGAGCACACGTGGTGAACACCCCTGACGTCCCCGTCCGGTTCACCGACCCCGACGGTCGCCGGCACACGGCGCGGCTCGTCCCGGGTGCGGACCTGCCCGGCCTGGTGCCCGCTCCCGCGGTCGCCCGCCGGGTCACCCTCGACCGCCGCTGGGACCTGGTGCAGGTCCGGCTGCCGTCGCCGTACGCCGGCACCGCCGACGCACAGCGCGCCTTCGAGGCCGAGGTGGGCGCCGCCCTGGAGATCAACGCCGCCCTGCGGGGCGGCGAGCACGAGGAACGGTTCCCGATCCCGGTGGGCTACGACATGGACGTGGCCGAGCCGTTCGTGCTGTACCTCGGTCCGCCGGGCGCACCGCTCCGCGCGGCGTCCGGGGTGCAGATCAGGGAGCAGCAGCTGATCCTGCGCGACCTGGTGCTCGCGGTCAGGCTGCTGGAGGGCCTCGGACTGGTGCACCGCGGCATCGCGCCCGACCACGTGCACTGGGACGGCGGCAGGACGCAGCTCTGGGGCCTCACCGCGGTCACCCGGGCCGGCGCCCCCCGCGCCTCGTACGGCACCGCCCCCTACGCCCCGCCGGAGCAACTGCGCGGGACCGGGGACACGGATCCGCGCGACGCGCTGTGGAGCGTCGCCCAGCTGATGTACGAGCTGGTGTCCCGGCGGCCCGCGAGCGCCCACGGCCGGCCGGACGACCTGGCCCGGTACCCGTCGCTGGCGGCGGTCCTCGGGCCGTTGCTCGCGCCGCTGGCCCAGGACCGGCCCGGCCCGGCGCAGCTCCTGGAAAGGCTCCGGCCGGGCTCCGACCCGGTCGGGACGGCACTGGCCAGGCCCGATCCGCTGGAACCGTTCCGCCGGGAGTTCGATGCCACCACCAGTCGCAAGCAGACGTCCCGGCGGGCGCTGCCCCGGACCGCCGGCGAGGGCCGGGGCGCGCGGGGCGACCGCTCCCCGGGCGGCACGGTCAGCTGCCCCTACTGCCTGGAGACGATGAGCTACGACGTCGGGAAGCTCTTCGTCGTCGACGCCCAACTCCAGTACCAGCAGCTGGACGTGACGGCCGAACGCAATCCGGTCCGGCTGCGCGACCTGCTGCGGCGGGCCGTCCAGAGGTGCCCGGGCGCGCCCGGTTCACCCCCGCACTACGTGCCGGTCCCGTACCTGACCAACGGACGGCCGCTGATCATCGCCATGGTCGGCAACTCCCACACCGGCAAGAGCCACCTGCTCGCGCAGATGATCGGGGAGGTGACGGCCGAGGCGCTCGCCCCCTTCGGACTGAGCTGGCAGTCCGTCAGCCCGCAGATCCACGCGGCGTTCTACAAGGAGCGGGTCGCCCCGCTGCGCAACGGCACCGAGCTCGGACACACCCTGCAGACCACCTTCGCGCAGTTCGCGGAGGCGGTCCTGATCACGGACCGCCACGGTGAGACCCGGCCGGTGGCCTTCTTCGACCTCGGTGGAGAGGACCTGCTCAAGACCAACGAACTGCTGAACTTCCTGCTGAACGTCGACGCCCTGGTCTTCACCGTCGACCCGCTGCTGGCGTTCGCGCTCCCCCAGCTGGACGAGGCGCGCGCCAACGACGAGGTGAAGGTCAGCCCGGGCGGGGACCCCACCTTCGAGACCGTCCTCGACCGGCTTCCGGCCCAGGACCCGCCGGTCGCCGCGCTGGTCGTCGGCAAGTCCGACCTGATCAGGTTCGAGAACCCGGTCAGGCACTGGCTCGACGAGCACGCTCGGGCGCCGTTCGCCGGGGACCGTCAACAGGACGAGAGCCGCGACGTGTACGCCTTCCTGCGCCTGCACGCCGAACGTCCCTGGCTGCGGCCGTTCGAGAGCATCCCGCAGTGCACCCTGCACTTCGCCTCGGCCACCAACGGCAGGGCGGAGGACGGCCACTACCCGCACGGGGTGCGGGCCAGGCGGGTCATCGAGCCGCTGCTGTCGGTGCTGTCCATGTGCGGCGTCATCGAGTCGACCGGAGAGACAGCCGCCGAGGTGGGGCCGTGAACACCACAGAACAGCACCCGGACCTGCTGCACCAGGTCTTCTTCCGCTGGCAGGGCAACACGCAGAGCCACCGGACCGGCATCGCCCCGGTCTCGTACTCCTGCGGGCAGGACGCGGCCTGGCGGCTGTACGAGGAACTGGCCCCGCTGCTACGGGTCGAGGGCGGGCCCGACCGGCCGAGCCTGGTGCGGACCGTCACCTCCACCGGCGAGGTGGTGCTGATCCACCGCACTCCGAGCCGCGAACCGGGCGGGCGTCCCACCACGGACTGCCACGCCCTGGTGGGCACGCCCGAGCAGCTGACCGTGTCCCACTGCATCGCCCTGGTCAGCTGGAAGTGGCCGCCGAAACCGGAGAGTTCCCGGCCCCCCGGGGACCCGCGGATCGGCCGGGTCCCGCTGGACACCCTGCGGGCCTCCTGGCAGGGGACCCTCCCACGGATCCGGACCAAGCTCGACGACTCGGCTCCACAGCTCACCGAGATCACGGCCGCCGTCCTGCGGGCACCCGGCCGCCGGCTGTCGATCAGGGCCGAACAGCTCGGCAACCCCTCGCACATCAACCCGGCCCCCGTCCTGCTGTGGGGCCTGCACGAGATCCTCGGCGACGGTTTCCTCCCGCAGTTCACCTTCGCGACCCTGGACACCACGGACGAGCACCGGCTGGGGATCGTCTTCGTCCCCGAATGGCGGGCCTCCGCCGCGGACGACCCGCTGCGCACCCGGATCCCGCTCACCGATCCGCCCGCCCCGCCCGCCCCGCCGAGGGATCACGCGGAGGCGATCGCCCAGGAACTGGTCCACCGGTACCTGTCCACCGTTCCCGGGCGGGGGCGGGGCATCGCGCACCAGCTCGCCGGCGTCTCCTGGAACCCGGCCGTCCCGGCGGAGGAACGCCTGCACCGGATCGGCGCGTTGCTGCGGCTGCGGCCGGACAGCACCGGGCCGAGCCCTGCACCGCCCGCCGTTCCCGTTCCCGCGCCCGTCCCCGCCCCCGAGGCCCGGCCGGTCGCCGACGACCGGCGGGAGCGGCCCGCCGGACGCACCTCCGGGCCGCTCACACCGGTGGGGACACCGGCGTGGACACCGGTGGACGGGGCCCGGCGCAACGACGAGCCGTTCGACCAGGAAGCCGTGCCCGCCCCCGTCCAACCGGCCGGGACCTCGACCCGGCCGGCCGGCACCGGCACCGGCACCGGCACCGGATACCAGCAGGAACCGGAGACGTCCGTCTACGCCGACACCCCGCAGACGCCGCCCGGCCCGCCCGACCCGCCCGTCCCCCTGCCCGCCCTCGCCGTACCGGCCCCCTTCAGCCGCCGCGCACACCTCCGGGAACGGCTGCTGCAGCGCCCGGCGGCCGACTCCGGACCCGAATCCGTCCGCCGCGGCCGGGCCGAACTCCTCCGGATCGACCGGGACACCCCCCACCACACGCTGCTGACGCTCCGGCACCGGCTCGGCAGGTTCCCCGACCAGCACCTGCTGGACCTGCTGGGGCAGCCCGGACTCCGCAGCCCCGCACGGCACGTGCTGCTCCAGGCACTCGCCGACCGCAGCGCCCACCGCACCCGCGAGGACGCCCGGACGCTCTGCACCCGTGTGCTCTCCGAACGGCTCTACCTCTACGCCGAAGCGGAGCAGCGCGACCCCACCGGCACCGACCCGGGCGCCGAGGCCGTCGACGAGACCGCGGTCACCACCGCGGCCTGGCTCTTCGCCTGGGCGGTCGCCCCCTACGCCCGCGACCCGGAACAACGCCCCGGCCTGGACTCCCTGCTGCACACGATCGGCACCTCGCCGAGCAGGTCGGATCGCGCCCTGCTGCTGCGCATCTCGCTCGCGCCGTACGACGGGAGCGTGCCGGACCTCCCGCCCCGGACGTGGCAGAAGCTGGTGGAGTACCTCGACCCCGAGACGGGACGGGAGGCCGCCCACCACCGCGAGCAGCCGCGCGGCGGCCCGCCCCGCGGACGGCCCGCCCCGCCGGGCGTACCGGCGGCCCGACGACCGCCCGACCGGTCCGCCGGCCCGGACCGCTCCGGCGGCTCCAACGAGCTGCTGGTCCTGGCCGTGGGCGCATCCCTGATCCTCGCCCTGATCGTCCTGGTCGTGCTGCTGGCCGGCTAGCCCACCTGCACTCCGCTGTGCGGAGAGGGGCGGACTCCGTGCAGTCCGCCCCTCTCCGTCGCCGACTGCGGGTCGGCGACCACCACGCCGTCCACGCGATCGACAACGGGGAGCTGGTGGTCCGGGTCGTTCACGTGGGGCATCGATCCACCGTCGACGAGACCTGATCGCCACTGGCCCTGCGTCGTCACATCCAGCACCCATCCAGCACGGTGAATCGAACTCGCAGCCGGCCGTCAGTAGTGGTAACGCGCGGCCAGAACGATGATCTCCCGATCCGTCACCAAGTAGACGAGGCGGTGCTCATCGTCGATCCGCCGCGACCAGGCCCCGGGCAAGTGGTACTTCAGTGGCTCGGGCTTGCCGATGCCAGTGAACGGGTCGCGCAACACGTCCGCGATGAGCTTGTTGATCCGGGCGAGCATCTTGCGGTCGTTCTTGAGCCAGGAGGTGTAGTCCTCCCGGCCGGTCTCCTCGAAGACGAGCCTCACGCGGCACCCTTCTCGCCATCCGCCGCATCAGGGTCGATGAGCTCCCCTTCGGAAAGCCCTATGCCGCCAAGGGCGTTCTCATACGCCTTGAGCAAGCGGCGGGCGTTCACCGGCGAGCGCAACAGGTAGGAGCCTTCACGCAGGGCGGCATAGTCCTCGGCCGAGACGAGTACGGCGTTTCCGTGCTTGGAGACGATCTCAATGGCCTCGTGATCGTCGTTGACCTTCTTGATCAACGGGAAGAGAGCCTTGCGCGCCTCGCTGGCAGTGATCGACATCGACTGAACTCCCTCCATGACTCAAGCAGACGCGGCGGGCCGAAGAAGTCAGCACCGCGTCAGCACGGAAAAGAGATCGGGGCCCGCCTCAGGGGAGGCGGGCCCCGTCCGACCTGCGTATTTGACAGATCAAGTCAGCTCAAAGCAATCATGCGCTCACACGTTGAAGCGGAACTCCACCACGTCGCCGTCCTGCATGACGTACTCCTTGCCCTCGATGCGGGCCTTGCCCTTGGCGCGGGCCTCGGCGATGGAGCCGGTCTCGACCAGGTCGTCGAAGGAGATGACCTCCGCCTTGATGAAGCCCTTCTGGAAGTCGGTGTGGATGACTCCGGCGGCCTCGGGGGCGGTGGCGCCCTTCTTGATGGTCCAGGCCCGGGTCTCCTTGGGGCCCGCGGTGAGGTAGCTCTGCAGGCCGAGGGTCTCGTAGCCGACGCGGCCGAGGGTGGCCATGCCGGTCTCCTCCTGGCCCATCGACTGGAGGAGTTCGAGGGCCTCGTCCTCGTCCATGCCGATCAGCTCGGACTCGATCTTGGCGTTGAGGAAGATCGCCTCGGCCGGGGCGACCAGGGCGCGCTGCTCGTCCTTGAAGGCCTCGTCGGTCAGCTCGTCCTCGTCCACGTTGAAGACGTAGAGGAAGGGCTTGGTGGTGAGCAGGTGCAGCTCGCGCACCGAGGTCGCGTCGAAGCCGACCTCGAAGAGGGTCTTGCCGGACTCCAGGACCTTCTGGGCCGCCTCGGCCGCCGCCAGGGTGGCCGCGGACTCCTTCTTCAGGCGGGCCTCCTTCTGGAGGCGGGGCAGCACCTTCTCGATCGACTGGAGGTCGGCGAGGATCAGCTCGGTGTTGATGGTCTCGATGTCGTCCTTGGGCGAGACCTTGCCGTCCACGTGCACCACGTCGGGGTCGACGAAGGCGCGGATGACCTGGCAGATCGCGTCCGACTCGCGGATGTTGGCGAGGAACTTGTTGCCCAGGCCCTCGCCCACGCTGGCACCCCGGACGATGCCGGCGATGTCCACGAAGTCCACGGTCGCCGGCAGGATCCGCTGCGAGCCGAAGATCTCGGCGAGCTTGGCGAGCCGGGAGTCCGGGACGCCGACCACGCCGACGTTCGGCTCGATGGTGGCGAACGGGTAGTTGGCCGCCAGCACGTCGTTCTTGGTCAGGGCGTTGAACAGGGTCGACTTGCCGACATTCGGCAGACCGACGATTCCGATCGTGAGCGACATGTAGCGATGTCCCGTGGGCTTGGAGGGAGGTGGAGCGGCACCGGTCCGGGCCGATCCCCCAGTCTACGGGGCGCCGTCGACACGCCCGGCCGGGCGCCGGTGCCTGTGGGTGCCCGGACGAGCCCGCTCCCGGATCCGGACACGGAAGAGGCAATCCGCAGGCATTACACAGTGTGGCGATGATCGGACCGTACGTTGGGCAGGTGGAGCAGAGCATCCGTACCCAGCCGCCCGGGCCGAGACGGCGGCCGCCGACAGGTGCCGCCGCCGAGGCCGCCGCACCGGGGCCCGCCGCGCCCCCCGACTCCCGCCTGCGCACGGCCTCCGGCGGCCGGTCCGCGCCCCGGCTGCGGCTGCGTCTGGCGGCCGACCGGCGCCGGCGGGGCGGTCCGCCCACCCGGCTGACCGGCACCGGCACCGGTGTGGCCGCGGTGGTGGCCACCCTGGTGGTCGCCGCGGCGGACCGGCTGCTGTTCGGCGATCTCGGGGTGCTGTTCGGACTCGGCTACCTGGCGGTCTGCTTCCAGGTCGCCGTCCGGGTCCGGCTGTCGGACCTGCCCGCCGCCCCGATCAGCGGCCCGATCGCGTTCGCGCTGGCGCTGGTGCTCTGGCAGCCGGTGGACGCGCACGGCGTCACCGGCCAGGTGGTGGCGCTGGCCAGCGGGCTGGCGCTGCGGGCCGGCTGGCTGTTCGCGGGCACCGGGCTCGCGGCGCTGATCGTGGCGGCCCGCTTCCTGGCCCAGCGCCGGATCCGCCGGCAGCGGTAGGCGCCGCGCGCCCTCCGCGCCGGCCGCGCCCCCGGGCGTCGTTCAGCCGGCCTTGGCGGCCGCCATCGCCGCACCGACGATCCCGGCGTCGTTGCGCAGCGTGGCCGGTACCACCTCGGCCTGGCGCCGGGTGAGCAGCGGCAGGAACTTCTCGTGCTTGCGGCTCACCCCGCCGCCGATGATGATCAGCTCGGGCGAGAAGAGCCGCTCCACCGTCTCCAGGTACTCGTCCACCCGCTCCGCCCACTGGTGCCAGCTCAGGTCGTGCTTCTCCCGGACGGCCGAGGACGCGCGGTGCTCGGCGTCCTTGCCGCGCAGTTCCAGGTGGCCGAGCTCGGTGTTGGGCACCAGGGCACCGTCCACGAAGAGGGCGCTGCCGATGCCGGTGCCGAAGGTGAGGACCAGGACCACCCCGCCGTGTGCGTGCCCGGCGCCGTAGGTGAGCTCGGCGAGGCCGGCGGCGTCCGCGTCGTTGAGCACGGTGGCCGGCAGTCCGAGGGCGTCCTGGAACATCGCGGCGGCGTCCAGGCCGATCCAGCGCTTGTCCACGTTGGCGGCCGTCCGGGTGCGGCCGCCGACGACCACGCCGGGGAAGGTGAGACCGACCGGCCCCGAGTGGTCGAAGTGCCGGACCACCTCGCCGACCGCCTCGACCACGGCCTCGGGCGAGGACGGGTGCGGGGTCAGGACCTTGTGCCGCTCCTGGGCGAGCGCGCCCGCCATCAGGTCGACCGGTGCGCCCTTGATCCCGGATCCGCCGATGTCCACACCGAATACCGCCGACGTCGCCATGCCGAAGCCACCCTCCGTTTTCCACAGCCTGTGCACAAACGTACGGGCGCAGGACCGCCCCCGCCTGCTGATACCCCGGCCCGGGCAGCACGACGCCCGGGACCTTGCGGGGCCCGGGCGTGGTGGGGACGGCGGTGCGGGGAGCGGCCCCGCGGCGGGTCAGAGCTTGCCGGCGGCCTCGGCGCGCAGGTCGCGGCGGAGCTCCTTGGGCAGCGAGAAGATCAGGTGCTCCTCGGCGGTCTTGACGGTCTGCACGTCGGCGTAGCCGCGCTCGGCCAGGAAGGCGAGCACGCCCTCGACCAGGATCTCCGGCACCGAGGCGCCGCTGGTCAGGCCGACCGTGGTGACGCCCTCCAGCCAGGCCTCGTCGATCTCCTCGGCGAAGTCGACCAGATGGGCGGCCTTCGCGCCGTACTCCAGGCCGACCTCGACCAGGCGGACGGAGTTGGAGGAGTTCTTGGAGCCGACCACGATCAGCAGGTCGGTCTCGGGGGCGATCTGCTTGACCACCACCTGGCGGTTCTGGGTGGCGTAGCAGATGTCGTCGCTGGGCGGGCTGACCAGCAGCGGGAAGCGCTTCTTGAGCTCGCCGACGGTGGCCATGGTCTCGTCGACCGAGAGGGTGGTCTGGGACAGCCAGACGACCTTGGACTCGTCGCGGACCTTGACGTTGGCCACGTCCTCGGCGCCGTCGACCAGGTGGATGCGGTCCGGGGCCTCGCCCATCGTGCCCACGACCTCCTCGTGGCCCTCGTGGCCGACCAGCAGGATGTCGTAGTCCTCGGAGGCGAAGCGCACGGCCTCCTTGTGCACCTTGGTCACCAGCGGGCAGGTGGCGTCGACGGTGGCGAGCTTGCCGGCCTTGGCCTCGTCGTGCACGGACGGCGCGACGCCGTGGGCCGAGAAGACCACGATCGAGCCCTCGGGTACCTCCTCCGTCTCGTCGACGAAGATCGCGCCCTGCTTCTCCAGGGTCTGCACGACGTACTTGTTGTGGACGATCTGCTTGCGGACGTAGATCGGCGCCCCGTACTGCTCCAGGGCCTTCTCCACGGCGATCACGGCGCGGTCGACGCCCGCGCAGTAGCCCCGGGGGGCGGCGAGCAGGACACGGCGCTGAGCAGTGGTGGACATGGCTCCATCGTACGGGCGGCGCCGCGCCCGCCCGACTCGCGTGGCCGCTCGGGCGGGCCCGGGCGGCACCGGACGGGGCGTCGCGGGTGCTGGAGGCGCCGCGGCGGGGCCGCGGGGGCGCCGGTCCGGCGGGCGTGTCGCGACGGGTCGGGCACTCGGGGGTGCGGCCGGGCGCCGGTGTGGGTGGGCGGCGCTAGCCTCGTACGCATGGCCAACTCCAGCTCCCCCGAAGCACCGATCCCGGTCGGCAAGGTCTCCGCGCTGATCGGGAGCTGGATCGACCGGCTGGGCGAGGTGTGGGTCGAGGGGCAGATCGCGCAGCTGAACCGGCGGTCGGGCGCCGGAATGGTGTTCCTGACCCTGCGCGACCCGGGCCGGGACGTCTCACTGACCGTCACCTGCTTCCGTTCGGTCTTCGACCAGGTGGCCGAGGTGGTGCAGGAGGGCTCCCGGGTGCTGGTGCACGCCAAGGCCGAGTGGTACACCGCGCGCGGCTCGCTGTCGCTGCGGGCGTCCGAGATCCGGCTGATCGGGCTGGGCGAACTGCTGGCCCGGCTCGAACAGTTGAAGAAGCGGCTGGCCGGTGAGGGGCTGTTCGCGGCGGACCGCAAGCGGCCGCTGCCGTTCCTGCCGCACCGGATCGGGCTGGTCACCGGCCGCGGTTCGGCCGCCGAGCGCGACGTGCTGGAGGTGGCCAGGCGCCGCTGGCCGGCCGTCCGGTTCGAGGTGCGCAACGTGCTGGTGCAGGGCGCCGGCGCGGCCGGCCAGGTGGCCGCGGCCGTCCGCGAGCTGGACGCCATGCCCGAGGTGGACGTGATCGTGGTGGCGCGCGGCGGCGGCAGCGTGGAGGACCTGCTGCCGTTCTCGGACGAGGAGCTCATCCGCACGGTCGCCGCGGCCGGTACGCCGGTGGTCAGCGCGATCGGCCACGAGCCCGACCAGCCGCTGCTGGACTTCGTCGCGGACCTGCGGGCCGCCACCCCGACCGACGCCGCCAAGCGCGTGGTGCCCGACGTCGGCGAGGAGCTGGCCCGGGTCCACCAACTGCGCGACCGCGCCCGCCGGCACATCACCGCCCGGGTCGAGCGCGAGCAGGCCGGGCTGGAGGGGGTGCGCAGCCGGCCGGTGCTGGCCGCGCCGCACCGGCTGGTGGAGGGCCCGGCGGCCGAGGTGACGGCGCTGCTGGAACGCTCCCGGCGGGTGCTCGGGCACCGGTTGGACCACGCCGAGACCGACCTCGGACACACCCTGGCGAGGGTGGTGGCACTGTCCCCACTGGCCACGCTGGAGCGCGGCTACGCGGTGCTGCAGCAGGCCGACGGCACGGTGGTGACGGATCCGGCGCAGGTGTCGGCGGACGAGCGGCTGCAGGTCCGGGTCGCGAAGGGCGGCTTCGGGGTGAGCGCGGACGTGAGCTGAGCCCGGGCGCGGACGCGGGGTGAGCGCCGCCGCGCTGTCGGCGCGAGGCCCTACGCTGGCGCCATGGCAGAGCAGCAGAGCACGGTCGGCGCCGACGACAGCCTGGGGTACGAGCAGGCGCGGGACGCGCTGCTGGAGGTGGTGCGGCGGCTGGAGGGCGGCGGCATCCCCCTGGAGGAGTCGCTGGCCCTGTGGGAGCGCGGCGAGCAGCTGGCCAAGGTGTGCCAGCGCTGGCTGGACGGCGCGCGGGCGCGGTTGGACGCGGCGCTGGCCGCGGAGGAGGGCGCACCCGGGCCGGAGTGAGCCGGGCGGGCACGGCCCCGGGAGTCCACGTGACCCGGATCACATCCCGGGCGAGGAATTGTTTAACATTCACAGACCGTTGTGGACTGGCGAACGGCGCACTGCGCCGCGAAAGCTTCCTCCACAACGCTCCGTGACAAGGTGACCAGCATGACTCTCGCCCTCGACGCCGCCGCCCAGGACCTGCTGTTCCGCGAGGCCCGCACCGCCAACACCTTCACCGACGAGCCGGTGAGCGACGAGCAGGTCCAGGCCATCTACGACCTGGTCAAGTACGCCCCGACCGCGATGAACCAGCAGCCGCTGCGCATCACCCTGGTCCGCAGCCCCGAGGCCCGCGAGCGCCTGGTCACCCTGATGTCGGACGGCAACAAGGCCAAGACCGCCGCCGCCCCGCTGGTCGCGATCCTCGCCCAGGACAACGAGTTCCACCACGAGCTGCCGACCCTGTTCCCGCACTTCCCGCAGGCCAAGGACGTCGTCTTCGGCGAGCGCCCGGCCCGCGAGGCCTCGGCCGCGATGAACGCCACCCTGCAGGCCGCGTACTTCATCATCGGCGTCCGCGCCGCCGGCCTGGCCGCCGGCCCGATGCTCGGCTACGACGCCGCGGGCATCAACAAGGAGTTCTTCCCGGACGGCGACCACTCGGTCGTCACCGTGATCAACATCGGCAAGCCGGGCGAGGACGCCTGGTACCCGCGTTCGCCGCGCCTGGCGTACGACGAGGTCGTCACCACCGTCTGACCCGCACGCGCACGGCGAAGGGCCCCCGGGATCGCTCCCGGGGGCCCTTCGCCGTACCCGCCGCGCGGGGTGGGCCGGGGGCTACTTCAGCGCCTGGGCCAGCTGCGCGAGCTCCTCGTACGAGGCACTGCCGGTGACCACCGTGGTGGCGGCGCCGTCCTGCCGGGCCAGCCCGCGGTAGCGGTCGCCCTGGTAGCGCTCCCAGTCCCGGCCGGCCACCGGGGCGCTGCCGTCGGCCGCGCCGCCGGGCACCACGGCCGCCAGCACGTCGGCCTTGGCCGCGTTGCTCTGCTCCACCGCCGCGTACTCGCCGGAGGGGGTGACGAAGCCCAGGTGCCAGACGTTGTGGCCGCTCTTGTCCTTGCGGTACTCGACCGAGGTGGCCCGCCAGGTGTCGCCCAGGCCCTCGGGGCCGAGCACCGGGTAGGGCGCCGCGCGCTTGGCCGAGGAGAGCGCCGACCGGTAGTCGACCTGGTGCACCCCGTCCCCCGCCGAATGCGGGATGAACAGATACCCGACCGCCACCACGCCACCGACCGCCAGCATCGACAGGACCATGTCCCGCACCGACTGCCGGCTTCTCATGCTGCTCTTGCCTGCCACCCCCACATGGTGACCCATCGCGGGCCGGACACCGGCACCCGGGGTCCCCGTGACGGGTGAACCGGCCGGAACCCGTCCGTCGCCGCAGGTCGGCGAGGAGTGCGCCACAGACACCCGTCCGGGGGGCAGATACGATCGCACCACCCTCACCACGGCGTTCGACGCAGGCAGTAGTCGAGCGCTCACTGGCCGTCGCGTACAGAGAGGTAACGACGATGACCACGCAGTTCTCGCACAACCTGCCCAGCGCCCTGGAGGTGGCCCCCGAGGCTCCCGACCGGAACCTCGCGCTGGAGCTCGTCCGGGTCACCGAGGCCGCCGCCATGGCGGCCGGCCGCTGGGTCGGCCGGGGCGACAAGAACGGCGCCGACGGCGCGGCCGTGAAGGCCATGCGCACGCTCGTCTCGACCGTGTCGATGAACGGCATCGTCGTCATCGGCGAGGGCGAGAAGGACGAAGCCCCGATGCTGTACAACGGCGAGCGGGTCGGCGACGGCACCGGCGCCGAGTGCGACGTCGCCGTGGACCCGGTGGACGGCACCACGCTGACCGCCAAGGGCATGGGCAACGCGGTGGCCGTGCTCGCGGTCGCCGACCGCGGCACCATGTTCGACCCCAGCGCCGTGTTCTACATGGACAAGCTGGTGGCCGGCCCCGAGGCCGCCGACTTCGTCGACATCACCGCGCCCGCCGCGGTCAACATCCGCCGGGTCGCCAAGGCCAAGGGCAGCGCCGTCGAGGACGTCACCGTGGTGGTCCTGGACCGTCCCCGCCACGACGGCCTGGTCAAGGAGATCCGCGAGGCCGGCGCCCGGATCAAGTTCATCTCGGACGGCGACGTGGCCGGCGCCATCATGGCCGCCCGCGAGGGCACCGGCGTCGACCTGCTGATGGGCATCGGCGGCACCCCCGAGGGCATCATCGCGGCCTGCGCCATGAAGTGCATGGGCGGCGTCATCCAGGGCCGGCTGTGGCCCAAGGACGCGGCCGAACGCCAGCGCGCCCTGGACGCCGGGCACGACCTGGACCGGGTGCTCAGCACCGACGACCTGGTCAGCGGCGAGAACGTGTTCTTCGTCGCCACCGGCATCACCGACGGCGAGCTGCTGCGCGGCGTCCACTACCGCCAGGAGACCGCCACCACCAGCTCGCTGGTGATGCGCTCCAAGAGCGGCACCATCCGGCAGATCGACTCCACCCACAAGCTGTCCAAGCTCCGGGCGTACAGCGCGATCGACTTCGACCGGGCCAACTGACCCGTCGGCGAGCACAGTTGCGGCGGCCCCCGGAGCACCGGGCGGCCGCCGCAGGCGCGTTCAGCCGGCTATCCGGCGCTCCACCCCGACCCGGCGGGCGTCGCGCAGCTCGCCGTCCCGGCGCCGCCGGCGGCTCAGCACCACCCGGCGCTCGGCCGCCGTCAGCCCGCCCCAGACCCCGTACGGCTCCGGCTGGGCCAGCGCGTGCTCCCGGCACTCCAGCAGCACCGGGCAGCGGGCGCACACCCGCTTGGCCTGCTCCTCGCGGGCCAGCCGGGCCGCCGTCGGCTCCTTGGAGGGCGCGAAGAACAGCCCGGCCTCGTCACTGCGGCAGGCCGCCCCGGTGTGCCAGGGATTGTCGTCCAGACGGTCGTGCTGCTGCGGTACCGCGCCCGCCGGACTGCGGCGGGCGGCAACGGCACCGGGGGCACTGGACTCGATCGGATGCAGCACGGCGTACTCCTGACCAGGCTCAAGACTCGGGGGGAAGGCTCGCGCCCCTGTCCGGCTGCCCCGCGCTCACCCCGCCGCGGCGTCGGCGCGCCGACGCCCGGGATCTCAGCCTCACAGGAACGATGTGCGAGAGGAACTACCCCGCCGCCGCCCGATTCATGCACACCGCACGCAATCGACCACGGCCTGCACTCGGCACAACGTCCGGTGCCACCTGGCCAGTTGACGCTCCCACCGGCCGGGCCGGACGGCCCGGCCGGCGCCCCGATCAGCCGTCCAGCTGCTTGCGGACCCACTCGCGGAGCTTCTTGCCGCGGCGCGGCCGTGCCTCGCAGCCGCCGAAGATCGCGGCGCCCTTCACCACCACCACCGGGGCGTACGGGTCGGCCGAGGTCTGCTCCTTCACGTCGAACCCACCGAAGATGCCGACGCCGCCGCCGTGCAGGCTGACGTTCTCCGGCACCTTGATGTCGACCCCGCCGAAGATCGCGACCACCTCGATCACCACCTCCGGCGACTCGAAGACCGCGTCGCTCAGGTCGATGTCCACCCCGCCGAACACCGCGACCGCGCGCAGGTGCGAACCCACCCGCCAGCGGCCCTTGCGGCTGGCCCCGCCGAACACCGCCACCATGCTCGGCGACTCCGTCCGGGCCGGCGGCCGGGCCTCGGCCGACGCCTGCGGGGTCCCGCCCGGCGCCTTCTCCATCGAGATCCGCGCGTGCCCCGGGAGGTCCCTGGTCAGCGGGACCAGCTCGCCGAAGGTCTTGGCGCCGTAGGCCGCCTCGATCCGCTCGGAGTGCTCCTCGACGGTCAGCCGGCCCTCCGCGTAGGCGTCCCGCAGCAGCTCGGCGACCCGCTCGCGGTCGGCGTCCGACGCCCGCAGCTCGGCCTCGGCGACCGGCGCCGGATCCGGGCGCGCCGGGGGCACCGGATCGGCCTTCTTCATGGGTACGGGCTGCTGCCCCGGGGCGTCCTGTGACGGCGAGTTGTCCACGGAGGAAGACTAGCCAGTCGGCCCCCTCCCGAACGAGAGTTTCATTCGCCCGGCGTGACCCCGATCACGCAGGCTCACCTTCGCACGGGCCGCCGCGGCGCTGCGCCTACCCTGGAGGGTGCTTCGTCGACGCAGCCGAAAGACTTGAGGACCTCCCATGGCCGCCACGCCAGAGTTCGCCTACCGTGACCTGCTCCCGATCGGTGACGACACCACGCCGTACCGCAAGATCACCTCGGAGGGCGTCTCCACCTTCGAGGCGAACGGCCGGACCTTCCTCCAGGTCGAGCCGGAGGCCCTGCGCCGACTCACCGCCGAGGCGATGCACGACATCTCGCACTACCTGCGCCCGGCCCACCTCGCCCAGCTGCGCCGCATCCTGGACGACCCGGAGGCCAGCCCCAACGACCGGTTCGTCGCGCTGGACCTGCTGAAGAACGTCAACATCTCGGCCGGCGGCATCCTCCCCATGTGCCAGGACACCGGCACCGCGATCGTGATGGGCAAGCGCGGCCAGAACGTGCTCACCGAGGGCGGCGACGAGGCGGCCATCGCGCGCGGCGTCTTCGACGCGTACACCGAGCTCAACCTGCGGTACTCGCAGATGGCCCCGGTCACCATGTGGGACGAGAAGAACACCGGCAACAACCTGCCGGCCCAGATCGAGCTGTACGCCACCGACGGCGGCGCGTACAAGTTCCTGTTCATGGCCAAGGGCGGCGGCAGCGCCAACAAGTCGTACCTGTACCAGGAGACCAAGGCGATCCTCAACGAGGACTCCATGCTCGCCTTCCTGGAGCAGAAGATCCGCTCGCTGGGCACCGCGGCCTGCCCGCCCTACCACCTGGCGATCGTGGTCGGCGGCACCAGCGCCGAGTTCGCCCTCAAGACCGCCAAGTACGCCTCCGCGCACTACCTGGACGAGCTGCCCACCTCCGGCGACGCCGCCACCGGCCACGGCTTCCGGGACCTGGAGCTGGAGGCCAAGGTCACCGAGCTCACCCAGAAGATCGGCATCGGCGCCCAGTTCGGCGGCAAGTACTTCTGCCACGACGTGCGGGTGATCCGGCTGCCGCGGCACGGCGCCTCGCTGCCGGTCGCGATGGCCGTCTCCTGCTCCGCCGACCGCCAGGCGCTCGGCAAGATCACCGCCGAGGGCGTCTTCCTGGAGCAGCTGGAGACCGACCCGGCCAAGTACCTGCCGGACACCACCGACGAGCACCTCGACGACGAGGTCGTCCGGGTGGACCTGAACCAGCCGATGTCCGACATCCGGGCGCAGCTGTCCCAGTACCCCGTCAAGACCCGGCTGTCGCTCAGCGGCACCCTGGTGGTCGCCCGCGACATCGCCCACGCGAAGATCAAGGAGCGGCTCGACCGCGGCGAGGGCATGCCCCAGTACCTCAAGGACCACCCGGTCTACTACGCCGGCCCCGCCAAGACCCCCGAGGGCTACGCCTCCGGCTCCTTCGGCCCGACCACGGCCGGCCGGATGGACTCCTACGTCGACCAGTTCCAGGCCGCCGGCGGCTCGATGGTCATGCTCGCCAAGGGCAACCGCTCCAAGCAGGTCACCAAGGCCTGCGGCGAGCACGGCGGCTTCTACCTCGGCTCGATCGGCGGCCCGGCCGCCCGCCTCGCCCAGGACTGCATCCGCAAGGTCGAGGTGCTGGAGTACCCCGAGCTCGGCATGGAGGCGGTCTGGCGGATCGAGGTCGAGGACTTCCCGGCCTTCATCGTCGTCGACGACAAGGGCAACGACTTCTTCGCCGAGGTCACCGACGGGCCGCTGATCACCAGCCTGCGGGTGCGCTCCGCGCAGTAGCGGGCATGGTCGCTCCGCGGAGCGACGGAGTGGCGGACGGCGCCGCAACGCGCGTGCCCCGCACCCGGATCGGGTGCGGGGCACGCGGGCCTGGCGGTCAGGGGTGGTTGGTGACGTTGCCGAGCGGCTCGTAGACCTCGCCCGACCTGGGGCCGGCCTTCGCCGGCTGCACCACGGGCTCGTCCCCGGGCTCGTCGGTCAGGCCCTCCAGGACCTCCAGGATCGGCTGCGGGTCGATCTCGGACGGCGTGTACTCGGACGGCGTGGCTGCCACCGCGGGGGTGGGAACGACCGTCTCGGCGGTCGCGTTCTCGTTGTCAGCCATGAGGATTGGCCGCCTTTCGGTTCATCAGGTCACGCCCGCCGGATCGGATCGATCTGGGGGCCCGGACAGTATCCTAGGGATCGTTAAATGTCCTATAAACATCGCGCGGTCTGTTCACTTCTCCAGTGTTTGCGCCGCCCGTTCTAAGCTGGCGCCTCACACTCGGCAGGCGAGCTGAACGCTCGGAAATCATCACCAAAGCCATAGGGGATCTCATGGAGCGTCAGGAGAAGTCGCACCCGGGCGCACTGCGCTTCCAGGTGCTCGGCCCGCTCCAGGCCTGGCGGGACGGTCGGCAGCTCCTGCTCGGCTCC
The DNA here is from genome assembly GCF_044740765.1 of Kitasatospora sp. NPDC088346. NCBI lineage: Bacteria > Bacillati > Actinomycetota > Actinomycetes > Kitasatosporales > Streptomycetaceae > Kitasatospora > Kitasatospora sp. NPDC088346. The sequence goes on from NZ_JBIURH010000020.1 coordinate 109,911, forward strand.
CCTCAGCAACAGGCGGTCCTCACCGCCCTCCTGCTCAGCCACGGCAGGCCCGTCACCACCCAGGACCTGGTCGACGGCCTCTGGGGCGACCGCCCCCCGCCGCAGGCCGTCGCGGCCCTGCGGACATATGTGTCGCGCCTGCGTTCGGTGATCGAGCCGCACCGCGAAGTGCGCGCACCGGCGGAGCTCCTGATTTCGGTCAGCGACGGCTATGCCTTGCGAATTCCCTCGGAATCTCTCGATCTGTCCCTTTTTGATGGGATGTTCGGCAAAGCCTCCGCAGCGCGCGCCGCGGGCGATTCCCGCGAGGCCCACCGGCTGCTCGTCGACGGCCTGAGCCTGTGGAGCGGCCGCCCGCTGGCCGGCGTGCCCGGACCCTACGCCGACGCCCACCGCGTCCGGCTGACCGAGCGCCAGGCCACGGCCCAAGAGGAGCGCTGCGCCGCCGCGCTGGACATCGGACTGCACGCCGAGGTGATCGGCGAACTGAGCTCGCTCGCCGCCGAACATCCGCTCCGGGAGCGGCTACGGGAACTGCTGATGCTCGCCCTGTACCGCTGCGGCCGCCAGGCCGAGTCCCTGGGCGTCTACGCGGACACCCGCAAGCTGCTGATCGAAGAGCTCGGCGTCGAGCCCGGCACCGGACTGGCCACGATGCACGCCCGGATCCTGGCCGCCGACCCGGGCCTGATGGCGGCACCGGCCGCCGCGCCCCGGGCCGAGGAGTCGCCGACCTTCGTGCCCCCGGCCCAACTCCCGGCCGACGTATCCGACTTCAGCGGCCGCGGCAAGCTCGTCGACGAACTGCGCGAGATGGTCGGCAGCGGCACCGGTCAGGCGGTCGTGGTCACCTCGCTGGCGGGGATCGGCGGCGTCGGCAAGACCACGCTGGCCGTCCACGTCGCGCACAGCCTCCGCTCGGAGTTCCCCGACGGCCAGCTCTACGTGGACCTCCGCGGTGCCGGTGCGTCTCCGGCCGACCCCGCGGTCGTGCTCGGCTACTTCCTCCACGCGCTCGGCGCGCCGGAGACCCCGGACTCGGTCGAACAGCGCGCCGCGCTCTACCGTTCGCTGCTCGCCGACCGGCGGATGCTCATCCTGCTCGACAACGCCAGGGACGCGCAGCAGTTGATGCCGCTGATCCCCGGGGTGTCGGGCAGCGCCGTCCTGGTCACCAGCCGGTCGAGACTGGCCGAGATCCCCGGTGCGCACCTGGTCGACGTCGAGGAGCTGACGCCGGACGAGGCGCTGGCGCTGTTCTCCGCGATCGTCGGCGAGCAGCGGGTCGCGGCCGAGCCCGACGCGGCGCTGGCCGTCGTCAAGGCATGCGGGCTGCTCCCGCTCGCGGTCCGGATCGCCGCGGCCCGGCTGGCCAGCCGGCCGCGGTGGAGCGTCTCGGACCTGGCCCGCCGCTTAGCGGACCAGCGGCGGCGGCTGCATGAGCTCCAGCTCGGCAACCTCGCCGTGGAGACCACCATCGGCCTCGGCTACGGCCAGCTCCGGCCCGAGGAGGCGCGCGCCTTCCGGCTGCTCTCCCTGGTCGACGCCCCGGACCTGCCGCTGCCCGCGGTGGCCGCCCTGCTCGGCACGACCGAGACGGACGCCGAGGCGCTCGCGGAGGCACTGGTCGAGGCGAACATGCTGGAGTGCTTCACCCCCGGCCGCTACCGCTACCACGACCTGTTGCGGCTCTACGCCCAGCGCCAGAACGAGCGACTCAGGGACACCGCCGAGCAGGACGAGGCCCTGCTGAGGCTGCTAGACGTGCTGCTCGCCACCATGCGCAACGCCTCCCGGCTGATCGAGCCGGACGACCTGCTGCCCGAGCTGCTGCACGGGCTGTCCGCGCCTGGCCTCGACCTGGCCGACGGCACGGCGGCCCAGGACTGGCTGCGGGCCGAGCTGCCGCTCGTCCTGGCCGGGGTGGAGGCGGCGGTGCAGGGGCCGCCCCAGCTGCTGCGCCCGGCCGTCGACCTCTTCATCATCCTGCGCTCGCTCATCGAGGACCCGACCCACGGTCCGCGGATCCGCGGCGCGCTGCAGGCCGCCGAGGGCAACGCGCAGTCGTACGGGGACTCCGCCGCGCTGGCCCGGATCAGGTTCGCGGTGGGCTTCCTCCAGCACGTCGCCGGCGAGTTCCAGCACGCCGAGGTGTCGCTGCGGGAGAGCCTGGCCCTGCAGGGCCCGGAGGACGTCACCCACCTGCGAATCTCGGCCGCCAACCTGCTCGCGATCGTGCTCAGCCTCGGCGACCGCTCCGCCGAGGCGCTGCCCTTCCTCGAACAGGCCCACGCGATCAGCCGCCGTCTCGGTGCCGTCGTCAGTGAGGCGCGGCTGCTGGGCAACATGGCCAGGGCCCAGGTCGGGCTGGGGAACCACACCGCGGGCGTGGCGTCCGCGCGCTCTGCGGTCACGGCCGCCCGGGCATCCGGGAACGTGCCCTGCCTCGCCGACACCCTCTACCAGCTCGGCGTGGTGCTGCGTTCGACCGGATCCGCGGCCGAGGCCGCCGGGCACCTGCGCGAGGCGTACGAGCTGTACCGGACGCAGCAGCACCGGATCTGGGAGGGCTACTCGCTCGCCCGGCTGGCGTCCTGCCTGCTCGTAGACGAGCGGCACCGGGAGGCCGCCGAGGCCGCCGAGGAGTCGCTGGCGATCGCCCAGGAGATCGACGCCGCGTACTGCCAGGGGCTGGCCAACGCCGCGCTCGGCGAGGCCCTCCTGAAGCTCGGGCAGCCCGCGCGTGGGCTGGCCTGTCTCCAGGAGGCGCACTCGGTCTTCGCGCGGCTCGGTGTGCCCGAAGCTCTCCCCGTGCAGAGCCTCGTCGACGCGCAGCGGCACACCGAGCCCCTCGCACCCCCCGCGCCGTGACCTGCCCCCCGACAGGTGCATCCCCCAGCGTCCGCGTTCCCGCAGCCCCCCGGCTGCGGGAACGCTTTGGCGCTTCCCCGGCGCTGAGCTCACTGTGGCAGAGGCCGATTGACGTTCGATAAACGGCGGTGGCGCTGGCGTCGTCGCAGGTCAGAGGGGTTGGCCTGTGCGCCATGCGGCGTGCGCCAGGGATCTGCACCACCCTGCGGGCAACCGAGTGCTTCCACCGCCGGGCCATATTCACCCCAAGGGACACGAGTTGGCCGGAAAGGGACCCCATGGCGCAGTGATCACGCATATTCTCGAAGGCCGGTGCACACGCCGACCGGCCCGCGCGGACCGGTTCGGAGCAGTGGATACGGGGAGCGTGACGGCCGCCGCGGGCAGGGCAGCGGGCCGGTCGGCGGCCAGGGTGGAAAGGTGCCTTGCGAATCGTGACGACCGGACAGATATCCGACCCCGCCCAGGGCCACGGCCCGTCCTCCGCGAACGCCCGGGCCCGGGCCCACGCACAGCTCTGCCGGCGCCGGGCCGAACGCGCGTTGCAGGCCCTGGCCTTCGACCCCATAGGGCCGCGGTACAGCGAGGCCTTCCCGACCAAGTCCGGGCAGCTGGCCTGCGGCGAGTGGCTACTGAGCGAGCTGGAGCCCGGCGCCCGGGTGCTCGACATCGGGTGCGGCTCCGGCGAGCCGACCCTGCGCCAACTCGTCGACGGGGGACTGACGGTGACCGGCGCCGACCTCTCGGACGGCATGCTGGGGCTGGCGCGGCAGGCCGTCCCGGAGGCCGCGTTCCACCGGATCGACATGTACGATCTGGCCACCCCGCGGGCCGCCCGGGCCTGGGGTGCGCCGGAGCTGGGCCCCGCCGGCCAGGGGAGCTTCGCCGCGGCCACCGCGTTCTTCTCGCTGATCCTGCTGCCGCAGGACGAGATACCCGTGGTGCTCGGCCGGATCCGTGATCTGCTGCGCCCCGGCGGGCTGCTGGCCCTGGGCATGGTGGAGGCGGACCTGGACAACGCGCCGCTCCCCTTCCTCGGGCAGGAGCTGAAGATCAGCGGCTACCTGCGGGAGGACCTGGCACGCACACTGGCCGGGGCGGGCTTCTCGGTGGAGTCGGGTTCCGGCCATCCGTACGCACCGGCCAGCACGACGCTGCCTCCCGAGGAGCAGCTGTTCCTGCGCTGTCGGCGCGTCAGCTGACCAGTCCCTGCTCCACACCTCAAGAACGGGCGGCCCGTGCGCAACCATCTGACACCCGGGGCGGCACAGCCGCCGGCCGTCCCCGTCCAGCGCCATCCACCACCGCCGGCCCGGCCGCCGGCGCCGGAGTCCTGCGACCGCGCGGGCGCGCAGACGGGCCCGCAGACGGGAGCACAGGCAGGCGCGCAGGCAGAATCGCAGGTGGGAGCGCTGCCCACGGCACAGGCGGCCGAGCTGATCGCCGAGCGCCTCGGCTACCTGGACGGCGCCGCCCGGCGGATCAACGGCTCGCTGGACCTGACCACCACCCTCCGCGATCTCGGCCGGGTCCTGGTCCCCGCGCTGGCCGACGCCACGGTGGTCCTGCTGCGCGATCCGCTGCCCGATGTCGAGCGCGCCCCCGGGGCGCCCGCCGGGCTGCTGGTCCACCACGCCCAGGGCACCCGGCTCGGCCGCGGCGGCGGGCCGCGCGCGGTCCGGCCGGACGGCCCGCTGGCGCTCGTGCTCACCCGGCCGGGCCCGCCCGTCCCCCTGGTCCTGGGCACCCCCGCCGCCTCGCCGCACCTCCCGGTGCTGGCCGAACTGCTGGGCAACCGCACCCTGGGACGGCTCCGGCCCGGCACCGCGCTGCTGGCGCTGCCGCTGCTGGGCCGCAAGGCCGTCCTGGGCGTGCTGCTGCTGATCCGCCGTCCGGAACCGGGCCGGCCGGCCGGCTTCGACCCGGCGGACACCGCGACCGCCGGCCATCTGGCCACCCAGGCGGGGCTGGCGGTGGACACCGCGCTGCGCTACTCCCGCGAGTGGGAGATCGCCGACGAGCTGCAGCGCTCGATGCTGCCCACCCACCTGCCGCAGCCGCACGGGGTCCGCCTCGCCCACCGCTACCTGCCCGGTGAGAGCGGCGCGCAGGTCGGCGGCGACTGGTACGACTCGATCCCGCTGCCGGGCAACCGGGTGGCGCTGATCGTCGGCGACGTGATGGGCCACTCGCTCACCTCGGCGGCCATCATGGGCCAGCTGCGGACCAGCGCGCAGACCCTGGCCGGCCTCGACCTGCCGCCGCACGAGGTGCTGTACCACCTCGACGAACAGGCGCAGCGTCTCGGCCAGGAGCAGCATCTGGCCACCTGCGTGTACGCGGTCTACGACCCGATCGCCAACCGCGTGGTGCTGGCCAACGCCGGCCACGTACCGCCGGTGCTGGTCCAGCCGGACGGCCGCAGCGAGCTGCTGGACCTACCGCCGGGCGCGCCGATCGGGGTGGGCGGGGTGGACTTCTCCTCGGTGGAGCTGCCGGCGCCGCCCGGCTCGGCGCTGCTGCTGTTCACGGACGGCCTGGTGGAGTCCCGGCGGCGCCCGCTGAGCACCGGTCTCGAACTGCTGCGCAGCCGGATGGCGACCGCGCACCGGCACTCCCCCGAGCACTTGTGCCAGGAGGCGTTGCGGATCCTGCCGCCGGGCGACCGCGGCGACGACATCGCCCTGCTGGCCGCGGCGTTCGACGGCATCCCGGCCGAGGACGTGGCGTACTGGTTCCTCCAGCCACGGCACGAGACGCCGAGCCGGGCGCGCCGGCTGGCCTCGCACGCGCTGCGCCGCTGGGGGCTGGAGGGACTGGCGGAGAGCACCGAGCTGATGGTCAGCGAGCTGGTGACCAACGCGATCCAGCACGCCACCCGGCCGGTCACCCTGCGACTGGTGCGCACCTCGCTGCTGCGTTGCGAGGTGGGCGACGACAACGCGGCCCTGCCGCGGCCGCGCCGGGCCGGCCCGGACGAGGAGCGCGGACGCGGCCTGCAGATCGTGGCGCGCTGCGCGGACCGCTGGGGCGCGACCCGGCTCGGGGCTGGCAAGGTGGTCTGGTTCGAACAGCGCCTGCCCCAGGTCTGACGGCCCCGGAGGGCCGCGTCCGCTCAGAGGAAGCGGACCATCGTCAGCTCGCCCCCGGCGTCGCCGCCCTCCCGGACGTAGAGGGAGCCGCCGTTGCGGCTGACCTGCTCCAGGTAGGCGTACACCTGGAGGGCCCGGTTCACGGTGTCGGTCCGGGAGTCCCCGCTGGCCGCGGCTGCCTGGTCCAGTGCCTTGGCCGCACGGGGCGTCAGATTGACGGTCAGTCGGCGTTCGACCCCGTCCGACCGAACCGGCTCCGCGGTGTCCGACGGTCGACGGTCCACGTTTCCTCCCCTGGTCCGTGCACAATCCGGCCGTCCGCAGGGTATTGAGCAGGTACCGATCCGGCACGAACCGAAGCTGGGCACCATGGTCCCACCCTGCCGTGTCGATGTGAACCGTGGAGCGCCAGAAGGCTGGAGTCAGCGTGAGCCGAGCAGACGACGGTGACAGGCCCCAGGAGCCGGACGCCCCGTGCGCCCACCACCCCTTCGTGGAACGGCTCGACGGGGAGGAGCCCTCCGAGCGGGCGGACGTCGACGCGGCGAAGGTCGCCGTCCACCTCGGGCTCCACGGCGGGCTCAGCATCGAGGCCGAGATGCACACCGCCGGGTCCAGCGGGCCGCTGCTGCCGGCGGCGTTCGCGGTGCTGATCGCCAGCCTCGCCCACCTCTGCCTGGGCGTCGGGATGGCCGCGGCGGCGGTCTGGGCGGGCGCCCCGGACTACCTGTGTCTGCTGGCCGGGGCGGCCGGGCTGGGCGCCGCCTGGCTGCTGACCCGCAACACGCTGCGGGCGGCCGGGACGGTGCCGTTCCCGGCCACGGCGGTCGCCGCGGCCGACCGGGCCGTCATCGAGGTGGTCGACCTGACCGAAGTGGTGGACGGGAGCGGGGTGACCGAAGCGGCCGAGGTGACCGAGGCGCCGCCCGCCGACGGCGGCGGCACCTCCGGCTGACCCCGGACGACGGGTCAGGTCCCGAACTCCCGGGACACCTTCACCAGGTGCTCCAGCGCGGCCGGCACCCCCGGGCCGAGGACGGCGTCGGCCAGTGCGGGGTTGCGGCGCAGCCGGAGCACGGCCCGCAGCACGTCCGCGTGGTGGAGCAGCCGGAGCGCGTCCAGGTACTCGCCGGCCTCCGCCTCGGCGCCGGACCGCCGGCTGCGGTCCCAGGCCAGCAGCACCGCCTGCACCACGGTGAACATCATCCGCCGCCCGCGCACCAGTTCGGCGCGGGCGTTGAGGGCGAAGACGTCGATGGTCGCCTCGCCCTTGGCGGTGAGCGGGTCGTACGCCCCGGACTCCAGGTAGAGCAGCAGGTGCTCGGCCGGGTCCTCGCGGGAGGGGTCGATCAGCAGATGGGCGCCGGTGACCGGGTCGCAGGGGAAGCGGTCGCGCTTCTGGTTGCTGTTGCAGTGGGCGCAGGCGAGCAGGTGGTTCTGCCAGTCGAAGGTCCGCAGCGGGGCGCGGGCGATCGGCTCGAAGTGGTCGATGTCGGTGCCGAGGTTGTCCCCGCAGTACATGCACCGCTCCAGGCCGGGTGCCATCTGCCGGAGCAGCAGCCGCAGCTGGGCCTTGGGCTGGCGGGCGCCGCGCCAGGCGGCCCGGCCGGCGGCGGTACCGGGCCCGGCCTGCCGGATCGCCTCGGTCCGGCGGCCGAGCTCGGCCAGCAGGGCCGGCCGGAGCGGCGGCCGCTGGAGCGGGATCACCGGTCCCGGCCGAGCAGGCGGGCGGTGGCCTCGTCGGCCCGGGCGGTGAGCGAGCTGTTGAGCTTGGCCCCGAGTTCGCGGTACTCGGCGAGTTCGGCGGCCGAGGCGTCGCCGGCGTAGAGCTTGCGCTCCAGGCGGACCAGCAGGCGGCGTTCGGCCTCGGCGTTCGGCGAGTAGGCGCTGGCCAGGCCGAAGAGTTCGGAGAGCGCGGTGTCGTCGCCGCTGCCGTACAGGATCCGTTGGTGCAGGTCCTCGCCGAGGAGCCGGGGCCCGGCGGCCTCGTCCTCGGGCCCGGGCAGCCGGATCAGGGCACCCGGGTCGGCGGCCTGGCAGACGTACGGGCTGTGCGTCGCGACGATGAACTGGACCTGGGGGAAGTGCGCGGTGAGCCAGCTGCCGATCCGCTGCTGCCAGGCCGGGTGCAGGTGGGCCTCGACGTCGTCGATCAGCACGGTGGCACGGACCGGCAGGGTCGGGGTGCCGTCCAGGTACTCGGGGCGGGTGCGCCGGGTGATCGCGGACAGCTCGGTGACCAGGGCGGTCAGTGCGGCCGTCCCGTCGCCGAGTTCGGCCAGCGGCAGGGTCACCGTGCCGCGGACCGCCCGGGGTCCGTCGGCGTGCGGCCGGGGGTCGAGCCGCCAGCCGTCCGGGAGCAGGCCGTCCTCGACCAGGTCGGCGGCGGCCCCGCGGATCTCGGTGGCGGCCGGGCGCCCGGCCGGGCCGAAGTAGCGGTGCCGGGCGGAGAGCGGGCCGGTGCGCTCGGCTCTCGGCGGCTCTCCGGCGGTGACCCGCCAGGCCGCGCCGCCGTTGAGCTCCACGGAGCCGGCCGGGCTTCCGGCGGTCAGCCAGCGGTCGGCGGCCACCGCGGGGTGCGCCCCGAGGGCCAGTGCGACGGCCTGCAGCAGGGCCGTCTTGCCGGAGCCGTTCGGCCCGGCCAGCACCGTCCAGCCGGCCGCCGTGCCGTCCGGCCGGGCGAGGTCGAGGTCCACCTCGCGCGGACCGCTGAAGCACTTCAGGCCGGACACCTTGATCCGGGAGACGTCCACGGCACCCCCTCAGGCTTGAACCACCGATCGAGGTATGCCCGGAGGATCACTCCACGATGCGCACCGGAAGCTCCCGCAGCACCCGTCGCAGTTCGGCGGCGAACCGGTCGTAGTCCGCGGAGCGGGCCGAGCCGGGCCGGGTGGCGAGGCCGATCCGGCGGCCGGGGGCGGGCGCGGCGAAGCGGACCGGGGCGAGCCGGTCGGCCCGGCCGGCCTCGACGTCCAGGGCGGTGGCGGGGAGCAGGGTCACCCCGAGCCCGCCGGCGACCAGCTGGACCAGGGTGGAGAGCCCGGCGGCCCGGGTGCTGCCGCCGCTCTGCTCGGCGCCGACCTGCCGGCAGATGTCCAGCGCCTGGTCGCGCAGGCAGTGGCCCTCCTCCAGCAGCAGCACGTCCAGGTCGAGCAGGACGTCCCGGGGGACGTCGACCCGTCCGGCGAGCTCGTGGCCGGGCGGGGTGACCAGCACGAAGTCCTCGTCGAAGAGCGGGATGTCCCGGGTCTGCGCCGGGCCGCCGGCGGGCAGTGCCAGCAGCAGCACGTCGAGCCGGCCGGCCGCCAGGCCCTCCAGCAGTGACGGGGTGCGCTCCTCGTGGACGTGCAGGTCCAGCTCCGGGTAGCTGTCCCGGACCAGCCGCAGCACGGCGGGCAGCAGGTACGGCGCGACGGTCGGGATCACCCCGATGTGCAGGACGCCGGTGAACGGGCGGCGGGCCGCCTCGACCTCCTCGGTCAGCGACTGCAGCGAGGACAGCACCCGGCGCGCGTGGCCGGCGACACGCTCCCCCAGCGGGGTGATGATGACTCTGCGTGTCGTCCGCTCCACCAGCTGCGCCCCGAGCGCCTCCTCCAGCGCGGCCACCGCCCCGGAGAGCGCCGGCTGGCTGGCGCCGATCGCCGCGGCGGCCTCCCGGAAGTGCCGGTGCTCGGCCACCGCGAGGAAGGAGCGCAGCTGGGCGACGGTGGGAGCGCGGGGCGGACGGGCTGTGGTGCTCGCCACGCCGGCGTCGGGTTTGCGGGTGCGGTCCGTGCGGGCGGCGGGGTGCTGGGTACTGATAGCTCTCTCCGATCAGATGCAACGAGTCTAGCTATTTCCCTGATCAGTGCCTGCTGTGTAACCCTGGATCTTGTCTGAATCCGTCGAATCATAGGCAGATCGGGCAAAGACCCTCGATTTCTCACACCAGGAGAAGTGAACGTGCTCACGATCGGTGACAAGTTCCCGGAGTTCGACCTCAAGGCCTGCGTCGACCTCGACCCCGCGAGCGCCTTCGCCGACATCAACCACAAGTCCTACGAGGGCAAGTGGCGCGTGGTGTTCTTCTGGCCGATGGACTTCACCTTCGTCTGCCCCACCGAGATCGCCGCGTTCGGCAAGCTGAACGAGGAGTTCGCCGACCGCGACGCCCAGATCCTGGGTGTCTCCGGCGACTCGGAGTTCGTCCACCACGCCTGGCGCAAGGACCACAAGGATCTGCGCGACCTGCCCTTCCCGATGCTGGCGGACGTCAAGCACGAGCTGATGCAGGCCTGCGGCGTCGAGGCCGAGGACGGCACCGCCCAGCGCGCCGTCTTCATCGTGGACCCGAACAACGAGATCCAGTTCGTCATGGTGACCGCCGGCTCCGTCGGCCGTAACCCCAAGGAGGTCCTGCGGGTGCTGGACGCCCTGCAGACCGACGAGCTGTGCCCCTGCAACTGGACCAAGGGCGAGGACACCCTCGACGCCCAGGCCCTGCTGGCCGGCTGACCATGGCTCTCGACGAACTGAAGGCCGCCCTCCCGGACTACGCCAAGGACCTCAAGCTCAACCTGAGCGCGGTCATCGGCAACTCCGACCTCCCGGCCCAGCAGCTCTGGGGCACCGTGCTGGCCTGCGCGATGGCCACCCGCTCCCCGGCCGTGCTGCGCGAGCTGGAGCCCGAGGCCAAGGCGAACCTCAAGCCGGAGGCGTACACCGCCGCCAAGGGCGCCGCCGCGATCATGGGGATGAACAACGTCTACTACCGGACGCTGCACCTGCTCTCCGACAAGGAGTACAGCAGCATGCGGGCCGGTCTGCGGATGAACATCATCGGCACCCCGGGCGTCGAGAAGGCCGACTTCGAGCTGTGGTGCTTCGCGGTCTCCGCGATCAACGGCTGCGGCCAGTGCCTCGACTCGCACGAGGCCGTGCTGCGCAAGGCCGGCGTCGAGCGCGAGGTCGTCCAGGCCTCGATGAAGATCGCCGCCGTGCTCCAGGCGGTCGCCGCCACCCTCGACTCCGAGGCCGTGCTGGCCGCTCTCTGAGCCGCGCACGCGCACGGGACAGCGTCGAAGCCCGAGGGGCCCCCGCCGATGGCGGGGGCCCCTCGGGCTTCCGTCGTGCGGGCGGCGGCCTCAGGCCCTGGCGGGCTCCGCCCCGGTCTCCGCCTCGGCCTCGGCCGCCTCGCGGGCCGCCTCCAGCGCCACGAAGACCTCCAGGCCGGCTGCGTTGCGCCGGCGCAGGTGCCCGACCACCGTGTTGGTGACGGCGATCAGCGGCACCGCCACGATCGCGCCGGCGATCCCGCCGACGATCGAGCCGGCCGCGACCCCCAGCACCACGCCCAGCGGATGGACCTGCACCGCGCGGCCCAGGATCAGCGGCTGGAGGATGTGCCCCTCGATCTGCTGCACCGCGACCAGCACCACCAGCACCATCAGCGCGGTGAACGGGTTCACCGTCACCATCGCGATCAGCACCGCGATCGTCCCGGTGACCAGCGCGCCGACCAACGGCACGAAGGCGCCCAGGAAGATGATCACCGCCAGCGGGAGCGCCAGCGGCACCCCGAGCAGCTGGATCCCGATGCCGATGCACAGCGCGTCGATGAACGCCACGAAGACCGTGCCGCGCACGTACGCGGTCAGGGTGGCCCAGGCCTTCGGGCCGGCCCCCGCCATCGCGTACCGGGACCGGCTGGGCAGGCCGCGCAGGGCCCAGCCCCAGATCCGGGCGCCGTCGTAGAGCAGGAAGAAGGTGGTGAAGGCCGCCAGCACCACACCCGTCAGCACCTCGACCGCGATGGTCACGCCGGTGAAGCCGGCCGAGGTGATCTGCTCCGAGTTGGTGCCGATCGCGGTGGAGATCTGCTTGGCGAAGTCCTCGATCTGCTGCTGGGTCAGGTGCAGCGGGCCGTCCACCAGCCAGTCGCGGAGCTGGTTGACACCGGCCTGCACCTTGCGGGTGACCGACTCCAGGTTGGTGCTCACCTGCCAGACCACGAACCAGCCGACCAGGCCGATACCGGCGACGCCGCTCAGGAAGGTGCCCGCCGCCGCCAGCGATCGCGGCACCCCGAGCCGGCGCAGCCAGGACACCGTCGGCTCCAGGAGGGCCGAGATCAGCAGCGCGGCCACCACCGCGAAGGCGACCAGCCGCAGCATGTCGACCACCCGGAACAGCACGTAGAGCGCGACCCCGAGCAGCAGCAGCCGCCAGGTCGACTCCGCCGCCACCCGCAGTCCCCAGGGCACCGCCTCGACGGGGGTGGCCGGGCGGCCCGGCGGGAAGTCGCGGAGGGCCGCGACCCGCGACCGGGCGTCCGCCGGGCGCGGGACCGGGATCCGGTCGGCCGCGAGCGCCGGGTGGTCCGCCCGGCCGTCCTCGACCGGCGTCCCGGCCGCCGGCAGCGGGTGGAGCACCTGGTGGTCGGCCGCCCGCAGCTCGCCGAGCGCGGCCGCGGCGACCACGGCCGCCTCGGCGGCGGCCTCCGCGGCGGCGGCCCGGCGGCGGCGTTCGACCGCCGCCAGTACGCCGGCGGTCACCGCGCCGGCCTTGGCCAACGCCTTCCACGCCTTCGAGTCCCGCGCCATCCCCGTACCTCTGTTCCCCGCTCGCCCGTCGCGCCGTGGGTCCGCCACGATTCGTCGGGGACGACGCTACCCGGCGGTGGGGCCCGCGGTCCGGCGGGCCCGGCAACCGGTGGGTGTCCGCACCATTGCGAAAGGGGACGAACACGTCGAAACCATTCGGTTTCATATCCGAAAGAGTGGGGAGGAGACCGATACCAGTGGACCAACTGTCCGCGGACCGGCCGGGGCCCGAGATCCAGGACCCTCTCGGGCTCCCCGCGTCCGCACCAGGACCGCACCGCCCGCGAGCGCACTGGTCAGCGCCGCCCGGGCGGCGCGGCCCGCCCGCAGCCGGCACACACCCCGCGGCACGCGCGGAGCCCCCGACCGGGGACGGTCGGGGGCTCCGCGATGCCGCGGGTACCAGTGGTTCCTAGTACCAGTGGTGCGACTGCCAGAAGGACCAGGCGCCACAGGGGCTGCCGTAGCGGTCGTTCATGTACTTCAGACCCCACTTGATCTGGGTCGCGGGGTTGGTGCGCCAGTCGGCACCGGCCGAGGCCATCTTGGACCCGGGCAGCGCCTGGACGAGGCCGTAGGCGCCGGAGGAGGCGTTGGTGGCGGTGTAGTCCCAGCCGCTCTCGCGCTTCACGATCTGGCTGAAGCACTGGAACTGGGCGTCGTCGCCGACGATCTGGAGCGCCATCTCCTGGACGGAGCCCGGGCTGACGGCGGCCAGCGTGGTGCGGGCCTTGTCGCGGTTGGCGGCTTCCTCGTCCGCCTTGCGCTTCGCCTCGGCGGCCTTGGCCGCCTTCTCGGCGTCGGCCTTGGCCTGCGCGTCGGCAGCGGCCTTCTGGCGCGCGGCCTCCTCGGCGGCCTTCTTGGCCGCCGCGTCGGCGGACACCTGCTGAGCGGTCGCCTGGCGGCTGAAGTTGTCGCTGACCGTCTGCGCCTGGTCACCGGAGGGAACGTCGGCGAGCAGCGTGGCGCTCGCGACATCGACCGTCGTGACGGCCTTGCCCTCGCTGCCCGAGGCCGCACCAACGACGGCACCGACAGCGGTGACCGCGGTGGCGGAGGCCACAGCGACTCCCCGGACCGAGATCCGAGTCACATGGTTTCCTTCCAGCGTCGCCCACGCGTGACCGTGCGGGCGCAATCTGCCCCTTGGCACTGTCCTCCACACCTGCTCTGGTCACCGGAGGCACTGGCCCGGCGCCGGCCCGAGAGACTCGGAACGACGATCGGATCGGGCGGCGTACGGCTCATCGGTGTTCAGTTTTCCGCCCGTCAACCGGAGTTGCCGAGCGAGGTTTTGCCGTACGCGGGGCCTGACAGAACCCTCACCATGCCGCACGCGGCCATGTCTACGCAATTCCCGGTTGCGTGGCGCATCTCACAATCTTGGCGGGCAGCCAGTTTGGCCGATCGATGGACAAGTGGCCGTCATATGTGGTGACAGAGAAGGGGCCTGCCGCTCGGCGGCAGGCCCCTTCGTGGCGGATTGTCTGATTTTGTCCAGGCGATTTGTCCGACTGTCGGCACCCGATCCTTCGCACCCGTCCGAACTCGCCCTCGCCCGTGCGGATCCGGCGCGGTGCCGTTCCGTCAGGGCTGGACGTCCTCCAACATCTCGGTGACGAGCGCGGCGATCGGCGAGCGCTCGGAGCGGGTCAGCGTGATGTGGGCGAACAGCGGGTGCCCCTTCAGCTTCTCCACCACGGCGACCACGCCGTCGTA
>NZ_JBIURH010000021.1:0-117329 GCF_044740765.1 Kitasatospora sp. NPDC088346
GGACCGAGCGGGCGATCCGACGGTCCGCGTCCTGGCGATCGCCGGGGACCCGGGCACCGGCAAGACCCTCCTGCTGGCCGACGCCGCCCGCGCCGTCCGCAGGCAGGGGCTGCGGGTCCGATCGGCCCGCGGCAGGCCCACCGCCCGCACCGTACGGTTCGGCCTGCTGGCCGACGCTCTCGACGACCTGATCACCCCCGCCACCCGCGCCCGGCTCCCGGCCACCGACTGGGCCGTGCTCCGCACCGCGTTCCCGGGCCTCGACGAGGCCGGGGAGACGACGCCGCGGACCGGCACATTCGACCGGCACGCCGTCCACCGCTCCTTCCGCCGGCTGCTGGAGCAGGTGGCCGCGCCGGCCGGAACCACCCTGTTCCTCGACGACGTCCACGCCGCCGACGACGCCTCGCTGGGGCTGCTCGCCGACCTCGTCCGCAACCCCCCACCGGTGCCGCTCGTGATCGTCCTGGCCTACCGTCCGCGGCAGATCTGCCACCGACTGGCCGCCGCCCTCGGCGCCGACGACAACCCCTCCGTCACCCTGCTGCGCCTCGGCGATCTCGGTGCCGACGCGGCCGCCCGGCTCCTCGGCGTCGAAGCCGGCACCCCTCGGTGTGAACTCCTCACCGAGGCCGGGGCCGGAAACCCGTTCTACCTCAAAGCCGTTGCCGCCATGTCGGACAGCGACCTGGCCGGTCTGCCGATCTCGCCCGCCCTGCTCGACCCCGAGGCGATACCGCACGACGCCCGCGCCGCCGTACTCACCGAACTCGACGCCCTGACCGAAGCGGACCGGGCCGTCGCCACGGCGGCGGCCGTCACCGGCCCCTGCGCCGACACCGCGCTGCTCGCCGAGGTGACGGGCCTCCCCGAGCCGGCGGTGGAAGCCGCCCTCGACCACCTCGCCGCAGCCGACCTGCTGCGCCCCGAAGGCTGCGAACTGCGTTTCCGACACCCCCTGTTGGCCGCCACGGTCTACCATGCGGCCGGTCACGCCTGGCGGCGCGCGGCGCACCGGCGCGCCGCGCACCACCTGGAACGGGTCGACGCGCCGGTCGAGCTGCGGGCCCACCAGATCGCGGGCTCCGCCCGGCCCGGCGACCGGGCCGCGGCACGGCTGCTCGTCCGGGCGGCCCGCGTCGGTGTGCCCGGCTCGTCCCCGTTCACCATCCACCTCCTGCGGGTGGCGCTTCGGCTGCTTCCGGAGAACGCCCCGGACCGCGGTGACCTGCGCTTCGAACTGGCCTGCGCACTGGGTAGGAGCGGCCGGCTGCTGGAGAGCCGCAACCTGCTGCACGAGCTGCTCGCCGAGCGCGACACCGACACCCCGGCGGCCGCCTGCCGCACCGACCTCGTCGAGTTCAGCGCCGGCGTGGACCGGCTGCTGGGCCGACTGGACGAAGCGGCCGCACTGGTGGAGGCGGAGCTGGCGGGAGCCGACGAGAGCGACCCGCTGGACACCGTCCCGCTGCAGGCGGAGCTCGCCGGTGTCCAGCTCATGCGCGGCCGGTTCGGAGAACTCGCCCCCCGCTTCGAGAGGATCCGGCAGGCCGCTCGCGAACGTGGCGACCAGGAAGCCGAGTTGAGGACATCGGCCGCATTGGGACTGGGTGCCACCCTGGCCGGCGACATCGCCACGGCGCTCGCTCTTCAGGAGCGGAGCCGCTGGCTCGCCGACAGCCTGCCCGACGGAAGGCTCGCACAACTCATCGACGCCGTCGTCCAGTTGTCCTGCACCGAAATCATGCTGGACCGCTGCACCGATGCCGTCCGACACCTGGAGCGCGGACTGGACGTCGCACGGCGCACCGGCCGGCACCACCTGCTGCCACCGCTCCACCTCGTCGCCTCCCAGGCGCACGCTCGCCTCGGCGGACTCGACGCCGCCCTCACCCACGGCACTCGGGCGCAGCACCTCAGCGGGCTGTCGGGTGACACCACCGTCCAGCGGATGTCCCCAGCCCTGAGCGCCCTCCCGGTACTCCTACGGGACGGCCCGGAGGCCGCCGCCCGAGTCGCCGGGCAGGGAATGGTCAGCGATGCTTCCCTGTGCTCCTGGTTGCGAGGGAGCGCCATCGGCACCCTCGCCAGGCTCAGGCTCCTCCAGGAGGATCCGGACGGTTGCCTCGGCCTCCTGGTCGGCGATGACGGCGAACTCTCGGCGCCCGACGCGGTTTCGGTCCCGGCCTGGTGCCTGCTGCTCACCGAGGCCGAGACCGCGCGGGGCGAGCCGGACCGAGCCGCGTTCTGGGCCGAGCGGTGCAGTAGGGCGGCGGCCGAGCTCGGCCTGCCGTCCGCCACCGCCCAGGCCCGCCTGGCCAGGGCCACCCTGTACCTGGCGACCGGTGAAGCGCAGGCCGCGCTGTCCGAGGCGGACCGGGCGGTCCGGGCCTGCGTCACCGCGGGCCTGCCCCTGGAGGAGGCCCAGGCCCGTCGGCTCCTGGCCGCGGCGTTCACCCGGAGCGGCCAGGTCCCGCAGGCCCAGGAACAGCTGGGGATCGCGAAGCAGAGCCTGCAGAGCCGGGGCGCCACCTGGGCCGCGGCCGCCGTCACCCAGCAGCAGCGCCGCCTGGGCGCCCAACAGCCCCGGCCGGCCGGACTCGGCCGTGCGGGCGCCGCGTTCGATCTGCTGTCGGCCCGTGAACGGCAGATCGTCGAGCTGGTCGGCCGGGCGATGACGAACCGGCAGATCGGCGAGCGGCTCTTCCTCAGCCCGCGCACCGTCGAGGCCCATCTGACCAAGGCCTTCGCCAAGCTCGGGGTGAGCACTCGCGCCCAGGTGATGGGGATCGTCCGCGACATGGGCGCGATAGGGGACGGGCCGGTCGAGCTGAGCGGCAGCGGGAGCCGGAGGAACTGACCGGGGTGACCCCGGGCGGGGTGATCGGTCGCTCTCCCCGGACCGACGTACCGCTCCCCGATTTCCACGCACGCACGCACCAACGGTCGGACGGTCGTGCCGGGCAGGTGCGTGCGCAGCGCCGGTCCGCCACGATCTGCTGCAAGGCTGTGCCGTCGGCCCGCTGCACGTCCCGCTGAGGCCCAGTGGGCCACGGCGCCTCCGGAGCGGTGCCGTCACGTGAGGTCTCAGCTGTTCCGGGTGGGCCCGGGTACGTGGCCGGGGTCTCCGCCGAGGTCGGTGTAGAGGTCCGTCCAGCGGCGGTCGGTGGTGGTCGGGGGCTTGCCGTCGCAGTAGGCCTTGCCGCCGTTGGCGGTGTAGTAGCGCATCATCTCCAGGATCGAACGGGTGTCGGCGCCGGTGCCGCTGGTGTAGTGGTCGCCTGGCTGCTTCGTCTGGTGGACCAGGCAGGTGGGGGAGGGTGTCGCGCGCTGGGCGTCGAGGCTGCCGGTGTCCGGGCCCGCGCACCCGCTGAGAACGATGACGGCGACGGCGAGCAGGGCGGCGAGGGGCACGGTGCGGTGCGGTGTCATGCGGGGACTCCGGGGTTCACAGGACGGGCGGGAGGCTGCGGACCATCAGGCCGACACCGACCATGAGGACCAGTGCGGCCGTCAGGGCCGCCGTGTGCGGGGCGATGCGGCGCAGAAGGGCGAGTGACGGACGGTGGGCGAGCGGGCCGAGCCGGTCGCCGAAGCGGACCAGCAGCAGTCCGACGGCTGTGAGGGTGGCGGCCATCCCGATCCCGTAGGCGACCACGAGGGCGGCACCGAACAGGGTGCGTCCGAGGGCGACGGCGCCGAGGAGAACGACCAGCGCGGACGGGCTGGGGACGAGGCCCCCTGCGATGCCGAGGCCGACCAGGCCGCGGGTGGTGAACGGCCGGGCTTCGGCGGACGCCGGCCCGTGAGCGTGGCGGTGGCCACCGAGAAGCCCGTGCCGGTGGGGCCGCCCGTGGTCGTGCCCGTGGCGGTGGCCGTCGTGGCTGTGCCCGTGCCCGTGCCCGTGGGCGTGCTCGTGGTGGTGGTCGGTGGGGCGGCGGTGGTGCTGGTGGTCGCCGTGCGGGTGCGGGTGCGGGTGCGGGTGGTCGTGGGTGTGCGCTGCCGGGGCGCCGGCTCCCAACAGGGCGGGCCGGCGGGCTGCTTCGGGGGCCGGCTCGGGGCTGCGCCGATGAGCGCGGGGTGGCCGTAGGGCGTCCGCGAGGAGACCGGCGCCGACGAGGGCGACGAGGGCGCCGCTGACCACGCCGAGCCAGCCGAGGACGGTGTCCCCGGCAAGGGAGGAGAAGGTGGTCAGGGCGAGTCCGATGACCAGGACCCCGGTGGTGTGGGTGGCGGTGACGGTTGCGCCGACGGTGACCGCGTCGCGGGGACGGCCGCGCCGGCCGGCGAGGTAGGCGGCCATCACGGTCTTTCCGTGGCCCGGCAGCAGGGCGTGTCCCACGCCGAGGACGACGGACAGCAGGACCGCGAGGAGGCCGACCGGCACGGTCAGCCGCTCTGCGCCGGCCAGCACGGTCAGCTTGCGGGACAGGGCCTCCATACGGGCGGTGAGGCCGTGGCCCACGGATCCTGCGACGCCGGTGTCTGTGAGGCTGGGCGGGCCGTCGCCCGCGGTGGCGGTGAAGCCGGCCGTGGTGTCGCCACGAGGGGTGTCCAGGAGTTCGCGCGGGTAGTTCCTGAGTTCGTCGGAGGACGAGGCGGCGGGCACGGTGGAGTGGTCCAGGTGGGCGCCCTCGCCCGTGGCGGTGATCTCGTTCCAGCCGACCCGGGCCGGGTCCGCGCCGGTGTCCACCCGCAAGGTGACCGGCCCGGTCCCCAGGTCCAGCGGCGCGGACAGGTGGCAGGTGAGACGGCTGGTGCGCAGTCCGGCCTGCCCGTCCCGGTAGTCGAACGCCGCGGATCCGACCGTCCAGGCGAGCCGCTGCGGCGCGGTGACGGCGAGGCGGCCGGCGGTCTCGGCGCAGCGGGCGGTGGCCCAGGCGGAGCGTTCGGCCTCGCTCGGGGTGCCGTCGCCGTCGATGTCGACGGCGGGTGCTGCCTGCAGGGTGGGGATCTCGGCGGTGTCGGTGACCGCGAGGGCGTCGAGCCGGTCGGCGTGGACGGTCAGGCCGGTGTAGTGGTTGACGGAGAAGTTGCCGAGGGGGTGGGCCCGGGCATCGGGTGCGGCGGAACACAGCAGCCACAGGGCGCCGGCTGCCGTGGCTGCCACGCGGATCAGGGGTCGGCGAGGGGTCACGGCGCACCTCCGAGGGCGACGAGGGCGACGAGGGCGGTGCGGGCCCGCGGGGCCAGCAGCGGGGAGAACGACGGGTCGGTGCGCAGCGCTTCGGCCAGGTGCTCGCGAGCCGCGTCCGTGCGGCCCAGGGCGCGTTCGATCTCGCCGCGGTGATAGGCGAACAGGGCGCTGTGCCAGCCGTACTGCTGCGCCTGTTCGGCGAGCGGGAGTGCTTCGTGGTCGTTGCCCTGACGGTGCAGGGCCCAGGCGAGGGCGTCCGCGACCAGGACGTGCTGGCGGCGCTGCCACTCGGCGCGCAGCAGGGTGACGGCCTGGTCGGGGTCGCCGTGGTCGGCCTGGTACTGGCCGAGCGTCAGGTCGTCGACGACACCGTTGGCGGCGGCGAGCTGCTGCTCGGCGGCGAGCAGCCGGTACTGCTCGCGGGCCTCCGGAAGGTGGCCGAGCGATTCCTGCAGTTCGCCGAGTTCCAGCAGGTACTGGGGGAGCGGTACCAGGGCGATGGCGGCGGCGTAGTCCCGTACGGCTGCGGCCGGGTCGCCGAGGGCCGCCTCGGCGCGGGCCCGGCCGGCCAGCGCCGGGGTGTAGGACGGGTCGTCGACGAGGGCTTGGCGGTAGCCGGTCAGGGCTTGCTCGGGGTGGCCGCTGTTGCGGTCGAGTTCCGCGATCTGGTGCCGGCAGAAGGCCTTGTCGGAGGGGTCGAAGGCGTCGTCGAGGGCGCGTTGCAGGGCGGCGTGGGCGTCGTCGGTGCGGCCGTGCTGTTCGAGGTCGTAGGCGGCCCGGGTGAACGAGGCGGTGCCGGGCCGCAGGTCGAGGAGTCGTTGGACGGATTCGGTGGCGCCGACGGTGTCCCCGAGCTGGGTGCGGGCGTCCGCGAGGACGGCGTAGGCCGACCAGTGCAGGGGGGCCGTCGTGACCGCGCGGGTGGCGAAGTCGCGGGCGTCCGCGAAGCGGTGGCGGGCGTTGGCGAGGGCTCCGAGGCCGGTGAGGGCGTCGGCGTTGCCGTCCGGCTGGAGGCTCAGCGAACGGTGCAGGGCCTCGTCGGCCTTCGGGTAGTAGGAGGGGTCGGCGGTGAGCCGTGCCTGCTCGACGTACTCGGACCCGAGCCGGGCCCAGCCGGTGGCGTCGCCCGGGACGGTGCGCAGCCGTTGCTGGTCGGTGCGGATGGCCTGGCCCAGGCTGCCGGCTCTCGGCGCGGAGGCCGCTGCGGGACTGCCGATCGCCGCCGGCGCGCCGGCCTCGGGCCCTTCCCGGCCGAGGGCTCCGAACGCGGCCAGGCAGCCGCACAGCGTGGCGGTGGTGAGCAGCAGGGGCAAGCGGCGCATCCTGGTCCTTCGGGTCGGGCGGGGGCGAGGCGGCCGAGCCGGGGAGCCGGCTCCGGGCGGGTCGACGTCCGGGCGGTGGGCGCGGCCCGGAGTGCCCGGACCGCGCCCACCGCCTCGACGGTCAGTTGGGCTGGTTGACGGCCTTGGCGTACGGCAGGGCGACGTACGGGAAGGAGCCGGAGAACGGCTTGTCGGCCTGGTTGACGCCGTCGCCGGCGGCGAGGGCGGGAATGAGGTGGCCGGGGGTGGCGCCTTCCATCACCTGGAGCGCGATGTCGACGACGTCGTCGGTCAGGCGGCGGCCGTTGGGGAAGCCCTGGAAGTCGCCGCTGAGGATGCCGAGCCGGTTCGGGTTCGCGGTGACCGGGGTGGACATGTTCAGCCGCAGTTCCTCCGCGGGCACGAACCTCTTCGGGTTGATGTCCTGGTTCATCAGCTGGGAGTTGAGGTCGACCTGGAACGGGCCGCCGGTGGCCTTGGCGATGCCGGTCAGGAAGATCTCCTGGAGGTCGGTGCGGGGGGTCGCAGGGGCCGGCAGGCCGTAGATCGCCTGGACGAGCTGCGGCACCTCCGGGTTGAGGACCTTGTTGACCAGCGCGGGCTGGTTGTGGTCCTCCGACGGCGGCAGGGAGTTGAACGCGTCCTTGAGCCCGGCGGGCACCACGACCTCGTTGACCAGCGGGTTGCCGAGCCGTGAGACCTGCACGTACTTGCCGGTCGGCTCCTGCTTGCCGGGGCTGAGCCTCATGGTCTGCTTCTCGGTGCTCGACCAGACGCCGATCACCGGGTTGCGGCCCGGGTCGCCCTTGAACGCGAGTTCGCTCTTGGGCACCTGGATGGAAAGGGTGTTGACGTTGTATCCGGCCAGGGTGTTCTGGCCGACCTCGGAGAGGTTGCCGCCGTAGAGCAGGTCGAAGACCCGCAGGTCGAGGAAGAACGGGTCGGCGGCCTGGGTCGCCACGGTCCGCCCGCCGTTCGGCAGTTGGACGCCGGCCTGGCTGCGGAGCTGCGCGTAGTTCGGCATGGAGGCCCTGCCGGTGTCCGACGGCGTGGCGGTGCCGTGCTCGACCAGGGTCTTCGGCTCGCAGCCGGGGCGCAGCTCCTGGAGCGTGTAGTACTGGTGGAACAGCAGCGTGGGGTCGGTGAGGTTGTTCACGACGCCGTTGTTGTAGAGGAAGGTGTCGGTGCCGCGCTGGTCCTCGGTGTGGAAGGTCCAGCGGTAGGTGACGTCGGGCCTGCCGGTGCCCTGGGAGTCGATGTTGATGTCGTAGTGGGCGCCGTCGGCCCAGGGGTAGAAGTTCGGTCCGCCGTTGGGCTCCTGGAACGGGAGCCAGTTGGCGACGAGGGTGACGGTGTCCTGCTTGTCGGGGCTGGTGAACGCGTAGACGTCGGTGTTGTCGACCTGCGGGTCCGCGGCGATCAGCGGCGCCTCGCGGTGGCTGGACGCCGAGCCGACTCCCGCGCCCGGGCCGGCCAGCATGCTGCTCGCCAGGGCCAGGGCCATCACGCCGAAGGTGGCGGCGGTGCGGACGGTGTACTTCGGTCGGGGGCGTCCGAGCACAGGGTTCATCTCTCTCGCTTCCGGTGGGGGCGGCGGGGCCGCCCGGGCGTCGTACGTGCCTCGCCTCGAACGGCGGGTCATGTGAGGGCGATGACCGCCCTCCTCAAGCCCTTCGGTCCGGGAGGCGTGGTGGACTGGCCCGTGTCACCCGCGCGGCCCAGCCCCGCCACCCGGACGGCCCTGTATGCGCGAAAGAATGGTTGCGCCGACCGATTCGAGGTCGGCGGAGTTCCGGGTGAACCGTGGAGTGCGGCTGACCCGCTGCCCGGACTCCCGCTCGCAACCGGCGCTGTTCCGCCGGGCGCGCTGCGGGCCGCACCCGGTTCAGCTCACGGACGGGGCGTCAGCGCATGCCGCCGGAAGCGAGGATGACGTCCCCGGTGATCCAGCGGGCGTCGTCGGACGCCAGGAAGGCCACCAGCGGGCCGTAGTCGTCCGGGGTGCCCGTCCGGCCCAGCGGGGTGTCGGCGATCGCCTGGGCCTCCTGGGCCGAGCCGGGGAATCCCATGGCCCTGGTGCCCTCGGTGTCCGACGGTCCGGGCATGATCGCGTTGACCCGGATGCCGCGCGGGCCCAGCTCCTTGGCCGCCACGACGGTGAACGCGTTGACGGCGCTCTTGGACGCGACGTAGAGCGAGGCGTACAGGGGGTGGGTGAGCGTGCCGGCCGTCGAGACGTTGATGATCGACGCGGTGTCGATGTCGTCCTGCGCGGCCAGGGCCTGCGTGGTGAGGATCGTGCCCAGCAGGTTGGTGGTCATCTCGCGCTGGAACTCCTCCTCGGTGATGCCCGACAGCGGCGCGAAGGTGGCGACGGCCGCGTTGTTCACGAGCACGTCGACCGGTCCGTACTCCTCACGCGCGCGCTCGAACAGATGGCGCACGTCGTCGCGGCGGGCCACGTCGGCCCGGACCGCGATCGCCCGGCCGCCCTCTGCGGTGATGCCCGCGACGACCCGCTCGGCGCCCTTCGCATCCTCCCGGTAGTTCACCACCACGGCCGCGCCGGTCCCGGCCAGCGCCTTGGCGATCCCCGCACCGAGGCCCTTCGACGCGCCCGTGACGATCGCCGTACGTGCGTTGCTGCTGCTCACAGTGACTCCTCGAACGTTGGTGCTTGCAGAAGTCACCGTAGGAGAGCTCGTTTCTGACGGTAAGTACCTACTTTTTTGTAAGCTCGTGACGTGATGGAAACTCAGCACGTCGCGACGGCCGCCCGACTCCTGGCCCATGACACCTTCGACAACAGGTGCGTCCTCAGGCCGATCATGGACCAGACGACAAGCCGCTGGGCGACACTGATCATCTCGGCCCTCGTCGCCGGCCCGCACCGCTTCGCGCACCTGCACCAACGTGTCGGCGGCATCAGCCAGAAGATGCTGTCGCAGAACCTCAAGGCGCTGGCCAGGGCCGGGCTCGTCGACCGCCACGTCGCGCCCACCAACCCGCCCCAGGTGACCTACAACCTGACGGAACTCGGAGTCAGCCTGGCCGGGCCGCTGACCGAACTCATCCAGTGGTTCGGCCACCACGGGGACGAGCTCCTCGCCGCCCAGGAGCACTACGACAGGCGGCAGGCGTCACCGGGCGGGTGACGAGCTGTCCCCCCGGTCGGTGACGGGGCAAGCGGGGTGGGCCGCCGGCGGCTTGTCGATCCTCGTCTGCCGACGGCCCGACGGCCCGGCCCTACGTCAGGTGCCGGGCGAAGAACCGGGCTGCTGCCTCCCCCGCGTACGGCGGGACACCGGTGTGCCCGCCGAGATTGGCGTGCAGCGTCTTCTCCCGGGAGCCGAAGGCGTCGAACAGGTCCAGGGCGGCCTGCCGGTCGTTCCCCTCGTCGTCCCACTGCAGCAGGACGTGCAGCGGAACGGTGACCTGGCGGGCCTCCTCGAAGGTGGCGGCGGGGACGAAGCTCCCGGCGAACAGAACGGCGGCCGAGATGCGCGGCTCGACTGCCGCGAGCCGGGTCCCGATGGCGATCACTCCCCCCGAGTACCCGACCGGGCCGCCGATCTCGGGCAGTGAGAGAAGGGCGTTCAAGGCGGCCTGCCACTCCGGGACGGACGTCTCGACCAGCGGGAGGACGAGCCGGTCCACGATCTCGGCGCCGACCGGCTCGCCGGCCTCCATGGCCCGGCGCAGATCGGCGCGGGCCTGCTCGGTGGCGGCGATACGAGGCCGGTCACCGCTTCCGGGGAGCTCGATGGTGGCCGCGGCGAAGCCGTCGGCCGTGGATTGCCGGGCCCGGTCCAGCAGTCGGGGGTACATCCTGCGCAGTCCGCCGGGGTGGCCGAGCAGGATCAGTGGCGCCGGTGCGGAGACGGTTCCGGACGTCCACAGGATGCCGGGGATGTCGCCGAGGGTGAATTCGCGTTCGAGGACGCCGTCGTCGAGGCGCTGCTCGGAGGTGAATCGCACGGTCGTGCCTTTCGGGAGTGCTCCTGAACGGCGCTCCCGGACGACCTATCGCCCGACCATGACCCCGGAGGGGAGCGCCCATGTCGATACTGCCTTCACGGGTACCACCTCCTCTTTCTCCAGCACGGCCTCCGGAAAGTTAGCAGGGGGCGCGGGGGTCCGCCAACACGTTTTCGCCGACCTGGTCGACCACGTTCGCGGCCACCGACGCCGAGACGGAGCGGGCCACCGTCCAGCCCCGGCGTCGACGCGCTCGTGCGGTCAGCCGGCCTTCTCGTCGTGGCCGCCGAAGCCCTTGCGCATCGCGGACAAGGCCTTGTCGGCGAAGTCGTCGAGGTGGCGCGAGGAGAAGCGGGAGTACAGGGCGGTCGTGAGCACGGGGGCGGGCACGCCCTCCTCGATCGCGGCGATCGACGTCCACCGTCCCTCGCCGGAGTCCGAGACGCGGCCCGCGAAGCCCTCGAAGCCGGGCGACTCGACGAGGGCGGCCGCGGTCAGGTCCAGCAGCCAGGACCCGATCACGCTGCCGCGCCGCCAGACCTCGGCGACCGCGGCGGTGTCGATGTCGTACCGGTAGTACTCGGGGTGCTCCATCGGCGCCGTCTCGGCGTCCGCGTCGGTGTGGCGCTTGCCGGCGTCCGCGTTGTGCAGGATGTTGAGGCCCTCGGCGAGTGCGGCCATCATGCCGTACTCGATCCCGTTGTGGACCATCTTGACGAAGTGGCCCGCACCGTTGGGACCGCAGTGCAGGAACCCCTCCTCGGCCGTGATCGGCGTGCCGGTGCGTCCGGTGGTGCGCGGCGCGTCGCCGGTGCCGGGGGCGATGGTCGCGAAGATCGGGCGCAGCCGCTCGACGACCTCGCTCTCGCCGCCGATCATGAGGCAGTAGCCGCGGTCGAGTCCCCAGACGCCGCCGCTGGTCCCGCAGTCGATCAGATGGACACCCCGGCCGGCCAGCGCCGCGGCGCGGGCGATGTCGTCGCGGTAGTACGAGTTGCCGCCGTCGATGACGGTGTCGCCCGGGGCGAGTTCGGCGGCCAGGGCCTCGATGGTGGTGCCGGTGATGTCGCCCGCCGGTACCATCACCCAGGCTGCCCGGGGTGGGGTCAGCTTCGCGGCCAGGTCGGCCAGTGAGGTCGCGCCGACCGCTCCGTCCTGCTCCAGCGCGGCGACGGCCGCGGGGTTGACGTCGTACACCACGCAGGTGTGGCCGTCGCGCATCAGCCGGCGGGCGATGTTGGCGCCCATCCGGCCGAGCCCGACCACGCCGAGCTGCATCGGTTCACCGGTCGCCATGGTCTGTACTCCTGTCGTGCGGGGTCGAGAGCCAGGGCAGCTGCCAGGTGGTGCGGCCCGGGCCAGGGGTGGGGCCCCAGGACCCCTGCTGGTAGGACACGGGTGCGGGCGGGTGGTCCACCAGCGGCTGGATGACCCGCCAGGTCTCCTCCACCACGTCCTGCCGGGTGAACAGCGAACGGTCGCCGGTCAGCGCGTCGTTGAGGAGCCGCTCGTACGGCTCGGGGGGCTTGCCGAGCTCGGCGGCGAAGGACAGGCCCAGGTGGACGCTGTCGGCCGACTGCCCGGAGGCCTTCTTGGAGAGCAGGCCGATCCGCAGACCCGGGTCCGGGTCGATCCGCAGCACCAGCTCGTTGGGGGCGGGGTGCTCGGGCTCGTCCAGGAACGCCAGCCGGGGCGGGCGCTTGAAGACGACGCGCACCTCGGTGGCCCTGGCGGCCAGCGCCTTGCCCGCCCTGATGGTGAACGGCACCCCGCTCCAGCGCCAGTTGTCCACCTCCAGCGCGAGTTCGACGTACGTTTCGGTCGTCGACCCGGCCTTCACCCCGGGAACGTCCAGGTAACCCTCGTACTGGCCGCGCAGGCAGCGGGCCGGATCGACGTCGGCCATGGCCCGGAAGACGTCCACCCTGCGGTCCCACAGTGCGTCGGACCCGGGGCCGACCGGCGCCTCCATCGCGATCAGGGCGAGGACCTGGAGGAGGTGGTTCTGCACCACGTCGCGCAGCGCGCCGACCGGGTCGTAGAACGCCCCGCGGTCCTCGACGCCGAAGTCCTCGGCCATGGTGATCTGTACCGCGGCCACGTGATCGCGGTTCCACAGCGGCTCCAGCACCGCGTTGGCGAACCGCAGGAACTGGATGTCCAGCACGGGCTGCTTGCCGAGGAAGTGGTCGATCCGCAGGATCTGCTCCTCGCCGAGCACCCGGTGGAGCCGTGCGTTGAGCGCCCGGGCGGACGCCAGGTCGTGTCCGAACGGCTTCTCCAGCATGACCGTGGCACCCGTGGTGAGTTCCGCCGCGGCCAGGGCCTCCACGACCGGGGCGAACAGCGACGGCGGGATCTCCAGGTAGAACAGCGGCCGTTCGGCGCCCTTCAGCCGGTCCGCCAGCGCGCGGTAGGTGGCCGGGTCGGTGAAGTCGCCCCGCAGGTAGGACATGCGCCGCGCCAGCCGCTCGAACGCCTCCGACTCGACGGCCCCACCGCCGCCGTCCAGCGCCGCGCCCATCGTGGCCACCAGGTGGTCGTGCGACCAGTCGTCGAGCGCCACTCCGATGACCGGACAGTGCAGCAGCCCGGCCGCCTCCAGCCGGTAGAGCGCCTGGAAGGTCATCTTGCGGGCCAGGTCGCCGGTGATACCGAAGATCACCAGGGCATCGACGCTCATCCCCGCACCCCCCGCCGTGCGGAACGCACGCCCGGGCGGCCGCGGGACCGGCCCGACCGCTCCCGGGCCGTGCCTCCGGTCTCACCGTCGAGATCGCGCAGGTCTGCCCGAACCTGCTCAGGTAGATAGTTGCTCACGACAGGGACGATATAGCCCGTAGTGTCACATTTCTGACAGGTCGTCGTCTCGCCCGCAGCGGCGCCGTCGCCGCCGGTGGACGATCGGCGGGACGGGCCCGGGCCCGGGCGGGGCCAGGCGCCCGCCCGGGCGGCCGCCCGCTACATCGTCCCCATCCAGGCGTGGGTGCCGAGGGTGGTCTTGATGTCCGAGGCGAGGCCGTGGTCCGTGGTCACCCGCAGGCCGAGCTCGTACAGGGTGTTCTTGTCCCAGTTGGTCGTGAGCAGGCGTACCGGTACGTCCCCCGGGTGGTCCTGGAGGACCCGCTTGAGCTCGGCCACCAGCTCGGGGGTGATCCTCCTGGTCGGGAGGGTGATCTGGACGGGGGGCTTGGTGCCGAGTTCGGCGGAGGAGACGTCGAGCGTGGTGATCTCCTGGCCGAAGATGCTCAGGCTGCCGTCGCGTTCGTTGAGCCGTCCCCGGGCCGAGATGACGTTGTCCTCCACCATCTGGTCGGCCATCAGGTTGTAGGTGGCCGGGAAGAACAGCACCTCGACCGAGCCGTCGCGGTCGGCGAGCGTGATGATGGCCCAGGCGTTGCCCGCCTTGTTGATCCGGCGGTCCACCGCCGTGATCAGGCCGGCCAGCCTGACCTCGCCCTCGGTACGGCCGGAGCCCATGAGTTCGGCGATGGAGGTGTCGCGGTTGCGGGACAGGATGTGCTCGGCGCCGTCGAGCGGGTGGCTGGAGACGTACAGGCCGAGCATCTCCCGTTCCAGGCTGAGCAGTTGCTTTCGCGGCCACTCCCGCTCGGTGAGCTCGAAATCGAGGCCGATGGTGGGGGTGTCGTCGCCGCCGAGCGCGCCGAACAGGTCGTCCTGCCCGATCGCCTGCTGCTTCTTCACCCCGGTGACGGCGTCGATCGCGCTCTCGTGCACGGTGCTCAGGGACAGCCGGGTGTGGCCGAGGGAGTCGAACGCGCCGGCCTTGACGAGGGAGTCGACGGTGCGCTTGTTGCACACCACCAGCTCGACCTTGTCCAGGAAGTCGGCGAAGGAGGCGTACTTGCCCTTCTCCTCACGGGTCCCGACCAGCGATTCGATCACCGGGACGCCGACGTTGCGGACGGCCTTGAGGCCGAACCGGACGTCACTGCCGACGGCGGTGAAGTCGACCACGGACTCGTTCACGTCGGGGGAGAGGATCTTGATGCCCATCTGGCGGCACTCGGCCAGGTAGACCGCCATCTTGTCCTTGTCGTCGGCCACCGAGGTGAGCAGCGCGGCCATGTACTCGGCCGGGTAGTTGGCCTTGAGGTAGGCAGTCTGGTAGGAGACCAGGCCGTAGGCGGCCGAGTGGGACTTGTTGAAGGCGTAGCCGGCGAACGGCACCAGGACGTCCCACACCGCCTTGATCGCCTCGTCGGAGTAGCCGCGTTCGTGGCAGCCGGCCTGGAACGGGATGAACTCCTTCTCCAGCACCTCCTTCTTCTTCTTGCCCATCGCACGGCGGAGCAGGTCCGCCTGGCCGAGGCTGTAGCCGGCCAGCACCTGCGCGGCTCGCTGCACCTGCTCCTGGTAGACGATCAGGCCGTAGGTCGGGCCGAGGACCTCGCTCAGCGGGGTCTCCAGCTCGGGGTGGATCGGGATGATCTCCTGTTGGCCGTTCTTGCGGAGCGCGTAGTTGGTGTGCGAGTTCATGCCCATCGGGCCGGGCCGGTAGAGCGCGGACACGGCGGAGATGTCGGCGAACTCGGTGGGCTTCATCAGGCGCAGCAGGGCGCGCATCGGGCCGCCGTCGAGCTGGAAGACGCCCAAGGTGTCGCCGCGGGCCAGGAGTTGGTAGGTGGTGGGGTCGTCGAGCGGGATCTTCTCGATGTCGATGTCGGTGCCGCGGTTGGCTTTGACGATCTTGATGCAGTGGTCGATGATGCCCAGGTTCCGCAGGCCCAGGAAGTCCATCTTGATCAGGCCCATGGCTTCGCACGACGGGTAGTCGAAGCCGGTGATGATCACGCCGTCCTTGTCCCGCCGGTGCAGCGGGATCAGGTCGAGCAGCGGGGTCGAGGAGAGGATGACGGCGGCGGCGTGCACGCCGGTGCCCCGGATCAGGCCCTCGATGCCCCGTCCGGTGTCGATGATCTTCTTGACGTCGGGTTCGTTGTCGTAGAGCGCCCGGATCTCGGTGCCCTCGTTGTAGCGGGGGTGGCTCTCGTTGAACAGGTCCGCGAGCGGGACGCCCTTGCCCATCACGTCCGGCGGCATCGCCTTGGTGATCCGGTCGCCCATCGCGAACGGGTAGCCGAGGATGCGGTTGGCGTCCTTGACGGCGGCCTTGGCCTTGATGGTGCCGAAGGTGTTCACCTGCGCGGTGTACGCCGAGCCGTACTTGTCGGTGACGTAGCGCACCATCTGGTCGCGCTGGCGGTCGTCGAAGTCGATGTCGACGTCCGGAGGGTTGATGCGCTCGGGGTTCAGGAACCGCTCGAACAGCAGGTCGTGCTCCAGCGGGTCGAGTTCGGTGATCCGGGTCAGGTACGCGACCATCGACCCGGCCGCCGAGCCGCGGCCCGGGCCGACCGGGATGCCGTTGTCCCGGGCGTACTGGCAGATGTCCGCGACCACGAGGAAGTACGCGTCGAACCCCATCGGGGAGATGACGCCCATCTCCAGCTCGATCCGGTCCAGCACCTCCTGGCTCGGGTTGTCGCCGTAACGGACCTTCAGCCCGGTGGCGATCTTCTTGCGCAGGTACGACGCCTGGGTCTCGCCCTCGGGCACGTCGAACTGCGGCATCCGGTCGACGTAGGTGAAGACCTCCTCGTACGACTCGATCCGCTCGGCGATCAGCAGGGTGTTGTCGCAGGCCTCCGGCAGCTCGCGGAACAGCTCGCGCATCTCGGCCGCGGTCTTGATGTAGTAGCCGGTGCCCTGGAACTTGAAGCGGTTCGGGTCGTCCTTGTTCTTGCCCACGCCGACGCAGAGCAGGCTGTCGTGCGCGTCCGCCTGGTCGGCGGTCACGTAGTGGGAGTCGTTGGTCGCCAGCAGCGGGATGTTCAGCTGCCCGGCCAGGCGCAGCAGGTCCTGCCGGACGTCCTTCTCGATGGACAGGTCATGGTCCATCAGCTCCAGGAAGTAGTTCTCCCTGCCGAAGATGTCCTGGTACGCGCCGGCCGCCTTGACCGCCTCCTCGTACTGCCCGAGGCGCAGCCGGGTCTGCACCTCGCCCGAGGGACAGCCGGTGGTGGCGATGATGCCGGTCGCGTTGGCGGCGATCAGCTCGCGGTCCATCCGGGGCTTCATGTAGTAGCCCTCCATCGACGCGAGGGAGGAGAGCTTGAAGAGGTTGCGCAGGCCGGTGGCGTTCTGCGCCCACATCGTCATGTGGGTGTAGCGGCCGCCGCCGGAGACGTCCTTGCCGCCCTCGCCGTCCGCGCCGGAAGGGCGCTGGCCGCCGGGCGACCAGAAGACCTGCTTCTTCTCGAAGCGCGACCCCGGTGCGACGTACGCCTCGATGCCGATGATCGGCTTCACCCCGGTCTTCGCGGCGGCGTGGAAGAACTCGTACGCGCCGAACATGTTGCCGTGGTCGCTCATCGCGATCGCGGGCATGCCCTGTCTCTCGGCCTCCGTGAACAGCTTGCCGTTCTTTGCCGCGCCGTCCAGCATCGAGTACTCGGTGTGAACGTGCAGATGGGCGAAGGTGTCGGACACTGCGCTGGGGCTCCTTGCAGATCGGGCGACCGGAGGAAGTGCCCAACCCTAACGGGCGCAGGAGAGCGACTCGCCGAAAGCGAGCCGACCGGCGGCTGTCCTTCACGTACTCGCTACGCCGCGCTCGGCGGCGGAACGGGTGGAACCCGCACTCCGCTCCCCGCGCGCCACCGTGTCCTGCCCGGGCGGCGCGGACGGCTCGCATAGCCTGACGTCGCCGCTCGCCCAGTCGGCCGGGCCGCCTGCGGCCGTCGACGGGAGTGCAGGGTGGTGACCTCAGCTTCGGGTGCCCGCGGTTCCGCGCCGTCGGCGCGGCAGCGGTTTCGGGCGTGGCTGCTGGAGGGCACGTCGGACCGGGTCAGGCAGCACCCGGGCCCGCATGCCGACGCTCCCACGGAGCACGGGCAGCGCTGGTGGCGGGTGATGTGCCTGACCGGCCTGGACTACTTCTCCACCCTGGGCTACCAGCCGGGCATCGCGGCACTCGCGGCGGGCCTGGTCTCCCCGCTGGCCACCATCGTGCTGGTGCTGGTCACGCTGTGCGGGGCGCTGCCGGTGTACCGGCGGGTGGCCCAGGAGAGCCCGCACGGGCAGGGCTCGATCGCCATGCTGGAACGGCTGCTGTCGTTCTGGCAGGGGAAGCTGTTCGTGCTGGCGCTGCTCGGTTTCGCCGCCACCGACTTCGTGATCACCATCACCCTCTCCGCCGCCGACGCCACCGCGCACCTGGTGGAGAACCCGCACCTGAGCAGCGCCCTGCACGGCCGCCAGGTGCTCATCACGATGATCCTGGTGGCCCTGCTCGGCGCGGTCTTCCTCAAGGGCTTCAGCGAGGCGATCGGCGTCGCCGTGGTGTTGGTGGCGGTCTACCTCGCACTGAACGTGGTGGTGGTCGCGGTCGGACTGGGGCACGTGCTCAGCGATCCGGGGCTGGTCACGGACTGGACCGACGCGCTGACCGCCGAGCACGGCAACGTGCTGGCCATGGTCGGGGTGGCCCTGCTGGTCTTCCCGAAGCTCGCCCTCGGCCTGTCCGGCTTCGAGACCGGTGTCGCCGTGATGCCGCACATCGAGGGCGATGAGAGCGACACCGAGGAGCAGCCGACCGGGCGGATCCGCGGCACCCGCAAGCTGCTCACCACCGCCGCCGTGATCATGAGCGTGTTCCTGATCACCAGCAGCTTCATCACCACGCTGCTGATCCCGCCCGCCGCCTTCGAGCCGGGCGGCGCGGCCAACGGCCGGGCGCTGGCCTACCTGGCCCACGAGTACCTCGGCGGCGCCTTCGGCACCGTCTACGACCTCTCCACCATCGCCATCCTCTGGTTCGCCGGCGCCTCCGCGATGGCCGGCCTGCTCAACCTGCTGCCCCGCTACCTCCCGCGCTACGGCATGGCGCCGCACTGGGCGCGCGCCGTGCGCCCGATGGTGCTGGTGCTCACCGGGGTCGCCTTCCTGATCACCTGGATCTTCGACGCCAGCGTCGACGCCCAGGGCGGCGCGTACGCCACCGGCGTCCTGGTCCTGATCACCTCGGCCGCCATCGCCGTCACCATCGCCGCGCACAAGGCCGGCCAGCGCGGCTGGACCATCGGCTTCGCGATCATCTCGGCGGTCTTCGTCTACACCACCGGCGACAACATCGCCGAGCGGCCCGACGGCGTGAAGATCGGTGCCTGCTTCATCGCCGCCATCGTGCTGATCTCGCTCGCCTCCCGACTGGCCCGCGCCTTCGAACTCCGGGTCACCGACGTGGTCCTCGACCAGGTCGCCGAGCGGTTCGTACGGGACTGCTCGAACCGGACCCTGCGGCTGATCGCCAACCAGCCGGACCGGCGCGACCTCACCGAGTACCGGGAGAAGCTCCAGCAGATCCGCACCGACAACGACATCCCGCCGGAGGACGACCTGGTCTTCGTCGAGGTCACCGTCCGGGACCCGTCCGACTTCGAGGCGGAGCTGAAGGTCCACGGCGAGGTGCTGCACGACCGCTACCGGGTCCTCACCCTGGAACACTCCAGCATCCCGAACGCGCTGGCCGCACTGCTGCTGCACGCCCGGGACGCGACCGGGCAGCAGCCGCACATCTACTTCGAGTGGACCGAGGGCAACCCGTTCGCGCAGTTCCTGCGCTTCTTCCTGTTCGGCCAGGGCGAGGTCGCCCCGGTCACCCGGGAGGTCCTGCGGGAGGCCGAGCCCGACCGCAGCCGCCGCCCTCGCGTGCACGTCGGCTGACCGCGCGCCGTCGGCGAGGACGGAGACAGCCGCCGACCACCGGCAGGGGTGGTGAACAGGCGGACGTGGACGCCGCACCGGCCCTGCGGTCCGCCCTGGCGGTCCGCGGACGCGAACGCGTCTTGCTGCACCTCTCGTCCGTCGCACGCGGTGCCGCGTTGCCGGGGAGGGCGCTCAGGCGGGCACGGCGGAGTGCCGGGGAGCTCGGCGGTGGCCGGCGAGGAAGGGCAGCGGTGCCCCGCTGCGCGCCGTGAGCTCCATGCTCTCCAGCAGCTCGGACGGGGAGACCACCAGCACGTCACAGACCGCGTGGGCGCGGCAGTAACGGGCCACCGAGCCGCGCAGGGCATGCTGGACGCGGCCGCGGTGGCCGCTGCCGAGCACCAGCAGGTCGGTGGGGCGGTCGGCGGCCGCCACCAGCGCGCGGCCGGGCTCGGAGCGGACCACCAGCGGACGGATGACGACGTCGTTGGGGTAACTACCGAAAGCCTGCTCGAACACGGTGTCCAGCCGCTTGCGCGCCGCGTGCTCCAGCTCCGAGAGCGGCCGCAGACGATCCCCGTCCGTCTCCGCCCAGGCGATCACCGGAACGAGCACCGCATCGCGCCGGCCCGCCTCCTCCACCGCCCGGTACACGGCGGCGAGACTGCTCAGCGAGCCGTTGACCCCGACGACGACCCGAATGCCCTCGACCATGACAGTCCGCTCCCTCTCCCGCTCTCCGGCCGGCGGGACTCCGACGGCCCACACCTCATTGGACGCCTGCCGGCCGGCCCTGGCGGAGGTCCTTGACGTACGCACTACGCGCCGGGAGCCTTCCTTGACGCGGCCTTGATACGCGCGGCGTGGCGCCCGGCGCACGCGGCGGCCGGGCGACCGGTCACGGTCGGACCGGCCTGCCCGGGTCGTAGCAGTAGCCGACCTGCCGGACGGTCGCGATGGTGTCCCGGAGCTCGGGCCCGAGCTTGCGGCGCAGCCGGGCCACGTGGACGTCGACCGTCCGGGTGTCGCCGAACGGCTCCTGGTCCCAGACACCGGTCAGCAGTTGCCGGCGGCTGTAGACCCGCAGGGGGTGCGCCACCAGGTGGGCGAGGAGTTCGAACTCCATGTAGGTGAGCTTCAGCAGGCGTCCGCCGGCGACCGCGGTGCGCCGTACGGGATCGATGACGACGCCGGCCACCGCGGCACGCGGAGCGTCGGGCCCGGGACCGCCGCCGACCCGCAGGACGGTGGCCGCCGCGGCGGTGACGGCCGGCCAGGTCGAGTGAATGCGGGAGACCCGGGGGTAGTACAGGGACATCTCTTCCTCCTTGCGGCTTCGTCCACGGGGGGTCGACGTGCCGGCGGTGCGCCCGGCGGTCGGGGCAGCTCAGCGGTCGGGGCAGCTCAGTGGTCGGGGCGCCAGTGGGCTTCGAGTCGGCGCGTCCCGTCCGCCGTGGTGACGGTCCGCCAGCCCGCGCGCATGCGGACGGTGGGGCGGGTCGGGCCGCCACCGTCACCGCCGCCTCCGACAGGGCCGCCGATGGCCTGCAGCACCGGACTGTCCAGCGGGCTGGCGGCGAGCCGGCGCAGGACGGCGGTGAGCAGGGCAAGCGCGGAGCCGCGCGCTGTGGTGGAGGTCCTGGGCGCGTGGGTGTGAGAGGCGCCGAGCACTGCCATGGGAATCCCCCTCCGTGAAGAGCCGTCAGGTGTCGTGGTGCCGTGCGTGGTGGTGCGAGGGAACGGCGGTGCCGGTCGGGCGACGGAACTCCCGGCCGTCGCCGTGGCCCTGATGGGCGCTCACCGCTGGTGCTGCGGTGTGGTCAGCGTGGTGGCGCGGGTGACGGCAACGGCGCAGCGGCTGCTGCCGCGCCGCTGGACCGGCCGCAGCGCGAACCCGCCGCTCGGGCCCCGGACCGGGACGTCCAGCGCGGGCCGGGGTTCCCCGGGCTCCTGGGGAGCGGTGTCTGTGCAGGTCACGGCTGGTGCTCCAGATGACGACGGA
Source organism: Kitasatospora sp. NPDC088346 (assembly GCF_044740765.1). NCBI lineage: Bacteria > Bacillati > Actinomycetota > Actinomycetes > Kitasatosporales > Streptomycetaceae > Kitasatospora > Kitasatospora sp. NPDC088346. Next base: position 21,170 of record NZ_JBIURH010000021.1, read on the forward strand.
GAAGCGTGGACGGTCGTGGTCGACCCGGTCGGTGGCTCTCCGAGGCTAGGCCGGTTCGTGCGCGCGGGGAGCGGCCCTGACGGCTCGTTGACTGTCCCGGAACGACCCCTGACGGTGCCTTGACACCGGCTGCCCGACGGGCGTCACCGGACAGGAATCTCTCGGGCGGGAAGGGGGAGCCGGCCCCGGGCGGCCGGGCTGGTGCGCGGTGGAGCCCTGCTGCGCGCCGGGGGTGTGTACCGGCGGGGGCCGGTCGGTGGCCTGGGTCGACCAGGCTTCCCGGCTCACCCGGCCAGGAGACCGCCCCGGGGGGCGCTTGCCGGCGCGGTGGTTGTGGGCAGCGGGCGGGGAGGGCGTCAAGAGGACGTCAAGGACACCCGGTGCCGCGTAGCCGGGGCATTAAGGACGCTGACGTTCGCCGACTGCGGGCGTCTACTGGATCCGAGGGAACGGACCGGACCGATCAATAGGTCCATCGGAAATCCGAAGTCCGAGCCAACGAATCGCAGGTCTTGTGGCCTGCGTCGAAGACCGAGGGAAGCGAACATCATGGCCGAGGACACGCGCGTCATCGTCGGGGTCAGCGGATCGCTGGGCAACGCGGCGGCCCTGCGCCGCGCGGTGGCGGAGGCCGAGCGCCGCGACGCCGTCCTGGTCCCGGTCGTCGCCTGGACGCCGCCCGGCGGCGAGGCCGCCTACCGGACCCGGCCCTGCCCGCCGCTGGCGAAGCTGTGGGAGCAGGCCGCCGCGGACCGGCTCGACGCCGCCTTCGCCCGGGCCTTCGGCGGCTACCCGGCGCACCTGCGGATCGAACCGGTGGTGATCCGGGGCGAGGCCGGACCGGCACTCGTGGAGACCGCCGACCGGCCCGACGACCTGCTGGTGGTCGGCACCGGCCGCCGGGGCGGGCTGCGGCGGCTCCTGCACGCCTCGGTCGGCCGGCACTGCGTGGCGCGCGCCGCCTGCACGGTCACCGCCGTCCCGCCGTCCGAGGTGCCGGCCCTGAAGGCCGTGGTGAGCGAGCAGCCGCGGGTGACGTCCCTGGCGGCCTGACACCGGCCTGCCCCCCCACATCGTCCACATCGACGCAGGGACCCGCCCCGGCTGTAAGGCCGCCAGGGGCGGGTCCCTGTCGCCGTGCCGATCGCCCGTGACGAACATGACCGGCACGCGGACCCACCGGCCCGCCCGCGCAGCGCCTCAGAACTTCTTCGGGTACACGGCGGCCAGCACCAGGTAGCCCACCAGGGCCGACGCGACCAGCAGGCCGACGAGGGTGTCGACGCTCAATCTCGGGCTCTCCTCGAAACCGGGGCGGCGGCGTCGCCGCCCGTGCACCGATGGGGCGGGCTGGTGCAGTGGCAGTTCGGCCGCGCCCCGGACGGCCGCCGCGGCGGGTCCTGTGCCGGGCGGCAGGGGAGTGGCTCACCGGGAGCGGGCCGTTCGCCGGCCCGGCGCGGGCACGGCCGGAGCCCACGGGCGGACCTCGGGAAACCGCGGGAGGGTCCCCGGCGGAGCGGCCGACCCGGAGCGGCTGGATCGGGCACGCGGCGACGCTATGCCCTCGCCCCGGGGCTCGAGGCCGTCCTGACGCTCTCCTGACCCGGATGAGTGTGGTTCTGACGCGGTGTTGACACCGGCTGGGGGACACGGACGACGGCGAGCCGGTCGCCACCGAGCTTGAATGCGTGATGTCGGTCGGCCTTGCCGGGCCAAGCAGTGTCACTCAGCTCTGGGAGGTCGACTGTCATCCGCGGGTCGTGTCCCCTCATTCCGGTCGGCCGTGGGGGCCCGCCTCGAGGGTTGCGCGAAGGCTGGCCAGGGTTGAGGCGATGCGGGCCAGGTCGTCGGGGGGAACCGTCGCGGTCAGTGCGATGAGCTCGCTCTCGACAACGGGGCGGGAAGCGGACAACCGCTCCTCACCCGCGGGCGTGAGGCGGAGGACGGACGAGCGGCGGTCCTGGGGGTGCGCGACGCGCAGGCACCAGCCCGCAGCCACCAGCCGGTCGACCGCCTTGCTGACCGCCCCCACGGTGATCGCCAGTTCGCCGGCGATGTCGAGCACGCGGCACCCCGGCACGCGGTCGATGATCTCCAGAAACTCGAACTGTCCCAGTCCCAGCCCTTGTTCGGTGCGCAACCGGGCGTTGACCGCGTTGTAGAGCCGGGTCTCGACCCGGACCAGATCGCTGAAGATCGGGGTGATGTCGCTCACACTGGCCTTCCAATAGATTCCCGGGAATCATCTTCCTTGGAATCCGGTTGAGGCAGGCAGGTGGATTCCCAGGAATCCATTCTCGCACCCCGACCCATGGAGGCCCCACATGTCCCGACAGCAGCGCGACGCCCTGGACGCCATACTCCGTTCCGCCCCTCGCAGCGAGAAGCAGCCCACTCTCCAGGAGCAGCGCAGCGGTTTCGCCGCGGCCCTCACCCGCCCCGCGCCGGAGGGCGTGGTCACCCGCAGGACCGTCCTGGGCGGGCGGCCGGCCCTGGAGCTGGAGCCGGCCGGAGCCTCGGGCCGCGGCCGGCTGCTCTACCTGCACGGCGGTGGCTACGTCATCGGCTCACCGGACACCCACGCAGGGCTGGTCGGTGAACTGGCCCGCCGCGCCGGGCTGCGCGCGACGTCGGTGGACTACCGGCTGGCGCCCGAGCACCCGTTCCCCGCGGCGGTCGACGACGGGCTCTCGGCCTACCGCGAGCTGCTGGCTTCGGGCACCGACCCACGGGACCTCGTCGTGGCCGGTGACTCCGCCGGTGGCGGCTTGAGCATCGCCACGCTGCTCGCCGCCCGGGAGGCCGGGCTGCCGCAACCAGCCGCCGTGGTCGTCTTCTCCCCCTGGGCCGACCTCACCCTTGCCGGAGAAAGCATCCGCTCCAAGGAGAGCGCCGACCCCATCTTCACCGAGGCCGACGTGCGCGCCTGCGCCGATCTCTACGCCGGCGCAGGCGACCGGGCGCATCCCCTGGCCAGCCCGGTGTTCGCCGACCTCACCGGACTGCCCCCGCTCCTCGTGCAGGTCGGCGCGAACGAGGTGCTCCTCGACGACGCGGTCCGGCTGGCCGGCCGTGCGGGCGCCGACGGCGTCGAGGTCACGCTCGAAGTCGGCCCCGGCCTCCCCCACGTCTTCCAGCACCACTACGGCCGCCTCGACGAGGCGGACGCCGCACTCGACCGCGCCGCCCGCTTCCTCACCGCCCACCTGAACGCCGGCCGCCCGGGCGCCGACCATCTCGAACCGATCCACTGACACCGACCCGGCGGCCTCCCCGTGATGCAGGCAACGGCCACAGGACCACCATCGCCGACATCACGGGCTCACCTTCAGTGCCGCCGGGCCCGGACGAATGCCGTGTCAAGGAGTCGTCAAGGAAGGGGGACACGGCGTAGCCCGCACGTCAATTCCCTTGGCGGCGAGGGAGGATCGGGACTCCACTGGAAGCGGCAGAGATCGCCCGCAGTCCTGGACCAGGGCCGTGGCCGCCCGGTGCGGCTCGGAGTGCGGGACCGCGTTCTGAAGGAAGCGAATGACCATGAGCATCGGCACGCATGACACCGTCGAGGTCAACGGCTCGTCCGGCAGCCTCCCGGCGCCGGGGCACAGGCCGCCGGCGACGCGGCCGCGCGACCTGCTGCGCCTGCCCGTGTTCTCCGTACCGCAGCCCGCAGGCACCGACGACCCGGAAGCCGACCAGGAGGACGGGCGCCGCGCGTCCGGAGGCCACTGCCGGATGTCCATGGGGTACCTGGACTGACCTGTAGGCGTGATCCACCTCAGGGACGTCGTCACGGAGGGCATCGCCGAGCGTCCCCGGCCTGTCAGGCGTCGAGCCCCGCCGCACCGCGCCGTCAGGGACGCGTCGGAATCCCGGTCCCGGCCATCAGGGAAACGTCAACGAAGGGTGGCACGCCCCTGCCCGTCGGCTTGGCTGGTCGCAGTCGACCGGACGAGGAACGGACATGACGGTCATGAGGCTCTGTCAGGCCCACCCGGGCCGCACCTTCCGGCCCGTGGTGGACCGCCTGGCGGTCGGTATGTCGGGCGCCGTCGCGCTGGTCGCCTGCGCCCTGCTGACGCTCGCCCTGTCCGTGCTCGGGGAGAGGAACCCCACCGCGTTTGTGCTGGGTGCCTTCGCCGTCCTGTGCGCCGTCCTCGGTGCGGTCTCCCGCCCCGTGGCGGCGCCGCTGATCGCGGGGGCGGGCTGGCTGTTCTTCAACGGCTTCGTCGTCCACCGCTTCGCGACGCTGGGGTGGGCCGGCGCCGGCGTCGAGGCCACGCGCCTCGGCCTGTTCGCCGCGGCCGCCCTGGTCGCCTCGCTGCCCGCCCGCGCCGCTTCCGTCGGACCACCGCTTCCCGCCGCGGGCCCGACGAGTTCTTCGTAGTACACCTCCCGCACTCCCGGCCCCCGGTGGCGCATGTCCGCGCCCGGCGTCCGGGGGTGCCTCACACCCCTTGGACGGGTCATGTCCGCAGTCCTTTCCTCCCTCCCTCAGCCTCCGGCCGGGGGCGCCCCCGTCGCCCTGGTCACCGGAGCCTCCAGTGGCATCGGCTGGGACACCGCCCGGCTGCTCGCCGCCCACGGTGCCACGGTCGTCGTGCACGCCCGCACCGCCGACGAGGGCGAGCACGCCCTGGACCGGCTGGTCGACGCCGGCGCCTCCCGCACCCAACTCGTCATGCTCGCGGCCGACTTCACGCGCTTCGCGGACGTCGCCGTGCTCGCCGGTATCGTCACGACCGCGTTCCCCGCGCTGGACCTGCTGGTCAACAACGCCGCGGTGATGGCGCCGGAGCGCTGCACCCTCACCGAGGACGGCCACGAGGTCTCGCTCCAGGTGAACTTCCTGGCCGCGCACCTGCTCGCCAAGCTGCTCCGGGGGTCGCTCTCGGCGGCCGGCGGCGCGCGGATCGTCAACGTCTCCTCCTCGCTGCACCGCACCGCGTCGATGAACTGGAACGACCCCAATCGGGTCAAGAGGTACTCCCGGGTCGCCGCCTACGCGCAGTCCCGGCTCGCGCTGACCATGGGCACTCGCGAGATGGCCCCGGAGGGCTCCGGCATCACGGCCGTCAGCGTCAACCCGGGCTTGTGCGACACCGCCCTGCTGCCGCTGTACGGGCGGGTCGGCGCCCCGGCGGCCGAGGGCGCGGCGGCCGTGGTGAAGCTCTGCCTGCCGGACTTCCGCCTCACCAACGGCGCGTACTAAGACGGTGGCGACATCGCCCCGACCGCCTCGGTCGCCACCGCGGAGCGCTCGCTGCGCCGCCTGGTCAAGCTCGCCGACCAGCTCGTCACCCGGGCTTGAAACCGCAGGAGCCTGCCAGCAGTTCCATGATCCACCCGATGCCGTGTGCCACCGGCATCGGGTGCCCGGGAAAGTCGCTGCCCCGGGGCGTCGTCCGTTCACGGCCGCAAGGCCGACGGCGCCCCGGGGCAGCGGCGTACCCGGGCGTGTCAAGACCGTGTCAGGGGCCCGGTCGCGGGCGTCAGGGTCGTGTATGGGTCGATGGAGGCCAGGTCCCTCGTGGGACAGCATCCGTGGAGCACATTCGATCCACGGAGGTTCATTCGATGTTCGGTGCCACCGATGCGCAGCAGTCGGCCATAGCCGTCGGCGGGGAGGAACCGCCTGATACCGGCGACCAGCCCGAGCAGCAGCGCTACAGGTTGACCGCGCTGGGCGGCCTCGCGGCGCTCTCGCTCGACGCGATGGCCTCCGTCGCCTACGGTCCCGAGTCGATCGTCCTGGTGCTGGCCGCCGCGGGCGGGTACGGTCTCGGCTTCACCCTCCCCGTCACCGCCGCGATCGCGGTGCTGCTGGCGGTCCTGGTGGCCTCGTACCGGCAGGTGATCGCGGCGTTTCCGGACGGCGGCGGCTCGTACGCGGTCGCCAAGGCGCACCTGGGCCGGCGGGCCGCGCTGACGGCCGCCGCCTCGCTGGTGATCGACTACATCCTGAACGTCGCGGTCTCCGTCACCGCCGGCGTGGCCGCCCTGACCTCGGCCGTGCCGGGCCTCTACGGCGACCGGGTCTGGCTCTGCCTGGGTGTCCTCGCCCTGGTCACCGCCGTCAACCTGCGCGGGATCGCCGAATCGGCCCGCTGGTTCATGGCGCCGACGGCCGTCTTCGTGCTCTCGATCCTGGCGATCATCGTCGTCGGCCTGTTCCGGAGCGCGCCCGCCAGTACCGAGGCCGCCGCCGGGCACGCCTCCGCCCTGGCCGGCGGCGCCTCCACCGTCGGCGCGCTGCTGCTGCTCAAGGCCTTCGCCGCCGGCTGCTCCGCGCTGACCGGGGTGGAGGCGGTGGCCAACGCCGTCCCGTCCTTCCGGGCACCGCGGGTCAGGCGCGCCCAGCACACCGAGGTCGCCCTCGGCGCGCTGCTCGGTGTGATGCTGATCGGCCTCGCCGTCCTGATCGGGCGCTTCCACCTGCAGCCGGTCGAGGGCGTCACCGTGCTGGCCCAGCTCGCCGATGCCTCGCTCGGCCACGGCTTCGGCTTCTACCTCGTGCAGTTCGCCACCGTGATCCTGCTCGGCCTGGCGGCCAACACCTCGTTCGGTGGCCTGCCGGTGCTGATGCGGCTGCTCGCCCGGGACAACCACCTGCCGCACGTCTTCGCCCTGCGCGCCGACCACCAGGTGCACCGGCACGGGGTGATCTTCCTCGCCGTGGTGTCGGGCGCCCTGCTGGTCGGCTCGGGCGGTGACGTCAACAGCCTCGTCCCGCTGTTCGCCATCGGGGTGTTCGTCGGGTTCACCATCTGCCAGGTCGGCATGGTCCGGCACTGGAGTCGGGAACGCGGCGCGGGCTGGCGGGGCAAGGCCGTGCTGAACGGCTTCGGCGCCCTGCTCACCGGCATCGCCACCCTGGTGGTCACCGGTACCAAGTTCGCCGAGGGCGCCTGGGGCATCTGCCTGGCGCTGCCGCTGCTGGTCCTGCTGTGCGAGTTGATCCACCGCACCTACGTCCGGATCGGCGCCCGGCTGGAGCTCGGCCAGGTGCCCGGCCCGGTCACCCGGCAGCGTTCGCTGGTCGTGGTGCCGGTGCACGCCATCACCCGCCTGACCCGCGATGCGCTGAGCGCCGCGGTCTCGCTGGGCGACGAGGTGCTCGCCGTCACCGTCGTGCACACCGCGCCCGACCCGGAGGACCGCAGGGCCGCCGAGGCGTTGCGCCGGGACTGGGAGCTGTGGGGGCCCGGTGTCCAGCTGGTCGAGGTCCCCGACGCCCACCGCCGGCTCGGCCGGCCGATCGCGGCGTTCGTCGACGAGCTCGCCGCCGAGCACGCCTACGACCGGATCACCGTGCTGATCCCCGAGGTGGAGCCGGCCCGGCTGTGGCAGCGGGCCCTGCAGAACCAGCGCGGAGCGGTGATCGACCGCGCGCTGCGGCGGCACAGCGACGCGGTGGTCTGCCGGCTGCGGCTACGGATGTAGGGTCGCCAGGCCGGGTGATTTGACCGATTTGGAGATATATGGCCGATCCGATCGGCATATCTTGACGATCCCTTAACGGCACCCTTGACGCCCCCGATACGCTCCGGTAGCGCGCCCTTGTCAACCCGTCTGACCTGCGGAGACGTCCAGCTCAGTCGGTGTTCCGGGGGCGTTTCGGGGGGCCTTGCCGCCGCGCTCGGGAGCCCTACGCTCGCCCGTGTGTTCAATCTGCCCCAGGCGCTGAAGCGCCTCGTCATCGGCCGGGCCATGCGCAGCGAGGAGCTGGGCGAGACCCTGCTCCCGAAGCGGCTGGCCCTGCCGATCTTCGCATCCGACCCGCTGTCCTCGGTGGCCTACGCCACCCAGGAGATCCTGCTCGTGCTCACCGTCGGAGGCACCGCCTTCCTCTACCTGACCCCGTGGGTCGCGGCGGGCGTGGTGGCGCTGATGGTGGTCGTCGTCGCCTCGTACCGGCAGGTGGTGCACGCCTACCCGAGCGGCGGCGGCTCGTACGAGGTGGTGTCCCGCAACCTCGGCCCGAACTCGGGCCTGGTGGTCGCCGCCTCGCTGCTCGTCGACTACGTGATGACGGTCGCGGTGTCGGTCGCCTCCGGGGTGGACAACATCATCTCGGCGTTCAACGGCCTGGCCGACTACCGGGTGGCCATGGCGGTCGGGTTCGTGGCCCTGCTGATGGCGATGAACCTGCGCGGGGTGCGGGAGTCGGGCAACACCTTCGCGGCCCCCACCTACCTGTTCATCGGCGCGATGCTGCTGATGATCGCCACCGGGCTGGTGCGGATGGTGTTCGGCGACACCCCCGTGGCCGAGAGCGCGGCGTTCGGGATCGCCCCCGAGCACGGCGGCGACACGCTGGCCGGCCTCGGTCTGCTGATCCTGGGCCTGCGGGCGTTCGCGTCGGGCTGCACGGCGCTGACCGGCGTCGAGGCGATCTCCAACGGGGTGCCCGCGTTCCGCGCGCCCAAGTCGCGCAACGCGGCGACCACGATGGCGGTGATGGGCATCACCGCGGTGGTGATGTTCGTCGGCGTCACCGCGCTCGCCCTGATCGCCAAGGTCCACTACGTCGACGACGCCTGCCAGCTGACCGGCCTCGCCGGGGACTGCGCGACGTACAGCCAGCAGACCGTGATCGCCCAGCTCGCGGCCTCCGTCTTCGGCGGCAGCGACAGCATCCTGTTCTACGTGGTCCAGGCCGCCACCGCGCTGGTGCTGATCCTGGCCGCCAACACCGCCTTCAACGGCTTCCCGCTGCTGGCCTCGATCCTGGCCGAACACCGGTACCTGCCCCGGCAGATGCACACCCGCGGCGACCGGCTGGCCTTCTCCAACGGCATCATCGCGCTCGCCGTGGTCGCCGGCGGCCTGCTGTGGCTCTACGACGCCGATGTCACCAGCCTGATCCACCTGTACATCCTCGGCGTCTTCACCTCCTTCACGCTGTCCCAGATCGGCATGGTCAAGCACTGGAACCGCGTGCTGGCCGGCGAGGGCGACGGCGCGGTGCGCGGCGCCGCGCAGCGCTCCCGGGTCATCAACGGCCTGGGCGCCCTCACCACGGCGCTGGTGCTGGTGATCGTGCTGGCCACCAAGTTCACCCAGGGCGCCTGGCTCGCGGTGGTCGCCGCGATCGTGCTGTGGGTGATGATGCGCGGCATCCGGCGGCACTACGACGCCGTCGCCTCGGAGTTGGCGGTGGAGGACCCGCAGGCCGAGTCGGCCCGTCCGTCCCGGGTGCACGGCATCGTGCTGGTCTCCAAGCTGCACAAGCCCACCCTGCGGGCGCTGGGCTACGCCGAGGCGTTCCGCCCGGACACCCTGGAGGCCGTCACCGTCGAGGTCGAGAAGGACGCCACCGCCGACCTGCGCACCCAGTGGGACGCCTATGACGTCCAGGTGCCGCTGAAGGTACTGGACTCGCCGTACCGCGAGATCACCAAGCCGGTGGTCTCCTACGTCCGGACGGTGCGCCGCGCCAGCCCCCGGGACGCGGTCGCCGTGTTCATCCCGGAGTACGTGGTGGGGCACTGGTGGGAGCACCTGCTGCACAACCAGTCCGCGCTGTGGCTGAAGAGCCGGCTGCTGTTCACGCCCGGCGTGATGGTGATCAGCGTTCCTTGGCAGCTCGCCTCCGCGCCCCGCGCCGACCACCCCGCGCGCCGCGCCCCCGGGGCCGTCCGCCGCGGCGAGCCGACCCGCTCCACGGCGGTGCCGGAGCCGGAACGGCTGTGATCCGAGCGCGGACGCGTGGCCCCGGACGGCGAACCGTCCGGGGCCACCGGCACGTTCCGGCCGAGGTGAGGTCTCGGCCGTGTGAAGCGGGTATCAAGGCCGCGTCAACGTTCCACATCCGGCCGTATGGAGGGCGTCAGGACTCCCGGTACCGCCGTGACCAGCTGGTTTGCTGACCTGGCCGGTCTTCCACCGGCGCCGTGCGGGCCCCTCGGGGCCCGTCCACGGCCAAGTCCTGAACCACGTTGGTGGAGCCATGCTCGATCTCGTTTTCGTCGGTGTCACGGTCGCCGTGTTCGCCGTCATCGCCCTGGTAGCGCGGGGGGTGGAGAAGCTGTGAGCGTCGAGAACATCGCAGGTCTCATCGTCGCCGTCGCCCTGGTGGGCTACCTCGTCGTCGCGCTGATCTACCCGGAGAAGTTCTGACATGAGCTCCACTCTCGCGGGCTGGCTGCAGGCCCTCGCCCTGGTGGGCGCGCTGGCCCTGTGCTACCGCCCCCTCGGCGACTACATCGCCAGGCTCCTCACCTCCGCCAAGCACCTCGGAGTCGAGCGTGGCCTGTACAAGGTGGTCGGCGTCGACGGTGACGCCGACCAGCGCTGGCCGGTCTACCTGCGCTCCGTACTCGCCTTCTCGGCCCTGTCGATCCTGTTCCTCTACGGCCTGATCCGGCTCCAGAACCACCTGCTGCTGAACCTCGGCGTCCCGGTGATGGAGCCGCACCAGGCCTGGAACACCGCGGTCTCGTTCGCGACCAACACCAACTGGCAGTCCTACAGCGGCGAGTCCGCGATGGGCCACCTGGTGCAGATGGCGGGCCTGGCGGTGCAGAACTTCGTCTCCGCCGCCGTCGGCATCGCGATCGTGGCCGCCCTGATCCGGGGCTTCACCCGCAACCGCACCGACCGGGTCGGCAACTTCTGGGTGGACCTCACCCGGATCTGCCTGCGCCTGCTGCTGCCGATCTCGATCGTGTTCGCGCTGGTCCTGGTCGCCAACGGCGTCGTCCAGAACCTCCACGGCTTCCACGACGTCGTGACGCTGGGCGGCGACACCCAGTCGATCCCCGGTGGCCCGGTGGCCTCGCAGGAGGTCATCAAGGAGCTCGGCACCAACGGCGGCGGCTTCTTCAACGCCAACTCGGCCCACCCGTTCGAGAACTCGACCGGCTTCACCAACTGGCTGGAGATCTTCCTGCTGCTGGTGATCTCCTTCTCGCTGCCCCGCACCTTCGGCCGGATGGTCGGCGACAACCGCCAGGGCTACGCCATCGTCGCGGTCATGGGGATCTTCTGGGTGGCCTCGGCCGCACTGATCACCTTCGCCGAGTCCCAGCACTCCGGCACCGCGCTCCAGGCGGCCGGTGCGGCGATGGAGGGCAAGGAGCAGCGCTTCGGCGTGGCGGCCTCCGGCCTGTTCGCGGCGTCCACGACGCTGACCTCGACCGGCGCGGTGAACTCCTTCCACGACTCGTTCACGCCGTTCGGCGGCGGCTTGACGATCTTCAACATGATGCTCGGTGAGATCGCGCCCGGCGGTACCGGTTCCGGCCTCTACGGCATGCTGATCCTGGCCATCGTCGCGGTGTTCGTGGCGGGCCTGATGGTCGGCCGCACGCCCGAGTACCTGGGCAAGAAGCTCGGCGGCCGGGAGATGAAGTTCGCCTCCCTCTACATCCTGACCACGCCCGCCCTGGTGCTGATCGGCACCGGTGTCGCGATGGCGCTGCCGGGTGAACGGGCGGGGATGCTGAACTCCGGTCCGCACGGGTTCTCCGAGGTGCTGTACGCGTTCACCTCCGCCAGCAACAACAACGGTTCGGCGTTCGCCGGCATCACGGTGAACACGCCCTGGTACGACACCGCGCTCGGCCTGTGCATGGCGCTCGGCCGGTTCCTGCCGATGGTGTTCGTGCTCGCGCTGGCCGGCTCGCTCGCGCAGCAGCAGCCCGTCCCTGCCACCCCGGGCACCCTGCCCACCCACAAGCCGCTGTTCGTGGGCCTGCTGTCGGGCGTCGTCCTGATCGTCGTCGGCCTCACCTACTTCCCGGCCCTGGCCCTCGGGCCGATCGCGGAAGGTCTCCACTGATGTCGTCCACCGTTACCCCGCCCGCTCCCGTGGAGCAGGGGCAGGCTCCGCACAGAGCGTCCGGCGGTCTGCTCGATCCCAAGCTGATCATCTCCTCCCTCCCGGACGCGGTGAAGAAGCTCGACCCGCGCGTCATGATCAAGAACCCGGTCATGTTCGTCGTCGAGGTCGGCTCGGTGGTCACCACCGTCTCCGCCATCGCCGACCCCTCGGTGTTCGCCTGGGCGATCACCGTCTGGCTCTGGCTCACCACGGTCTTCGCCAACCTGGCCGAGGCCGTCGCCGAGGGCCGCGGCAAGGCGCAGGCCGACACGCTGCGCCGGACCAAGACCGACACCATGGCCCGCCGCCTGGTGAACTGGCCCGCCTCGCAGACCGAGGAGGAGGTCTCCGGTACCGCCCTCCGGCTGGGCGACCACGTGGTCGTCGAGGCCGGCCAGATCATCCCCGGCGACGGCGACGTCGTCGAGGGCGTCGCCTCCGTCGACGAGTCGGCGATCACCGGTGAGTCCGCGCCGGTGATCCGCGAGTCGGGCGGTGACCGCAGCGCGGTCACCGGCGGCACCAAGGTGCTCTCCGACCGGATCGTCGTCAAGATCGCCTCGGAGCCCGGCAAGTCGTTCATCGACCGCATGATCGCCCTGGTCGAGGGCGCCGCCCGGCAGAAGACGCCGAACGAGATCGCCCTCAACATCCTGCTCGCCTCGCTGACCATCGTGTTCCTGGTCGCGGTCGTCACCCTGCAGCCGATGGCGACCTTCGCCGGCGCCCCGCAGTCGATGATCGTCCTGGTCGCCCTGATCGTCGCGCTGATCCCGACCACCATCGGTGCGCTGCTCTCCGCGATCGGCATCGCCGGCATGGACCGCCTGGTGCAGCGCAACGTGCTCGCCATGTCCGGCCGCGCCGTCGAGGCCGCCGGCGACGTCAACACCCTGCTGCTCGACAAGACCGGCACCATCACCCTCGGCAACCGCCAGGCCGCCGAGTTCCAGCCCGCCACGGGCGTCACCGTCGAGGAACTGGCGGACGCCGCCCAGCTCTCCTCGCTGGCCGACGAGACCCCCGAGGGCCGCTCGATCGTGGTCCTCGCCAAGACCGGGTACGGCCTGCGGGCCCGCGCCCAGGGCGAGCTCACGCACGCCACCTGGGTCCCGTTCACCGCCCAGACCCGGATGTCCGGCGTCGACCTCGACGAGGCCGACGGCGTGCACTCGGTGCGCAAGGGCGCGGCCGGCTCGGTGACCAACTGGGTCACCGAGCACGGCGGCACGGTCGGCCAGGACATCGCCACTCTCGTCGACGGCATCTCCGCCGCCGGTGGCACCCCGCTCGTGGTCGCCTCCCGGGTCGGCACCGCAGCACCGAAGGCCCTCGGCGTCATCCACCTCAAGGACGTCGTCAAGGAGGGGATGAAGGAGCGCTTCGACGAGCTGCGCCGGATGGGCATCAGGACCATCATGATCACGGGTGACAACCCGCTGACCGCCAAGGCGATCGCGGACGAGGCCGGTGTGGACGACTTCCTCGCCGAGGCCACCCCCGAGGACAAGATGGCCCTGATCAGGAAGGAGCAGGCCGGCGGCAAGCTGGTCGCGATGACCGGCGACGGCACCAACGACGCCCCGGCCCTCGCCCAGGCCGACGTCGGCGTGGCGATGAACACCGGCACCATGGCGGCCAAGGAGGCCGGCAACATGGTGGACCTGGACTCCAACCCCACCAAGCTGATCGAGATCGTCGAGATCGGCAAGCAACTGCTCATCACCCGCGGCGCGTTGACCACCTTCTCGATCGCCAACGACGTCGCCAAGTACTTCGCGATCATCCCGGCCATGTTCGCCGGTGTGTACCCGGGCCTGCGCCACCTCAACATCATGGGCCTGCACAGCCCCACCTCGGCGATCACCTCGGCGATCATCTTCAACGCCCTGGTCATCGTCGGCCTGATCCCGCTCGCCCTGCGCGGCGTCAAGTACCGCCCGTCGGACGCCAGTTCGCTGCTCCGGCGCAACCTCGGGGTGTACGGCTTCGGCGGTCTCGTGGTGCCGTTCATCGGCATCAAGGCGATCGACCTGATCATCCAGTTCATCCCCGGCCTGAGCTGAGACGGAGGAAACAGCAACCATGCCCAAGCCACTGCCCACCTCCGTACGCACCCACTTCACCGCGCTGCGGATGCTCCTGGTGATGACCGTCATCCTCGGCATCGCCTACCCGCTGCTGGTCACCGGCATCAGCCAGGTCGCCTTCAGCGACAAGGCCAACGGCTCGATCGTCAGCTCGCAGGGCAAGGAGATCGGTTCCAGCCTCCTCGGCCAGAACTACAACCTGCCCAAGCAGAACCCCGACGACGCGGACGAGCAGGCCCAGCCGGACCCCCGGTGGTTCCAGCCCCGCCCCGCGGCCTCCGCCTACGACCCCAAGAGCTCCGGCGCCTCCAACCTCGGCCCCAACAGCGAAGACCTGCTGAAGAACGTCGAGGACCGCCGCGCCGCCGTCTCCGCCTTCGACGGCGTCGACCCGGCCACCGTCCCGCCGGACGCGCTCACCGCCTCCGGGTCCTCCCTCGACCCGCACATCTCGGTCCCCTACGCCAAGGAGCAGGTCAACCGGGTCGCCAAGGCCCGCAACCTGCCCGTGGACACGGTGGACAAGCTGGTCGCGAAGTACACCGAGGGCCGCTCGCTCGGCTTCCTCGGCCAGGACGGCGTCAACATCGTCGTGCTCAACAAGGCACTCAGCGAGGAGGAAGTGACCGTACGCCGACCGGCCGGGTAGGAGGACCGGCGCGGGAGCGGGGGAGCCCCCCGCCCCGGGCCGGTCCTCCGCATGTCCGCCCGCCCGAACCGCAGTGCCCCACCCACCACACCCCAGGCCGCCCTCGTAGGAAAGAGCAGCGCCCATGTCTCGCGACCTCACCCCCGGCACCCGCGTACGGCGCGGCCGGTTGAGGGTCTACCTCGGTTCGGCCCCGGGCGTCGGCAAGACGTACCGGATGCTCGACGAGGCCAGGCGCAGACAGGAACGCGGAGCGGACGTGGTGGTCGGCTTCATCGAGTGCCACGGCCGCCGGCACACCGAGAACATGCTCCAGGGCCTCGATGTGGTGCCGAGGCTCACCCGCACCCACCGGGGCGGCGAGTTCACCGAGATGGACGTCGACGCGGTCCTGGCACGGAAGCCCTCCGTGGCCCTGGTCGACGAACTCGCACACACCAACGTCCCCGGCGGGCGCAACGCCAAACGCTGGCAGGACGTCGAGGAACTGCTCGCCGCCGGCGTGGACGTCATCACCACCGTCAACGTCCAGCACCTGGAGTCGCTGAACGACGTGGTCCGGAAGATCACCGGCATCCCGCAGCGCGAGACCGTCCCCGACGAGGTGGTCCGCCGCGCCGACCAGATCGAACTGGTCGACATGGCCCCGCAGGCCCTCAGGCGCCGGATGGCGCACGGCAACGTCTACAAGGCGGAGAAAGTGGACGCCGCACTCTCGAACTACTTCCGGGTCGGCAACCTGACCGCCCTGCGTGAACTCGCCCTGCTCTGGGTCGCCGGCCGGGTCGACGAAGGACTGCGCGACTACCGCGCCAGCCACCACATCGACCGGGTCTGGGAGACCCGGGAACGCGTCGTGGTCGCCCTCACCGGCGGCCCCGAGGGCGAGACCCTGATCCGCCGCGCCGCCCGCATCGCCGACCGCACCGCCGGCGGCGACCTGCTCGCCGTCCACATCACCCGCAGCGACGGCCTCGCCGGCGCCTCACCCGGCAACCTCGCCGAACAGCGCCGACTCGTCGAATCCCTCGGCGGCAGCTACCACGTGGTGGTCGGCGACGACATCCCCACCGCCCTGCTCGCCTTCGCCCGCGCCCACGACGCCACCCAACTCGTGCTCGGCACCAGCCGCCGCGGCCGGATCAACCGCTTCCTCACCGGCCCCGGCATCGGCGAGACCACCGTGGACGCCTCCGAGGACATCGACGTCCACATGGTCACCCACGAGTTCACCGGCCGCGGCCGGCTGCCGACCCTCGGCCGTCGCCACTCCAAGCGCCGCACCGCCGCCGGCTTCACCTCGGGCCTGGTGCTGCCGTTCCTGCTCACCGCCGGGCTCTCCCAGTCGCACTCGCTGAACCTGACCACCGTCGCGCTGATCTTCCAGCTCGGCGTGGTCGCGGTCGCCCTGCTCGGCGGGGCGTTCTCCGCGCTGATGGCCTCGCTGATCGCCTCACTGCTGCTCAACTACTACTTCATCCCGCCCGTCCACACCTTCACCATCGCCGAGCCCAACAACGTCATCGCCCTCGTGGTGTTCGCCGTGGTCGCACTCACCGTCTCCACCGTCGTCGACCACGCCGGCCGCCTCACCAGCCGGGCCGCCCGCGCCACCGCCGAGGCCGAGACCCTCTCCACCCTCGCGGGCAGCGTCCTGCGCGGCGCCGACGCCATCCCGGCCCTGCTGGAGAAGTCCCGGACCGCCTTCGGCATGGAGTCCGTCGCCCTGCTCGACCGCGCCGACGGCGAGGCCCTCGCCCGCAGCGACGCGGGCGGCGAACCCATGCCCGACCGCCAGAGCGCCGAAGTCCCGGTCGGCCCGGACGCATTGCTCGTCCTGACCGGCCGCCGGCTGCCCGCCGCCGACATGCGGGTGCTCACCGCCTTCGCCGCCCACGTCGCCGCCGCCCTCGAACGCGACCGGCTCGCCACCGTCGCCGCCGAGATCGAACCGATCAAGGCCGCCGACCGGATGCGTACCGCGCTGCTCGCCGCCGTCAGCCACGACCTGCGCACCCCGCTCGCCGCCGCGCTCGCCTCGATCGGCTCGCTGCGCAGCCCCGACGTCGAGTTCTCCGACGAGGACCAGGCCGAACTCCTCGACCTCGCCGACGCATCCCTCGTCAAACTCACCCGTCTGGTCGACAACCTCCTCGACATGAGCCGCCTCCAGGCCGGCGCCCTCACCCTGCACCTGGCCCCCACCCACCTCGACGAGGTCCTGCCCCGGGCGATGGACTCGCTCGCCGACCCCGACGCCCCCGTCCAGCCGCTCGGCCTCGACACCGCCCCGGCCGTCCTCGCCGACCCGCCGCTGCTGGAACGCGTCCTGGCCAACGTCATCACCAACGCCCTTCGCCACAACGCCCCCGGCGCACCCGTCCTGGTCACCGCCAGCGGGCACCTGGACCGCGTCGAGATCCGCGTCATCGACCGCGGCCCCGGCATCGCCCCCGAGGAACGCGACCGGGTCTTCCTACCGTTCCAACGGCTCGGCGACACCGACAACACCACCGGCGTCGGCCTCGGCCTCGCCCTCTCCCGCGGCCTCGCCGAGGCCATGGGCGGCACCCTCGACGTCGAGGACACCCCGGGCGGCGGCACCACCATGCTGCTCACCCTGCCCGCGGCCGAGCCCGAGCCCGCAGCCGGGCCCGAGCCCGGGACCGATCCTGTGTCCGTGTCCGGCGCGGACCCCGGCGAGGTGACGGCGTGAGCCACATCCTCGTCGTGGACGACGAACCCCAGCTCCTGCGTGCCCTGAAGATCAACCTCCACGCCCGCCACTACTCCGTCCTCACCGCCGCCACCGGCGCCGAAGCCCTGGACCTGGCGAGCCGGGAGATGCCGGGGGCGGTCCTGCTCGACCTCGGCCTGCCCGACCTCGACGGCATGGACATCATCCGCGGCCTGCGCGCCTGGAGCGCCGTACCGATCATCGTCCTGTCCGGACGCGACACCGCGACCGAGAAGATCAGGGCGCTCGACGCCGGCGCCGACGACTACCTCACCAAACCCTTCGTCATGGACGAACTCCTGGCCCGTCTCCGCGCCGTGCTGCGCCGCCCGCCGGCCGAGACGCCGCCGCCCCGGGCCGTGATCGGCGACCACGAGGTCGACGTGGTGGCGGGCACCGTGACCGGCCCCGGCGGGCCCGTTCGCCTCACCCCGACCGAGTGGAAGATCCTCACCATCCTGCTGGCCCACCCGGGGAAGCTGGTTCCGGGACGGCAGATCCTGCGCGAGGTCTGGGGACCGGACCAGCAGGACAACGGCAACTACCTGCGGGTCTACCTCGCCACCATGCGCCGCAAGCTGGAAGCGGACCCGGCCCGGCCCCGTCACCTGATCACCGAACCCGGCATCGGTTACCGGTACCGGCCCTGAACCCGGACGGGCGCCAACGAGGCGTCAAGACCGCTGCCGGCGGCGCCAAGGAAGCGTCAGGGAACCCGGAAGTCGATCTCCGGCGGCATAGCGTCGGAGACGAGGGAACGGCCCCGCTCCGTGGGGGACGCGGGCCGTGACCACGCCGGTGGCTGTCATCCCCAGGTGGGCTCCACAGATGACCATCCGGCGGCCAGGTGAAAAGGGTAGGGGGACGCGCGGCCATGACAGCGGGTGCACCGGACAGAACGACCGTACCGCGGAAGACGGGCTCGCCAGGGGTGGCGAACCCGGGTACGGCAGGACCGGCACCCGGGCCGCGCGCCCCCCGCACCACCCCCGCACAGGGCCACGTGGCAGCCACGGGCACCTCGGCCCGGACATCGGGCGTCGGCGCCCGGATCCTCGTACTGGGCGGTCCCTGGTGGAACACACCCCGCCTGGTCCGCGCACTCACCGCCCTCGGCCTGGCCACCCTGCTCGGCCTCGCCGCGGCCACCGCCTCGGTCCTCGGCGGCGCCCGCGACGGCCTCGACACCATCGGCCACCGGGCCGCCCCGCAGGCCACCCGGGCCGCCGACCTGTCCTTCGCACTCAGTGACATGGACGCCCAGGCCGCCAACCTCCTGCTGACCGGCGCCGACCCGGACTACACCGCGCTGCGCAGGCAGACGCTGGACACCTACGAGCAGCGCCGCAACCAGGCCGGCACCGACCTCCAGCGCGCCGCCGAGGCCGCCGCCGGGGATCCGCACGGGCAACGCGCCGTCCAGACCGTGATCGCCGAACTCGGCGGCTACGAAGCCCTGGTGGCGCGGGCCCAGCTGCTGGAGGAGCAGGCCCACGCCCCGGCCGGCAAGCCCTCCCCGGACGCCCTGGACACCTACCGCCAGGCCACCGATCTGCTCCGGCAGAAGCTGCTGCCCGCCGCCGACCAGGTCGCCGCCGCAAACTCCGCCACCGTCGATCGCATCTACTCGGACCAACGCGACGACCTCTCGGCCGGCCGGTGGTGGATCCTGGCCACCGGAACAGCCGCCCTCGCCGCACTGGCCGCGCTGCAACGGGCCCTGACCACCCGCTTCCGCCGAAGGATCAGCCTCCCGTTGGCCGCCGCGACCCTCCTCACCGTCCTCGGACTGGCGACCGCTCTCCAGCTCGCCTCGGCCGCCGATGACCACCTGGTCGTCGCCAAGCGCAACGCCTACGACTCCGTCATCGCCCTCAGCCGCGCCCGCGCGGTGGCCTACGACATGAACGCGGACGAGAGCCGCTACCTCACCGACCCGGCCCGGGCCGCCGCGTACGAGCAGTCCTTCCTCGACAAGACCCAGGCCGTCGCCCACCTCCCGGGCACCACCCTCGGCAGCTACGACAACGAGTTGTCACGTCAGGCCGACGCCCACCGCGCCGACCACCGGGTGGTCCCGTTCGACGGCTTCCTCGGAACGGAACTGCGCAACATCACCTTCCCGGGCGAGCAGGACGGAGCCGAACGGGCCCTGACGGCGTTCCAGCGCTACCAACTGGACGACCGCGCGATGCGCGGCCTGCGCGACCAGGGGCAGCTCAAAGCGGCGGTGACCTTCAACACCGGTACGGCGGCAGGCCAGTCCAATGCGGACTTCGAGCTCCTCGGCACAGCTCTGGGTGATGTCCTGGCGGTCAACCAGCGGGCCTTCGACGCGGCGGTGGCCGACGCCGACGGCGACCTGGGTCCCGCCACCGCGGCGCTGGGCGGTCTCGCGCTCGTCCTGGCGCTCGCCCTGAGCGTGCTCGGGGTCCGCCCGCGCCTGCGCGAGTACCGCTGAGCCTCGGCTCGCAGTCGACCATTTCGAACGGAACACACGGGGTCGAGGTCGTCGGGGAGCGGCGGCGTGATCGAGTGGCCCGTCGCGAAGGACTCGGCCGACCGCTCCACCAGGCGGACCGCGAGCTCGTGGCGGGCGTCCGGGACAGGGGTTCGCCGGTTCGGCCAGGTGGTCTCGTCCATAGCTCGGTCTCCCGGTGGTCGGCTGCTGCCGGGTGCGTGATGCTGGACGGCACGTCATTTCCCGATGGGTGTGTTCGACGTGCCAACGCCGACTTGCCTGAACGGGCGCCTTCTCCCCCTTGTGCGCGATGCGTCCGTGCAGGCCGCGTTCGCTGAGCAGAGCGCGGGTGGTGTCCGATTCGTAGCCGGCGTCCAGGTGCACGGTGATGGTGTGGGGCAAGGGGCCGAGGCCCTCCAGACGGTCCAGGGTCGGGGCGAGAAGCGGAGAGTCGGGGCGGTTGGCACCGGCCAGGACACGGCCCGGCGGAATCCCGTATCCATCCGTCATGCCCGAGCGCTTCAGTCCCTGTTTGCCGCGGTCGACCCGCGCTGGTGTCGGCCGAGCACACCGGGGACGTCGTCGCCGCGGTGCGGTGGGCCGCGCGACACCGGCTGGGGGGTGGTGATGGCCACCGGGCACGGGCTCACCGCCCCGGTGGAGGCGGGTGTGCTGATCACCACCGAGCGCATGGCCGGTGTACGGGTCGACCCCGCCACCCGAACCGCCACCGTCCAGGCGGGCGCCAGGTGGTCGCAGGTCATCGAGGCCGCCGCACCGCACGGGCTGGCCCCGATCAACGGCTCGTCCAGTGCCGTGGGCGTCGTCGGGTACACCCTGGGCGGTGGGAGCGGCCCGCTGTCACGCGCGTTCGGGTTCGCCGCGGACAACGTCCGGCGCGCCCGACTCGTCGAAGGCCTGGGTGTCGTCCACGACGTCGATGCCACCAGCGATCCCGAACTGTTCTGGGCTTTGCGTATCGGCCTCATGCCCGTGACCAGCCTCTACGGAGGATCGGTCTTCTATCCGGGCGCCGCGGCCCGCGACGTCCTGCACGCTTTCGCCGCATGGTCGTCCGACCTGCCCGAGCGGGTGTCGACCACGTCGGTGGCACTGCTGAGGCTGCCGCCGCTGCCGGAGATCCCCGAACCGCTGCTGCGCGGCCAGTGTGTGGTGCAGCTCCGCTAGGCCCACCTCGACGGCGCCGAGCCCGGCGCCGCGCTGCTGGCACCGATGCGGGCCGTCACCGGGCCGCTCATCGACACCGTCTGGGAGATCCCGTACGCCGCGGTCGACTCCATCCACCAGGACCCGACCGAGCCCATGCCGTTCTGGGACGGCGGCGCGGGGCTGACCGGCCTGCCGTCGGTTGCGGTCGACGCCCTCCTCGATGTCGCCGGGCCCCACCGGGACATCCCGGTCCCCGTCGTCGAGGTGCGGCCGCAGGGCGGGGCGATGGCCCGCGAGGCGGCGGTTCCCAACGCGGTGGCCGGTCGGCGCGCCGCCTACGCGCTGTCGGCCGTCGGTCTGATGACCGAGGAGACAGCGCCGGTGGCCCCGTGGCGTGCGAGCTCGGACCTGTTCAACTTCATCGGGCCCGCCGCGTGCGATCGGGTGTCGGGCCTGTGGAGCGCGCAGGACCGGCTCCTCGGTGTCGCAGCGCCGGTGATCCCGCCGGGAGGGGCCGAGGTGTGTGCCCGTCAGCTTCCGGTGTCGAACTGGACGTGCGCGATGCCCTCGTCCAGGAAAGCGGCCAGGGCCCGGCCCTCGGCGTGGGTGGCCTCCTGTTCGGCGGCGGCGAGGGGGCGCAGGGGGGTGATGCGGAGCCGGCGGTCGTGCACGGTCCAGGTGGCGGCGACGCGGCCGTCGACGAGGACGGCGCGGTGTCCCGCGACGGACAGGCCGAGGTGGGCGTGGTCGATGATGCGGCTGCGGTCGTGGTAGCCGAGGATCGCGTTGTCGAAGGCCGGCAGGAAGCGGACGGGGGCGGGTGTGTCGGGGTGGGGACGGGGGGCGTCGGGCAGGTCGAGGAGTTCGCGGCCGCGTTCGTCGCGGAAGGCGACGAGCTCCTCGCGCACTGCTCTGACGGCGGTGGGGAGGCCGGCGAGGCCGCACCAGGCGCGCAGGTCCGCGCTCGCGGCGGGTCCGTGGGCGGCGAGGTAGCGGCGTACCAGGTGCTGCCCGACCGGATCGTTGTCAGCGATGGGTACGGGGTGGGTGTCCCGGCCCAGCCAGGTGGTCAGTGGCAGATTGCGTACTCCGGCCTTGCGCTGCCACAGGCCACGGGGTGGCAGCTGGGCCATGGGGATGAGCGCCGCGACGAGCAGTTCCCCCAGGGCGCGGCGCGGTGGGCCGGGCCAGCGGTCCTCGACGGCGCGGACCAGCTCGCTCATGGTGCGGGCCTGCTGATCGGCCAAGACCGCGCGGCCGGCCGCGGCGACCTCCTCCGGATCGACATCGGCGAGTTCGCGCCGGTAGGTGCCGAGGACCCGCTGGCGCAGCATGGCGTCGTGACGGGGCCGCCAGGCGAGTGCGTCGGCGGCGGTGACGAGGTGGACGGTGCGGCGCATCAGGTGCGTGCGCACCACCTGGCGAGCCGTCAGCGCGTCGTCGAGCAGCCCGGGCTCGAAGCCGGCCAGGCGGGACCACAGGCCGATGAACGGTTCCTGGGGTTCCTGCGCCTGCAAGCCGCACAGCTGCGCCACCGCCTGCGGGACGGACGCGGTGCTGCGTTCGAGCAGGGACTGGCGGGCGAGGGTCGCACGGTTGAGGGCACGTGCGTCGAGGACGGTCATGGCGTCCTCGGGTTGCGGCTCGCTCGTGGACTCCGGCCGTCGTCGGGGTCCGGGGTGCTGATGATGCCGGACACGGTGCTGTCCGGGAACGGGGTGGTGTGGTCGGTGCCGGTGGGTCCCGGCCGCGGTGTCCGCATGGTGATCCTCTTCCTGTCGTGGGTCCGCCCGCGCGGCGCCGGTCGGTGCGGGCCGCCGCGGCCAGGTGGCTGCGGCGGCCCGGATGCGCCTTCGGGTCGGGCCGGCCGGATCAGCCGTGGTACGGGGCGGTGAAGTCCAGCACCCAGGTGATGCCGAACCGGTCGGTGAGCATGCCGTACAGCGGTGCCCACGGCGCGGCCTCCAGCGGCCGGACCACGGTCGAGCCCTGCGACAGCTTCTGCCACAGGGCGCTGATCTCCTCGGTGTCCTCGCCGCGCACGGAGACGAAGAAGGGGTTCCGGCCCTGGTCCCACGGCAGCTGGGCGGGCACGTCGTAGGCCATGACGTGGAACCCGCTGTCGCCGACCACCTCGCCCCACATCACCCAGTCCGCCTCGTTCTCGTCGTGCACGTTGCCCGCTTGCCCGTAGGTGACGGCGGTGGTGCGTCCGCCGAAGACGGACCGGTAGAAGTCCAGCGCCTCGCGTGCGGCGCCCCGGAAGTTCAGGTGGGTGGTGGTCGTGACGGACATGGTCCGCTCCTTGCCGTGGTGGGGAGGAATGGTGCGCCGCTTTACGACCGGAGCCCGCGGCGCGGCGGCCGTGGCCGGGCTGGTTGCTCTCCCGGGCGGCTCGACGGCCACGTTGCCAGGGGTACCGGACAGGGTGTGTCCTGTACTGCGGGCAGAATGCGGGACATGCAGAAGACATCCTCGCGACTGCTCTCGCTGCTCTCGCTGCTCCAGACCCGCCGTGACTGGTCCGGTGACGACCTCGCCGAGCGCCTCGACGTCTCCCCGCGCACCGTGCGCCGCGACATCGACCGCCTGCGCGAACTCGGCTACCCGATCCGCACCTTCAAGGGGCCGGCCGGCGGCTACCGCCTCGACGCCGGAACCCGCATGCCACCCCTGCTGTTCGACGACGGCCAGGCCCTCGCCCTGGCGGTGGCGCTGCAGACCGCGGCCGCAGGCACCGTGGTGGCCGAGGACGCCGCGCGCGCCCTGGCCACCGTTCGCCAGGTCATGCCGCCCCACCTGCGCCGCCGCATCGACCTGCTGCACATCACCGCCCTGCGCCCTCCCCAGGACCGCGCCCCGGCCCCCCTCGATGGGCAGGTCCTCATGGACCTGGGCCGCGCCATCCGTGCCTGCGAGGAACTGCGCTTCGACTACGTCGGCGCCCCGGACACCGCGGCCACGCAGCGCCGACGCGTCGAGCCGCACCACCTGGTCACCCGGCACGGCCGCTGGTACCTGCTCGCCTGGGACCTCGACCGCGGGGACTGGCGCACCTTCCGCGCGGACCGCATCCGCCCCCGCACCCCCACGGGCCCCCGCTTCGTCGCACGCGACATCCCCGGGGGCAGCGTCTGCGACTTCATCACCAACCGCTTCCGCGGCAGCCACGACGCCACCACTGAGTGGCCGTGCCGCGGCGAGGTCGTCCTCCACCTGCCGGCCGCCGACGTCGCCCCGTTCGCCCAGGACGGAACGGTCGAACATCTCGACGGCGACCGTTGCCGACTCACCCTCGGCTCCTGGTCATGGACCGCACTCGCCGCCGGCATCAGCCGCTTCGACACCGACATCGACGTCATCGGCCCACCCGAACTGGCAGTCGCGTTCGCCGAACTCGCCGCCCGCTGCGCCGACGCCGCCCGCCGGGCCCGGCCGGACACCGACCCTGCGCGGTGACGACCATGAGCAGTCGCTCACCCCGCCCCACCCGGAGCGCCGGCCAACTCGTCGGTGCGGACGCGTCAGACAGGGAAGTCGGTGGCGGGTGCGCTGAGCGCGGTGGCGTCGAGGTTCGCCCCGAGAGCCGCGACCTTGGCGGTGGCGTAGGAATGGGCGTCCGAGCCGAGCAGTTGGCGCAGCGGGCCGTCGCCGGCCACGACCCGGCCGATGATCGCGGCGGCGCCCTTGACCGGGTCTCCGAGCTGGCTGCCCTGGAGCTGCAGATGGGTGGCGGTCATCTCACGGATGGCCGGGTAGTGCGCGGTCGTCCCGGTGGGCAGGGCGATCGAGTCCTGGGTGAGGAACTCGGTGCGGAAGTAGCCGGGTTCGACGATGGTGACGTTGACGCCGAAGTCCGCCACCTCGGCCGCGAGGGCCTCGCTCAGTCCTTCCAGCGCGAACTTCCCCGCGCAGTAGAGCGCCCAGCCCGCGACGGCGGTCAGGCCCAGGACCGAGGACACGTTGACGATGTGGCCGCCGCGCTGCTCGCGAAGGACGGGCAGCGTGGCGCGGAGCACGTTCCACACGCCGACGATCTGGACATCGAGCAGGTCGCGGACCTCACGGTCGGAGGTCTCCTCCACCGCGGCCAGGAAGCCGTAACCCGCGTTGTTCACGACGCAGTCCAGCCCGCCGAAACGCTCGGTGGTCCTGAGCACGGCCCGCCTGACCGCTGCCTCGTCCCGCAGGTCGACGGTGAGCGGGAGCAGACGTGAGGTGTCGACCCGGTCGCCGAGCGCCGCAAGCAGCCGCTCGCGGGAGCGCGTCGTCGCGGCGACGCCGTCACCGCGCTCCAGCAGTTGCTCGACCAGTTCGAGGCCCAGGCCCCGGGAGGTGCCGGTCACGAACCAGGTCGCGGGTCGTTCTGTCGGAAGAGCCATGATCGTCCTTCGCTCGTACGGGTGTTGGGACGGCCCCGAGCGGTTCGCGGGGTCCGGATGCACCCAGCCTGGTTCACCACACAGCGCCGTGGACGCCGATATCACGCCCTGCACGACCGCGGACGGGGCAACCTGGGACGCACAGGGCCAGCCAGGAACGCCCGGCGTCGGCGACACTGGTCCGTGTGGCGCAGACCAACCGTGAACTGGCCGACTTCCTCAGACGAGCCCGCAGCCAGGGCGACCCGTCACGCGCGGGCCTGCCCCCGGACGGCCGGCTGCGCCGGGTGCCGGGGCTGCGCCGCGAGGAAGTCGCCCTCCTGGCAGGCGTGTCGACCGACTACTACACCCGCCTCGAACAGGGCCGGCGGATCACCCCCTCACCAGCCGTGGTCGAGGCGATCGGCCGTGCCCTGGGGCTGGACACCGCAGCCCACGCCCACCTGCGGGACCTCATGGGCATCGCCACGGCGCCGACCCCACGAAGCCCCCACGGTGTCAAGCGTGTCCGCCCCGGCCTCCACCAACTCCTCGACGCGCTCGACGGCGAACCCGTCCTCGTCCTGGGACGGCGCGCTGACGTCCTCGCCGCCAACCGGATGGCGAAGGCGCTGTTCGCCGACTTCGAGAAGCCGGCCCTGCGACACCGCAACTACGCCCGCTGGATGTTTCTCGACGACGACGCCCGCGCCCTGTTCGTCGACTGGGAGGAGCAGGCACGAGCCGCGGTCGAGAGTCTGCGGTTGGAGGCCGGCCGCGACCCCCACGACCGGCACACCAGCGCCCTCGTCGCCGATCTGCGGGAACACAGTCCCGAATTCGACCACTGGTGGGAGCAGCACCGCGTCCACCAACGCACCCACGGCTCCAAACGCCTGCGCCACCCTCTGGTCGGCGAACTGACCGTCGAATACGAAACCCTCTCCCCGCCCGGGGACCCCGACACGACCCTGTTCGTCTACACCGCCGAAGCGGGCTCACCGTCGAGACAGGCTCTGGACCTCCTCGCGAGCTGGACCCTCACCGACTCCGGCCCTCGCGCGGCACACACCTGACGGCGGGGGCTCGGTGCGCCGCTCCTTCTCGGCGCCCTGGAGTCCGGCGTTGGACCGGACCGGACCGCGCCGGCGGGCGCGCGCCGCCTCCGGCACGGTCGTGCCGCCGACGCCGGATGGCCTTGCATCGACTGGTTCGTCGTGCGTGGCATCGTCGTTCACCGGTGGGAGCGGAAGAACTCGGTGAGGTGGTGTGCGAGGAGTTCGGGTTTTTCGTGGGCGGCGAAGTGTCCGCCACGGGGCATGCGGGTGTACCTGGTGATGTTGTACGTGCGCTCGGCCCGGCCGCGGGGTGGCTGGGCGGGGTCGGCGGGGAACAGGGCCAGGCCGGTGAACCAGGAGAGCGATGCCTGCGTGAGGAGGAGGTCGTCGTCGAACCGGGACGACAGGTCACCGCCGCAGTCGCTCCACGCACGGTACTTCTCCAGGATCCAGGCGAGCAGCCCGCCCTCCTGCGCGGACCACACGGCGACGGAGTCGAGTTACTCCTGCTCCTCGGGGGTGACCTGAGCCGGGTCGTAGGCGACCGGGTTGGCGATCGCCGTCAGATGGATGGCCGCCACGGCCTCGGGATGAGCTTCGCCGAGCCGGGAGGTGATGCCGGCACCGAGGTCGCCCCCGTACCGCGACGGTCCGGCTGCTCGGCGGGATCATGCGAGAAGGGGCATCGACGTCCGGCGCGCTCGGTGGATCATTCGTTGGACAGCTGCTCGCGCAGCACGGTGCCCAGCGTGATGGGTTCGCGGCCGAGCAGAGTGGCGAGTGCCGGGTCGACGGTGGCGAACTCGCCGGCCCGACTCGCGGTGAAGATGCCGAGCAACTGATCCGCCGTCTCGGTGGGGACGCCTTGGCCCGTCAGCTGCTTCAGGAACTGGCCGTCGGGGGCGGTGATCCTCGTGATGGCGCGGCCCGTGACCTCGGTGGCGACGGCGGCTACGTCGTCGAAGGTGAGCGCCCGTCCTCCCGTGAGCGGGGGTGTGGGGCCGTCGAAGCGGCCTTCGTCGGTCAGGATGGTGGCGGTCGCCTCGGCGAGGTCGGCGTGCGCCGTCCAGGCGACCGGCCCGTCCGCGGGGAGTGCGAGCTCGCCGGAGGTGGCCGCATGGCCGACGAAGTGCGCCGCGCTGGCGGCGTAGAAGCCGTTGCGCAGCGCGGTGAACGGCACGCCGCAGGCGCGCAGCGCCTCCTCCGTGGCGGCGTGGTCGCGGCACGCCTGGAAGTGCGACGTCGGGCTGGCCCCCATCTGGCTGGTGTAGAGGATGCGGCGAGCACCGGCCGCGACGGCCGCCTCGATCGCGGTGAGGTGCTGCTGGAGGCACTCCTCGCCCATCTTGTCGACGGAGACGATGAGCACCTGCGAGGCGCCCTCGAAGGCGTGGGCGAGACCGGCCGGGTCGGTGAAGCTGCCCTGTCGCACCCGTACCCCTCGGTCGGCGAGCGCCTGCGCCTTGTGCGGGTCGCGGACGCTGACGCCGATTCCGTCGGCCGGCATGCGGGTGAGCAGCCTCTCGACGATCTGACGCCCGAGCTGTCCGGTGGCTCCGGTCACGATGATCATGGTGCGCTCCCCTGTGGCGATGATGTGGTTTCGGTGGAAACAGTTGTACGATATCACCGATACTAACGATGGAATCAACGGTGCCGTATCATCGGTTCATGCCATCGCCTGCACGCGGCACCGACACCGCCGGCTCCGCCACGTCCGACACCGCCCCCCCGAGCCGGGAGCAGACACGGCAACGGGTCATCGAGGCCGCCATCGACCTGCTGACCCGCGGGGGCCGCGACGCGGTCACCACCCGCGCGGTCGCCGACGCGGCGGGCCTGCAGCCGCCGGCCATCTACAGGCTGTTCGGCGACAAGGACGGGCTGCTCGACGCGGTGGCCGAGCACGGTTTCGCCGCGTTCCTCGCCACCAAGCACGTCGACCCCGACCCCCCGGACCTCATCGAGGACCTGAGGGCCGGCTGGGACGTCGCGGTCGAGTTCGGCCTCGCCAATCCCGCACTGTTCACGCTGATGTACACCGAGCCCACCCGGAGCACCTCGGCCGCCTTCAAGGCCGGCATGCAGATCCTGATGGGCCGCGTCCGCCGCCTGGCCGCAGGAGGCTGGCTCCGCGTCGACGAGGAAATCGCGGCCCAGATCATCCACGCCACGGCGCGCGGCGCGGTGCTCACCTGGCTCTCCCTGCCCCAGGACCGCCGCGACCCGGCCCTGTTCAGCACACTGCGGGAAGCCATGGTCGATGCCGTCACCAACCGGCAGCCGGCCGTCCAGGCCCCCGGCCCGGCCGGCGCCGCCCGCGCCCTGCGCGCCGCCCTGCCCGAGCAGACGAACCTCAGCAGCGCCGAGCAACTGCTGCTGACGGAGTGGCTGAACCGCCTCGCCGACAGCGCATGACTGCTGACGGCTCATGACTGCTGACGGTCCATGCGTTATCGCGCGGGCGAGGTGGCCGCGGAGGACCGGCGTCACTCCGCGTCTCTGAATCGCCGTGTCCCCCGGTGGGATGGAGAGCCACCGGGGGAGGGCACGGCCGTGCCGGTCAGGTCACGAGGGGCGGGCGCCACGGACGTCGGTGGTAGCCGGGTGCTCGGTGGCTGTCCGGTGCCGCGCTGGAAGAAGGTGGTGAAGTTCGCGGCGTCCCGGAAGCCGAGGCGCCGCGCGCGCACCCCCGCTCAACGGCAGGTCGGTGTGGGCCAGGAGCCGCTTGCCTCCCACAGGGTCCGCTGGCCCAGAAACTCCTTGGCGCCGACTCCGATGGCGGCGCGGGTGGCCCGGGTCGGCGTTCGCCGGTCGCAGCCCGTCACCCGGGCGTAGTCGGCGACCTGGTGCCACACGGTGAAGTGCTCCTCGACCGCCGCCCGGTGGCGCAGGAACACGTCCTGATGGCGCCCCGTGCTCGCGCCGGTGGTGGCAGCCCCGGTGGGCAGCAGGCGCAGCACCAGCACCGCCAGGAGGTGGGAGGGCAGTGCGCCGGAGGCCAGCTGAGGCACCCGCACCGCCAGTTCGTGCTCGCCGCGCAGATGGTCGGCCGCCAGCAGGGCGAGCTGATGCAGCTCCGGGTCCAGGTGCCAGGTGGCGGGCGCGGCGAGGTCCCACGTGGGCGTCGGCCCTCGTCGCCTCGCGCCGGCCCGCGGGACTCGTGGGCGTGCTGCTGGTCGCGCCCGCACCGCCGGAGCCACCGGCCAGGGTGACCCCGGAGCTCCAGGAAGGGCTCTCCCACGCCTACGACTCGCCGGAGTCCGTCGACCGGGCGCTCGACCACGTGCTGACCGCCGCACCGCCACCCGAGTCGCTGCGGGCCACCGTCGTCCGCGACAGCCTCGCCGCCCATCCCGTGGCCCGTCGGGAGTGGCCGCTGTGGGGGATGGCAACCGACATCACGGAAGCCGCCCGGGCGATCGATGTCCCGGTGACGGTCCTGGTCGGTGAGAGCGACGCGGTGGAACCGGCAGACGTGCTCCGGGACCACCTGCTGCCGCACATCCCGCACGCAAGGCCATATTTCCAGTGCTGTATTTTGGGAGCGGAGTAGGCCCTTGCCAGCCCACCTAAGGAGCTCATCAGGTTCAACGGACCTTCGTCACCTGTGGAGGCCAAAGGCCTGATTTCGCTCTGGCAGGAAAGCCGATGGGACGTCAGTGGATTCGTCGACTCCCAGATCGGCGTAACGCTCTCCAGGCTTCCTGAGAGGATAGAGGTCGATGTCAAAACCGCTTCCGGATCCGGATCCGGCGGCGTGGTGGACATAGCAAAGGCGGCTGCAGAAAGCCTCCCGGAGGGCCAGTACTGGACGAGTAGAGGCGCGATGACGGCTGACGCGATTGATCGGCAGCTGGCATGTAACACACGCTAGCCGACAGGCCAGCGAGCGGATATTGCAAGCACGGTGGACAGTGGGGTGGTCCGGGAGCGTGGACGGTCGTACGGTCCGCCCTCGATGGCTGCGATGGCTGTGAGGGCGGACCGTACGGGCTGGGCGGGCGGTCAGTGGGTGGGCACCTCGAACCCGAGGGCGGCCAGGGCCTCTTCAGCGGCCTGCTGGTCCTGCTCGTAGCTGCCGCCGGAGATTCCGAGGCCTCCGACGCACTGGCCGTTGTCGATGATCGGGTAGCCGCCGCCGACCGCCATCAGGCGCGGGTGGCCGCCCAGCGGCGCGATGCTCGGATCGGCGAGGTAGTCGTTCCACGCGTGGGTGGGGGTGCGGAAGGAGGCTGCGGTCCAGGCCTTGTCGACGGCGACCTCGGCGGTGAGGAAGGGCGCGGCATCGGCGCGGTCGAACGCCATGAGGTGCCCGCCCGGGTCGGTGACGGCGACGGCCGCCGTGAAACCGATCCGGGCGGCGGCCGTGTGTACCGCTGCGATCAGTGCGCCTGCTGCGACCTGGGTGATCGAGGAGGCGGGGAACGACAGTGCGAGTGTGTCCGTGCTCATGTGTTGTCCCTTTGCGGCTGTGCTGCGCAGGTGGCGCCGTCGCGGGCGCACGTGGTGCGGTCGGGTCACCGCAGTGGTGAGGCGGGGGTGGGGACCACGCGGGTGACGACGGTCTTCGAGGGGATCAGCAGCCCGTAGACGACCGGGCCGATCTCGTTCTTCCAGCGATCGTGCTGGTAGACGGCTGCATACAGGGCCTCGCTCTGGGCCTCGTCCTCGAACCGGCGGATCCACACGTAACCGGCCTCGTCCTGGTCGTCGACGAAGGAGGCGGTCACGTCCACGCCCAGGGAGGCCTGGAACGGGATGACCACGTCCTCCATGTAGCGCACCCACTCCTCGCGGCGTCCGGGCTGCGCCTGGTAGCGGCGGATCGTAGTACACGTGTGACTCCAAAGTCCTTGCCGGGGTGGTCAGTCGGTGACGGTGAGGACGAGCTTGCCGCGGGTGCGGCCGGCCTCGCCGCGGGTGTGGGCCGCCCCCGCCTGCTCCAGCGGGAAGGTGTCCTCCACCTCGACGGCGACATGGCCGGCGTCGATCAGGACGGCGATCGTCGTCAGCGCGGCTCCGTCCGGCTCGACCAGGAACGGGGTGACCCGCACGCCGGCCGCCTCGGCGGCCTGGGCCAGCTCCGGTGAGACGCCGGCCGGGATGGCGACCAGCAGGCCGCCGGGGCGAAGGACCTTGAGCGAGCGGGTGCTGGTCCGGTCGTGGGCATCGCCCACCAGGTCGATGACGACGTCGACGTCGTCGGCGGCGTCCTCGAAGCGGGTGCTGGTGTAGTCGATGGTCTCGTCGGCGCCGAGTTCCTTGAGCCAGGGGTGGCGGGCGGTGCTGGCGGTGGCGATCACGTGGGCGCCGAGGTGCCGGGCGAACTGGACCGCGAAGTGCCCGACCCCGCCGGCGGCGGCGGTGACCAGGACCCGCTGGCCGGCCTGTACATGGGCGGTGTCGACCACGGCCTGCCAGCCGGTCAGAGCGGCCAGCGGCACGGCGGCGGCGTGCACGTGGTCGAGGGTGGTGGGCTTGAGGGCGAACTGGCGGGCCGG
This sequence comes from Kitasatospora sp. NPDC088346, assembly GCF_044740765.1. Taxonomy (NCBI): domain Bacteria; kingdom Bacillati; phylum Actinomycetota; class Actinomycetes; order Kitasatosporales; family Streptomycetaceae; genus Kitasatospora; species Kitasatospora sp. NPDC088346. The sequence continues at coordinate 53,027 of NZ_JBIURH010000021.1, forward strand.
GGCGGTCACGTACTCGGCGTAGGCGTTCGCGGCGCGCGGGAACCACGGCATGCCGTACACCTCGTCGCCGGCCTTCAACGTGGTCACACCGAAGCCGACCTCCTCCACCACTCCGGACACGTCCCAGCCGAGGGTGAACGGCGGCTCACCCAGCAGCCCGGCCATGCCGGAGCCTCCGCGGGTCTTCCAGTCGACCGGGTTGACCCCGGCCGCGTGCACCCGCACCAGCACCTCGGTGGGCAGCGGTACCGGGCGTGGGACCTGCTGGCTGCGCAGCACCTCCGGACCGCCGAAACCGTCCTGGACCACCGCGCGCATCGTGTTCGTGGACATGCGTCATCTCCTGAAAAGGCACTCTGCGGAAGGCCCTTGACGGGCCCTCCCGTCGACGTCGCCGACGCTATCCCCGGGGATATGGTTACCTTCAAGGTCTAGTACTTCCCGTTGGGAAGTAACCTGGTGAGGAACGTGATCATGACGACCAGATGTCCCAGCGGCCAACACGCGCACCATGACGTCTACGCTGCCCAGTGCCCGTGCCGCGCGCTGCTGGACCTGCTCGCCAACAAGTGGTCCGCGCTGGCCATCGGCGCCCTGGAGGGCGGACCCCAGCGTTTCGGAGAACTCCAGCGCAGGCTCCAGGGCGTCAGCCCCAAGGTGCTCACCCAGACGCTGCGCCGCCTTGAGGACTTCGGCATCCTCGACCGCACCGTCTACCCCGCCGTCCCCCTGCACGTCGAGTACGCCCTGACTTCTCTCGGGCAGAGCGCCGCCATCCCGCTCAACGCGCTTCGGTCGTGGGTGGAGGAGAACATCGACCACGCCCACCGGCCCGAACCGGTCGCGCCGTAACCGCACTGCCCAGTCCGCTGAGAGCGGGACCGAGTGGGGCGAGGCGTGGCCCTGGTCGACCGTCGATCGGTCCAGTCGCTGAGCGTGGTGGGGGATGCCAGTTCCTCGGGGTCAGCGTCCGCACCGGCTGCCGTACGTGGTCGAGCTGCGGGAGCACCGCGGCGCCGATTTGGTGTGGTGGTAGCTGCGGGTGCGCTTCCTGGCCGGTGGCATGGCGCGGGATGACCCCAATGCGGGGGACCCCCGGCATGTCCGCTGCGACGACCGGACCGACGGACACCGGCATTCACGACCTGGGCCGAGGGCGGTGGTGGCAGGCGCCGGGTTGACGGGCGGAGAGGGCAGGATTCGAACCTGCGCGGGCCCCCGGGGGGACCCTGCTCGGCCGTTGCCGGCCTGGCACCCGATGAACCGCTCCGGGCACCTCTCCCTGTACCGGGAGCCGTGTTTCCCGCTCCCTGACGTGCCCTCAGCATGGTCCACCGGGCTGACCAGGTGCTGACACTCTGCTGACCGGTCGGCCGGGCGGCGCGTCGCGGGGGAGCGGCTGGGGCGGGTGAAGCCTGCCGGGTCGTCGCCGGATTCGGGGTCCGGGTGGGCCGGGCTCGGGGTCGACAGGCGTGGTTGGAAGCAGTCCCGCCGGGTGATGGGTCCGGCGAAGGCGTTGTTGCCCGCCCCGATGGTGCTGGCGGCGCGGTCGGCCGTCGCGGAGGTGTTGGCAGGGTGGCTGCGGTCGGCGGTGTGGTGCCGCTGGCCGTGCGGGAGTGGGAGGCCGCCACCGTGGGGGTGGCGGCCTCTGTCCCGGTGGTCAGGAGCGGGGGTTCGGCGCCGACGCCGGCCGGCGTCGTGAGCCGGTGGTCAGCGGGCGCTGCCGAGGTTGCGGTCGGCGTGGTTGCCTTCGAGCATGAGGGTGGTTTCCTCGATGCGGCGGAAGCGGCCGTCGGGGGCGTACTCGGCGAAGAGGTAGACCTCCATGCGGACGGTGGTGTTGTCGTTCTTGGTGATGGTCATGGTGTGGCGGTCGGCGTAGTGGTCGCCGTCGGTGAGTTCGTCGTGGACTTCGACGGTGCCGGTGGCGACGATGGTGCGCAGGTGGGCGATGTGTGCGAGGAACTCGGTGCGGTCGGCCCATTCGCCGTCGGTGCGCTGGCGGTAGTCGGGGGCGGGCGGCGGCGCGGCGGATGGACACGTCCGGTCGTCGTCCAGCCGCTGCCAGGCCTCGTCCGGCAGGTCCCGGCCTGCTGCCAGGACTTGCCGGAACACCGCGTGCGGGCAGTCGAGGTAGGTCAGCCGCTCGGCGAGCGGCGCGTCCCGCAGCCGGCCCGGCTCGTAGGGCGACCGGTGGAGGGCGAGAGCGGCATCCTCGCCGCCGGCCGTGTCCTCGGCCTCCACCAGCGCGAGCAGCAGGTTTCGGGTTTCGGCGGTGGCGTGGCGGTGTAGGCCACCGCGACGCGCACGGCTGGGTCCTCGCTGTCCTCCAGTTGGGCGACCAAGTCGGCGGTCAGGTAAGGGTTCCCGGCCAGGGGTTGCAGCACCGCTTCGTTCCTATAGGTTCGATCACATCCCGTTGGAGAGCGGGCCCAGACCTACCCTTGAGGAGCTCGCATGGCCGACATCCACCGCACCACCATGACGCCCACCAAGCTGGAGCTGCTCACCGGCTGGCTGCCGAAGCAGAGCTGGTACGTGGGTGACGCAGGAACGCCGGAACTGGTCAAGGCCGGTGGGTTCCGTCTGGACGATCCGCAGGGCGCGGTCGGGATCGAGTTCATGATCGTGGCGGACGCCACCGCGCAGGAGCCGGTGGCGTATCTGGTGCCGATGGGCTACCGCGGTGCGGCGCTGGAGGGCGTCCCCAGCGAGGCGCTGATCGGCACCTCCGAGCATGGGGTGCTCGGCACCCGGTGGATCTACGATGGCGTTCACGACCCGGTGGTGATGGCGCAGTTTCACGCCCTCCTGCGCGGCGAGGCGATGTCGCAGCACCAGAGCAAGAGCGACACCCCCGACCCGACCGTCACCGTGCACGGAACCGGCCCTGACGACGGGTTTGACGTTCAGGTCAACCGCGTCCTACGGCCGGCGGAGTCCGCGCAGTGGCCGTCCGAACGCCTCGTCGCCGGGTGGACCTGGCCAGACGGAACGGCTGTACGGGGTGTACTCGCGGCCGTCGCGCCGCGGTAAGGGGTCGCGCGGATGTGGAAGGCATGTGGTCATGGTCGGCGGTTCGGGCGTTCGTCCCAGCGGTGAGTTGTCCAGGACCGCCGGATCAGGCTGCGCACGGTGATGATGGTGTCGGCGAGGTCGAAGAAGGCATCAATGACGGTGACGCGACGCTCGTAGCACCGGGATCCGAGTCGTAGCCGGCGTCCAGGTGCACGGTGATGGTGTCGGGCAACGGGCCGAGGCTCTCCAGACGGTCCATGGTCAGGGCGAGAAGCGGAGAGCCGTGGCGGTTGGTACCGGCCAGGACACGGCCCAGCGGAGTCCCGTATCCATCCGTCATGCCCGAGCGCTTCAGTCCCTGTTTGGCACGGTCGACCGGTGAGCGTCCGGCGGCCTCGCCACCTCCAGGTGCCTTGGTGATCGCTCCGTCGACGGCAATCTGGTCGAGGACGAGGCCGACGATCCGGTCGCAGGACTCCAGTGCGAGCTGCTTGAGCCGGGCGAAGACGCCCAGTCGTATCCACTCGTCGCGGCGGCTGCGGATTGTGGTGGCCGAGCAGATCCTGTCGGCGATCGCCTCGTAAGAACAACCGAAGCGCAGCAGCTGCAGCATCTTGTCGAAGATGATCCGGTCGCTGATGCGTCGGCGATGGCAGCCGAGCGGATGGTCCGGGTGGTACGCCGGCCGCTCGGGCAGCAACGCCGCGAATCGGTCCCAGAGTGGTTCAGCCAGCCATGATGGCAGCATAGGCACGGATCCGCCGGTGATCACAGAGCGTCGCAACTCCGTGATCGCTATGACCCGTGCCCGTTCCGCAGCCGAGGTCCTCCACCGCGCCTATCCGCGCAACCTCTTGCGGCTTGGTACGCGATAGCGGGGCCGTGGCTTTCGGCAGCTTGTAGAGGCTCGGTCAGAACGTGAGTCCTGGCGAGGGCGCGAGTACTGACGGGGGGTCGTGCGATCGTGGGTGCCGTGGATGAACCGGTGGAGCGCGTAGATGATCAGGATCAGGTGCTGGCGGTGGTGGACCGCAGTGAGGCCATCCGTCGAGGCTGGCTGCACCGCATCGCGACAACGGTCTGCCGTGATCAGCAGGGGCGAGTGTTGGTCTATCGGCGGCCCGAGAACCTGTCCCGGTTCCCCGGCCACCACGAGGTGATGTTCGGCGGGGCTGTTGATGTCGGCGAGTCCTATGAGCAGGCGGCGGCCAGGGAGTTGGCTGAGGAGCTGGGCATTCATGTGCCGGTGCGCTTCTTGTTCAAGTTCCTGTGTCGGGGGGCGATCAGCCCGTACTGGCTCGGCGTGCATGAGGCCGTGATCACGGGCGAGGTGACGCCTGACCCGGGAGAGGTTGCCTGGCACGGTTGGCTGACGGAGATGGAGCTGCGGGGGGCCGTGCAGCAGTGGCGCTTCATTCCGGACGGGCAGGAGGCGTTCGATCGCTATCTCACGCGTCGCCACGACCTGCCCCGGATCGGGCCGTGACGCGAGACGGGCCTTACGGGTCAGGCGAGTTGTGACGCAAGCCTGGGTCCGGGCGGCCTTGTCCCATTCTGCCTTCTGCGGCCTGTCCCGTGCACATCTCGGCAGGGGTACTGGTGGCGCTGGTCCACCTGCGCACCGGACTCCCGCATGCCGCACTGGCCGAGCTATACGGCACCGCCCGCTCCACGATCTCCCGTGCCATCGGCGGGATCCGCCCTCTGCTGGCGGCGCGCGGCTTCGCAGTCCCCGACCGTCCCGGCGTGCGACTGCGGCCCCTGACGGACGTGTTCGGGTGAAGGCCAAGGTCGACGAGGGCTACCGGGGCCTGGCCAGCGAGTTTCCCGAGCAGGTCAGCGCCCCGCCGAAGAAGCCGAAGGAGGACACGCCCCTCGGCGAGCAGTACGCGTCGCGGGAGGCGCGCCGACGGCAGTCCTCGGCCCGGATCTGCGTCGAACACACCAACGCCGAGCTGAGGCAGTGGCGCCCGCTCCAGCGCTACACCGGTCGGCGCGAGCACTACGCCGAGGCGCACCGTGCGATCGCCTCGCTGCTCTCGGACCGTTCCGCCCGCCGGGCGACCCGCCCCAAGCCGAGCACCGAACTGGCGCTCGCCCGGCAGACCGCCTGCTGATCAACCACCGGCCGACCCGCCAGGCCAGCACGTCCCAACCTCAATCGCGGAGCGAGTCGTCCGTGGCCGCAGCCCGCACCGTGGGGTCCGGATCGGTGAGCAGCGCCAGTTGCAGGGCCATCGGCCGGTCCCGCCAGGCCTCGGCGACGCCCGCGCGCAGCTTGGGATCCGAGGCTGCCGCGAGTTCTCCCGGCGGCCGCCCGTAGGCCTCGACCAGGCCCTCGATGCCCATCGGTGCCCCGCACTCCACCATCGTCCGGACGAACTCCGCGGAGGCGTCGCCGATCGCCGGGTCGGGACGGTCGGCGATCCGGCGGCGCATCGCCGGGGGAGACCCGGCCCCGTGCAGCAGCACCGCCGAATCCCTGCCGCCGGGCGTCAGCAGGGCCTCGGCCACCGCGTCCGGCAGCCGGCCCGGGCGTACCGCCGGCCCGTGCCGGCCCGCCTGGTGCGCGGCCAGGCGCGCCCGGACGTCCGCCGGGCGGCCGCGTTCCGCCCCAGCCCGGGCGACTGCGGTTGCTTGAGATGCACCATGTGTCCGCGCTAGTGGCTCCGCACAGATGGTTGACCAGGTAGTCGTCTGGGCCGTCGGCGGCCGGGCTGTCCCGGAGGTCCGAGGGGATGTGCTGACCGTGACTGCCAGGAACCGTGGTTGGAGGGGGCAGCGTCCATCTCAGGACGACACACAAGATCGTTAATGGGCGTGAAGGAGTTTGGAATGACCGGAACAGCCACCCGCTACCTCTATCTCGTCCGGCACGGCGAGGCCTTGCCGGACGAGGGCGGGCTGACGGAGAACGGCCGCCGTCAGGCGGTACTGCTCGGCCGACGACTCCGCGATGTCCCCTTCTCGGCCGTTCACCACGGCCCACTGCCCCGGGCAGCGCAGACCGCACGCCTGATCGGGGAACAGCTGAACGGCATCCCTCTTCAGGTCTCGGAAGCCGCTGGGGACTACGTCCCCGACGTGCCGGAAAGGGACGAACTACCGGCGGACTCCGCTGACTTCCTGCTCCGCTTCGTCGACCAGTTCACGGTCGAGGAGCGTGAGCGCGGCCCGGTGCTGGCCCGCCAGGCACTGGAGCGGTTTACCGGGCCGGTGGACGGCGACGAGGCTCGGCACGAACTGGTCGTCACCCATAACTTCCTGGTCGGCTGGCTCGTCCGGCATGCCATGGACGCGCCGACGTGGCGCTGGCTCGGCCTCAACCACTGCAACGCCGCCCTGACGGTCATCCGATACGCGCCCGCCCGGCCGGCCTCCGTCCTCTTCTGCAACGACATGCGGCATCTGCCTGCCGAGCTGCGCTGGACCGGATTCCCGCCCGAATTGCACATCTGAGCACGATCAGCCGTGGCTTGCTACGCGGCCCTGCCCGGATACTCGGTCCAGGCGCGGACGGGTGATTCGGGGGCGAAGTTGGTCGCCGGTTCGGCGCGGGCGTTGTGCCGGCGGACGTAGGCGCCGATGGCGGCGTTCTGCTCGCTGTGACTGCGGTGGTCGGTGCCGTTGAGCGCGAAGTAGCGCAGGCCGAGGAACTCGCGCCATCTCCTACGAGTGGCCGCACGACAATGACGCGATCCTGATCGCGTAGGAGCCCCGCGACTCGAGTGCTGGTATTCGGCGATGCCGGCCTGACAGGATCGGCTCGTGATCAAAACCTCGGTGACCATGCGTGAGCTCGTTGTCAGTGACTTCCACGCTGTACATGCCTTCGCCAGCCTGCCGGAGGCTTGCCGCTACCAGGCGTGGGGGCCGAACACCGAGGAACAGACGCGGGACTTCGTCCAAGGCGCGGTGGATGCCCGGTTGCGGTCCCCGCAGGCGAGATTCGTGTATGCGGCCTGCCTCGACGGTGAACTCGTCGGTATCGGCGAGCTGAAGGTCCGTAGCCTGGCCCACCGTCAGGGCGAGATCTCCTATCTCGTCCATCCTCGGGTGTGGGGTCGAGGCGTGGGCACAGCCATCGGCGGGCAACTTCTCGGCAGAGGGTTCGGGCTGATAGCACTGCACCGGATCTATGCGACCTGCGATCCTCGCAACGTCGCATCGGCCCGGGTGCTGGGCAAGCTCGGCATGACCCGCGAGGGCCGACACCGGCACACTGCGCGGATCCGGGACGGCTGGCGTGACTCCGAGGTCTTCAGCATCCTCGACCAGGAATGGGCACACCGGCCCGGGCCTGAATGATCGGGGAATCGGTGGTCAGGCTCCGGCAGCCGCCCCGGTGCCGGAGGCAAAGAGCCGCGCGGGATCATCTGGAGTGTGAAGTCAGGTTGGGCCCGCGCGGCCTGCTCTGATCCTGCCCTGTGCGGGATCTCGAAGAAGCACCTGGGCGCACTGATCACCGAGTTGGCCGGGCCGTGGACCGCAGCCCGAGACTCTGAGCTGGTCAAACGGCGTGGCCATGGCCGGTTGCGGGCAGCCGGATCGGCCCGGTATCAGGCTCAGGACCCTTGCGGACGCGTTCGCCTATGCCCAGGCCGAGGGCATCAGGCTGCGGATCGACGGTACCGAGGTGCAGGTACGCCGCCCGAAGGCGGGGAGGCCGGGCCGTAGGGCGTTCGTGTCGGGCAAGAGGAGGCAGAATGCCGAGAAGGCCGCGATGATCGTCCTCCACGCTGACTGACCGGACGAAAACTCCCGGACGACGCCCCACGACCACCTCCGAGATCAGGTCTCGGAGACACCTGATGGGCTACCGGCGGCCGATCAGTTTCCAGGCGGACCTATCGGGCAGAGCCACCAGCCGCGCCGCTCGAGCGGCGAGGTGAGGAGCCGCGCGATCACCGAGCCGTGGGAGCGAGGCCGCTGACGTCGGCCGACTGTTCACGGCCAGGGGCGTGCCGCTGGTGCGGCATCGGCGCGAGGGACGACGGTGCGCCCGTCCCGTCCTGCTGGAGCGAGACGGTGCGTGTGGGCGCGGGGATCGAGATGCCCTCCGTCCGGTACCGCTGGTGCAGGCGCTTGATGAACTCGTGCTTGATCCGGTACTGGTCGCTGAACTCGCCGACGCCCAGAATCACGGTGAAGTTGATCCTGGAGTCCGCGAAGGTGTGGAACCGGACGGCGGCCTCGTGGTCGGGCACGCCGCCGCTGATGTCGGCCATCACGCTGTCGACGACGTCGAGGGTGACCTTCTCCACGTACTCCAGGTCGCTGTCGTAGCCGACCCCGACCTGCACCAGGATCGACAGCTTCTGCTCGGGCTGGGAGTAGTTCGTCATGTTCGTCCGCGCCAGGCGGCCGTTGGGGATGATCACCAGGTTGTTCGACAGGTTGCGCACCACGCTGTTGCGCCAGTTGATGTCGACGACGTACCCCTCCTCCCCACTGGTGAGCCGGATGTAGTCACCCGGCTGGACCGTCTTCGACGCGAGGATGTGCACCCCCGCGAAGAGGTTGGCGAGGGTGTCCTGCAACGCCAGCGCGACCGCGAGACCGCCCACCCCGAGGGCGGTGACCAGCGGGGCGATGGACACCCCGAGGGTCTCCAGGGCCACGAGGACGCCCATCGACAGCACCACGATGCGGGTGATGTTGACGAAGATGGTCGCGGACGCCGCCACGCCCGTCCGGGACGCGGCCACCGACTGCACCAGCCCCGCCACCACCCGGGCCGCGCTGAGCGTCGCGATGACGATCAACACGGCCGTCAGCGACTGGTCGACCAGCCCCCCGACCCGCGCGGTGAGCGGCAGGGCCGAAGCCGCCACCGCGGCCCCGGCGATCACGGCCGCCCAGGGGACGATGGTGCGCAGCGCGTCGACGATGATGTCGTCCCCGCTCCACTTGGTCCTGCTGGCGTGCTTGCCCAGCCACCTCATCAGAGTCCGCAGTACCAGACCGGCCACACAGCCGGAGGCCAGCGCGATGCCGGCCACCACCCAGTCGTGCAGGACCAGGTCCCGGGTCACCGTCCCGCCCCCGCGGCGTGGAGGGTGAGGGAACGGGCCGCCGCCGGCCGCCGTACGTGCTGTGTCGTCACCTTGTCGCCTGTCAGGTCGTGTTGTGCGCAGCCGCATTGGAGCGGATGTACGCATTCCGAACGGACTGCCATCCTGCCGCATGGCCCGGCCGCCGCCGCAACCGGACCCCGGCGTTCCGGGCCGCCCGGCCGGACGGCGGAAGCACGGTGGGAGAACGGAAGGACCACTTTGTCCGTGCGACAGCGGGGTTGCCTGTCGCAGGCTGGCCGCCAGCGCCCGCTGGTCCTGCACCGACGGGCTGGACCGCCGGCTCGGGGCAGGCCTTGCGCCGCCCCGGAGCGCGTGGCCGCCTTCGCCACCGCGGCGCTCCTCGACTTCCATCGCAGCGTCAGTGCTGAACGCCCCTACTGCCGGGGCATGGAGCAGGGCCGGCAACTGCTCCCTGACAGCCTCACCAAGGGCGCCTTCCCGTCCCGCCCCTCGCGCGTTCGCGCCCCAGCGCTCGAAGAGCGCCCGCCGCCACGTCCTGGAGTGGTCTCACCAAGGGGGCTGGTGGGAATACGAGATGGCCGAGCTGACCGAGGCCGTGCTCAGCGATCTCCGCAGCCGCCATCGGCCCACCCCGCCCGACGGCGACGGCCAGGGCGGTTGCAAAGTCCCGGGTGTCACCCGTCCGTGAGCTGCTGCTGGTGGCCTGATCGGCGGTCCTGACCGGGGCCCGTTTCTTCGCCTGAGCGGCCACCGTCCGCTCCGGCGGCCTCGCGCCGTGGCCTCCCTGTCAGTGGAATGGCCGTCATCGCTGTGCCACCTTCAGGAACCCGTGAACCTGCCGGTTGTAGCGGGCGTCCGCCGGCGTGTGGGAGCCAGCAGGGACGTCCTCTGGCATGCGCGCCCCCATGGGGAGTGCAGGCGCGTCGTACGATTCTCAGTTGCTGGTCCGACGGGAGCCGTTGTCGGCGAGCCGGGCAAGGAGCGCGGCCTGGTCGCCGCGGCCGGTGACGTAGCTTCCGCCAGGGCCATAGGCAGCGACAGCCTGATGGTTCTTGATCAGTAGGGACCCGCGGTAGGCGTCGTCATCGGGCGTGTTGCCGACCCACAGGAAGATACGGAGGTCGCCGAAGGGATCGTGGCCGGCAGCGATGATGTGTCCGGGCGGGGTGGTGTCGTCGGTGCCGGTCCAGTGAAGGGTGAGATCGGCGGCGCGGAACTGCAAAGCTGTCTCCTCGGGAAGGCGCCTGGCCGGTCGGGTGACGGCCTGGCAGTCGACTACTGCTCGGTACGCCGATGTCGAGATGGTGGTCCAGATACGCTTCCTCGTTGAGGGAGCTGTCGCGCAGGAGCGAGAAGACCTCATCAGGACCTGGACAACCGCTGATTCTCACTACCGAGAGTCGTCCCTGCAACCGAATACCTTCTGTTCAGGTGCCGTCTCCAGGCGGGCGGCAGGACTTGTCCACTGCCTGGGTGACCGCCAAGTCGCGCACACCAGCCGGAGTTTCGATGTGCCGCCAGTCTGCCACCGTCTGCCTGAGCAAGTCGCCCGCGCTGGACGGCGTGGCGGGATTGCCACTGGTGGAGCGGCTGCGGCTGCTGCCGGATCCGCGTCGGCGTCGAGGGGTGCGTCACCCGTTCGCTGCTGGCGCCCTTCGACCTGACCGAGGTCACGGTCGCGGCCGACGCCCTGCACACCCAGCGCGGCCATGTGCGGTTCCTGGTCGAGGAGGAGAAGGCCCACTACCTGCTCGTGGTCAAGGGCAACCAGCCCGGACTGCACCGCCGACTGCGGTCGCTGCCGTGGAGCGACGTCACCGCGCGCCGCTACGACCGCGAGACGGGCCACGGTCGCAGGGAGACACGGGTGACCAGAGCCCTCACCGTCACTTACCTCGGCCTGGACTTCCCCCACGCGGTCCAGGCCGTGCGCATCCTGCGGCATCGGACCGACCTCAGGACCGGCACCGTCAGCCGCCAGACCGTTTGCGCGATCACGGACCTGACCTCGCGGCAAGCCTCACCCCAGCGGCTCGGCCAACTCGTCCGCTCGCAGCGGACCATCGAGAACCGGCTCCACTTCGTCCGCGACACCACCTTCGCCGAGGATGCCTCGAAGATCCGCACTGGCCACGGCCCCGAGAACATGGCGACCCTGCGCAACCTGGCGATCAACACCCTCCGCGCCGCCGGGCACCGCAACATCGCTGCAGGCCTCCGCCATGTCTCCTACCAGCCCTTCACTCGCCCGCTCGACCTCCTGGGCATCTGACCTTCACACCTACAAGATCACCGGACTTTTGCAACACCCCTGCGGCGACGGCAGCGGCGCGGGACCGGTCCCCCCAGGGGGGCAGGCGTTCAGGACGATCGCCGCCCGGCAACTGGTCCGTTCCGGCAGGGGTGAGGCGTGGCCGCCACTCGGCCCGCCGCCGGCGGCCGGCCTCAGGCCAGACCCGGCGGGGCCCGTGACGGCCTCCTGGCGGTTCGCCGGGGTGGTGGATCCGGCGCCGGGGCCTACCAGGTCCGTGGCGCCGCGTGCCGCTGAGCTGATCCGAGTCGTGGCCGGGAAAGCCGATCACAGGAACCAGCAGGTGTAAAGGCGACCTCGATCGCTCGCGTGTGCGAGCCAATGCCGCGGCAGTGAGCCGCAGGTGGCGGTATGCATGACGAGAACCCGCCAACAATGCTCGGCGGGACGGGATTTGAAGAATTCTTCCCGGCGCGGGACCGCTTTCGCTAACCTCGTCGGAAACGCCAGACGCCGGCGGTTCCGAACGACCCGCAATCTCGGGGAGTGGTGCATGTCGACGACAATGCGGCGCGTGGTCATGTGGGCGATTGTCGGGGTGTGTGGTGCGGCTGTTGTCGGCCTGATCCTGGTGGCCGCCTTGGCAAGTGCGACGACCGCCGACCGGTGGATCGCGGTGGGCGGAGCGGTGGCGGCGCTGGCCGGGGCACTGGCTGCGCTGATCTCCCTCCTGCGTACGGCGCCTTCCCCGGCCTCGACGGTCGTACGCGGCAACAACAACACGGTGGCCGGAGCCGGTGCACATCACAATGCGCTGGGTCGTGGCTCGGTGACCGCCCACTACGAGGCGATCCGCGGCGTTCCCGGGCAGCCGATCCCTCCGGCGTCCGGACCTGCCGCTGACAGCCGTCTGGAAGTGCGCGGATCCGGCAATAGCGTCGCCGGTTCCGATGCGCATCACAATGCCATGGGGGACGACGCGGAAATCGATCACGATTGACGGGCGACAACGCCCGGGGGCCCCGCCCGGACCAGGGAGATCCGGGCAGGGAGGAGAGCTGCGAGACGTACACCGTCGGCGATGTCCGGGTCGACGGGGACGGGAACTCGGTGGTCGGCGCAGGCAGCGACCACAACGCAGTGGGCAAGTATGCCAAGGTCTACGACCAGCGCGTCTTCATCCACGGCGGGCAGGCTCCGGCACGCCGTCCTGTCCGGGTCCCTCTCGCGATGCTGTTCGTCTTTGTGCTGATGCTCTGCGGGGCGGCCGCGTACGCGCAGGCGAACGGGGAGGACGTCACCGATGTGTGGCTCGTCACCGTCGTCGTGGCAGCTTCGGCTGTCCTGTTCGTGATCTGGACACACTGGGCCGGTGTTCGTCAGGATCGAGGGATGGGGCATGCGGCCGGGGATGTCACCGCGCGGGAGCATCTGATCGGGGAGACCGATCGGCTCTGGGTGCGCGGGGCACTGCACAACGCTCTCGAGCGGTCCGTCCGGCTGGAGATCGGCCTCGCCGACCAACCTGACGCGGTCAGGGATCCGTACGGGTCGGTGGGGCTGCAGGATCTGACCGACGGTGAGCTGATGCCCGAGGCGCGGCTGAGTTCGCTGCTCGGTGAGCGGGGCCGGGGCCGGTCGCTCGTCATCGGCGATCCCGGCGCGGGGAAGACCACCCATCTCCTCTCGCTGGCGGAGGACCAGCTCGAGCAGGCCCGGCGCGACGACCTGGCCGCGGTTCCCGTCGTGCTCCTGCTCTCCACCTGGGCGAAGGAGAACCGGGAGAGTCGCTTCGCGGACTGGATCTGTGCGGAGGCGCGGCAGCGGTACGTGATCGACACGGCGACCATGACGTCGTGGCTGCGGACGGGCCGGGTGCTGCTCCTCCTCGACGGGCTGGACGAGGTCACGGGTGAGGCGGAGCGCGATCAGTGTCTCGCCGACCTCGAGACGTTCTGCACCGATCCGCAGTTCTCGTCGTGCGGCGTGGTGATCACCTGCCGGACGGATGAGTTCCGGGAGCTCGGCCGGAGGGTCTCGGTGTCCAGGGCGGTACGCGTCCTGCCGCTCAGCGAGGCCCAGGTGGGTCAGGTGCTGTCCAGCGGCGGTGACAGCACCGCCGCGCTGGCCCTGGCGGTACGTGAGGACGACGAGTTGGCCGCGCTGTTGAGAACGCCGCTGATGCTCGGCGTGGCCGTCCTCGCCTTCGCCCGTCTCTCACCCGGAACGCGGATGCCGGCAGGCGACCACCGGGACGTCCTCTTCGGTCTGTACGTCCACCGGATGCTCGTCCGCGTCCGAGCGCTGCGTGGCTCTGCGGACCGCTCGGGCGCCACCACTCCGCCCACTCCCGAGGACACGTACTACCACCTCGTCTGGCTCGCTCGGCTGATGACCCGGCAGGGTCAGACGATCTTCTACCCCGACCTCCTGACACCGATGTGGCTGCCCGACCGCAATCCGGCCTGGCCGCTGACCCGCCAGCGCGGGCCCGTCTCCCGCATCGCCGGATGGCTGGGGTGGGACCACACCAGCACCGGCTTGGTCGGCGGACGACTGGCCGCCCTGGTCGGAGCGCTCTCCTCCGCGCCGCTCGGTGCACTCGTGGGCGGCTCCCGTGGAGCCCTGGCCGCTGCCGCCGTGGCGGCCCTGGTGCTCGGCGGGGGTGTCGCACTCTCGTTCGGCGTGCTGTTCCAGTCGGCCCTCGCGGAGCGGCTCTTCACCCCGGTCGTGGGCCACGACACCTACGGCATCTACGCGGCTTCCAGTTGGACGTGGTCACCGCGCAGGGCCGGTCATGGACTGATCACCTGGCTGCTGTTCGGCGGCCTGGTGGGATCCGTGCTGCTCCTCGCCGGCGCGTCTGCGCCGGCCGGCCTGTCGGTGGCCGGCGTCCTCGGACTGGGCGGCGTGCTGAGCGGAGGCACCGTCCCGGACCACACGAAGCCACCGGCCGGCACCGGCGGAGCACTCGACGCCTCCGTGCGCCGTCTGCTCCTCCTCCTGTCGGTCCTGCTGGGGGCCGTCACGGTCGGCGCCGTGCTCCTGGCGCTCCTGCACGGATCCTGGCACGCACCGGTCTCGGCGCTTCCCGTCACGATGGCCTTCATGCTCACCGCCGGGCCCGGCCGGGCCTGGTTGCGGCACCGAGCGGCCCACTACGGAGCCCGCAAGTCGAGGCTGCTGCCGAGGGACCTGGACGCGCTCATGCTGCGCGGCGAGGACAGAGTTCTCCTGCGGCGCGTCGGCGGCGGCTACATGTTCCTCCACCGCGACCTTCAGAAGTACCTGACCGAGCGGTCACCGGAGCAGCCACCGCAGTTCCCCGCTCTCACCACGGCGTAGCCACCGCACCAGCGGCCGGCAGCCGGCGGACCGCCTACGCGTGGCCGACCCACGATCACACCGTACGACGGCAGTCCCGAGGGCTCGCGGCCGGCGCCGAGTTGTTCAGCCGGGGACTGTCAGGCTGCCGGGGCGGTCAGGACGGCCTCGGCCGCCAGCCGGAGATTCCTGATCATCGGATTCGGGTCGCCCTTGCGGCTGACCAGGACGACCTGGCTGGGGGGAGCGCCCTCGATCGGGACGGTGACGAGGTCGGGACGCAGTGAGCTCCGCCGATCGCCGACCGGTAGTACGGCGATCGCCCTGCCATTCGCGACGAGTTCGAGCTTGTCCTGGTAGCTCTCGATCGGCGGCACGTCGGCCCCGAGGAGCCGGTAGGAAGTCCAGTCCGCGGTCTCGAACGCGCACGGCGCCGCCTCCTCGCCGGCCAGTTCCTCCGCGCTCACCGACGCGCGGTCGGCCAAGGGGTGGTCTCGCGGGACCGCGAGCATCCGGGGCTCCTCGTACAGCGGGACGGTGAGCACCTCGTCGGCGGCGAACGGCAGTGGGGCCCGCGCGATCAGGGCGTCGACGCGCTTGTCGGACAGCGCCCCGACGTCGCGGCAGCTCAGGTGCCGGGTGGTGATCTCGGCGGCCGGGTATCGGCGGCGCAGTTCCCGTACGGCGCCGGTGATCACCAGGTCTTCGACGTAGCCGATGACGATGCTTTCGGTCTCGGCCTGTTCACGTACGGCCAGTTCGGCCTGGCGGGCGGCCTGCAGCAGGGCTCGGGCCTGCGGGAGGAACCGCTGGCCGGCCGGGGTGAGCCGAGCGCCCTGGGGTACGCGGTCCAGCAGTCGTGCGCCGAGATGCCTTTCGAGCCGTTGGATCTGGCGGCTCAGCGCCGGCTGGGCCACGTGCAGGTCGGCGGCGGCCCGGCCGAAGTGCTGGTGCGCCGCCACCACGGTGAAGTAGCGCACCAGCCGCAGTTCCAGGTCCTGTCCGAGGTCGTTCACCCCTCCAGCGTACGCGTCATGCTGTTTCGGAATGATCGGGTTGCCGAACCGGTCTTGGACGGTCGTGCCGTCCCGGGCCTTGACTGAAGGAGCAACGAATCCCCGAGAAAGAGACAGGTGCGATGAAGGCGATCCAGTTCCACGAAGCGGGCGGCCCGGAGGTTCTGCAGTATGACGAGGTGCCGGTTCCCGGGATCGGCCCGGGCGAGGTGCTCGTGCGGGTGCACGCGGCGGGCATCAACCCGCCCGACTGGTACCTGCGTGAGGGGTTGAAGGTCATGCCGGCGGAGATGAGGCCGGCGCTGGAGTTCCCCCTGATCCCCGGGACGGACGTGTCGGGCGTGGTCGAGGCGGTCGCTCCGGACGTGCGGGGGTTCGCCGTCGGTGACGAGGTCTTCGGCATGCTGCGGTTCCCCGGATTCGACGGCCGGACGTACGCCGAGTACGTGGCCGCGCCGGCTTCGGACCTGGCCCACAAGCCGGCCGGCATCGACCACGTGCGGGCGGCCGGGGCGCCGATGGCCGTGCTCACGGCCTGGCAGTACCTGGTTGACCTCGGCCACGACGTGCCGTCTCCCTTCACCGGCCAGGTGCACCGGCCGGTGCCGATCACGCCGGGGATGACCGTGCTGGTCAACGGGGCCGCCGGCGGAGTGGGCCACTTCGCGGTGCAGCTGGCGAAGTGGAAGGGGGCACACGTGATCGCGGTGGCCTCGGGCCGGCACGAGCAGTTCCTGCGCGGGCTCGGCGCCGATGAGTTCATCGACTACACCAGGACGCAGGCCGCGGACGTGGTCAGCGGTGTCGACCTGGTGATCGACACCGTCGGTGGCCCGGACAGCTCACGCTTCCTGGCCGTGCTCAGGCGCGGCGGCACCATGCTTCCGGTGTTCTTCGCCCCGTACGACCCCGAAGAGACGGCCCGTCTGGGCATCACGGTCTCGAACATTCAGGTGCGTTCCAACGGCCCTCAGCTCGCCGAGATCGGGCGCCTGTTCGACGAGGGGAAGCTCCAGGTCGGGGTGGACAGCACCTACCCGCTGTCCGAGGCGGCCAACGCACACGCGCGGGCCGCGAAGGGCCACCTCCAGGGCAAGGTCGTGCTGACGGTGGCTTCGTGAACGCCGAACTCCGACAGGGGGTGGCGGACCACGCCCCGCCCTGGGCGGGATGGCTGCGCCCGAGTCGGAAGCGGTCCTGAACGAAGGCACCACCTGGACCTTCACGATGCCCGGACAGGTTCTCGGCCCGGTCGCCGGACGTGCGGCGGTGCTCGACTTCGGGTAGGGGCCGGGGCGCCCGTGAGCCGAGTTCCGTCCTTCCCCGCCCCGCCCGGGCCGCGAAGGAGGAGGACCAGGACGTTCCCGGCGACGCTGTGGAGAGCCTCTCCCACCGCGGTACCGGTACCGGCACCTACGACGCCGGACCGCAGGGCCCCTCCCGGAGGTCCGGGGTGGCCGCACCGCCGATGCCCGCACCGGCGCCGACCCCGAGGAACTCGCCACCGGCACGCCCGCCGCCGGCCACTGACGCCTCGCGCACCCAAGCGGGCGGCCCCATCCGCGACGCAGCAAGAGCGGCAGGTCGGCGCCCGATCCGCGAAGGGGCCGCCCAAGGTGTGACGCGGATCGAATCTCCTCGGACTGCTGGGTCGGGCGACGCTGACCTGCTGCCCTCGCGGTGGCACGCGCCCCCCTTGGACGCTCGGGGTGCCCCGGACAGCACCGGAGCCCCCTGCCGTCCTTCGGTTCGTCTGCGAGAATCTGTCGCGGGTACCGGTGCCGTGCGGGTACCGGGGCTGGAGGAGGCCGTCGTGGGTGGGGATGATGTGGCGCGCTCGCGGATTCCGCAGCTGCGGCTCGATGAGCTGTTGGAGGAGCTGCAGGCGCGGATCGACGCGGCCCGTGGGACGCGGGACCGGGTGCACAGCCTTCTGGAAGCGGTGCTGTCGGTCGGGCGGGAGCTGGATCTGACGCAGGTGCTGCGACGGATCGTGGAGGCGGCGGCGGACCTGGTGGACGCCCGCTACGCGGCGCTTGGGGTGATCGGCCCGGACGGGGAGTCGCTCTCGGAATTCCTGACGGTGGGGATGTCGGCTGAGGAGATCGCCGGGATCGGGTCCTACCCGACCGGGAAGGGGCTGCTGGGTGAGCTGATCAGCCACCCGGAGGCGCTGCGGCTGGAGGACCTGTCGCAGCACCGGGCTTCCTTCGGATTTCCGCCCAACCATCCGCCGATGCGGACCTTCCTCGGGGTGCCCGTGCGGGTGCGCGAGGAGGTGTTCGGGAATCTCTACCTGACTGACAAACGCGGTGGGGAGGACTTCGACGCCGACGACGAGTCGGTGATCTCGACGTTGGCGGTGGCCGCCGGGGTGGCGATCGACAACGCGCGGCTGTACGAGGAGGCGCAGCGCCAGCAGAGCTGGTTGAGTGCGAGTGCGGAGATCACCCGCAGCCTGCTGTCGGGCAGTTCGCGTTCCCAGGTGGTCGAGCTGATCGCGCAGCGGGCGCGGGACATCACCGGCGCCGAACTGGGGGACATCGTCGTGCCGGAGGCCGACGGCCGGACGTTGCGGCTCGAGCTCGCGCTCGGTGGCGACGCCCGGAAACGCGCCGGCCTGGTGGTCCTGCGGGAGGGCACCCTCTCGGGAGCGGCCTGCACACAGGGAAGGCCGGTCACCACGGTGGACCTGGCCACCGACCCGGCCTTGACGGGCGATCCGCGGCGGGCGGAGGAACTGGGCCCGGCGGTGGCGGTGCCACTGGGGCGGGCGGAGGGGCATATCGACGCGGTCCTGTTGCTGGCCCGTCGTCCGGGGGAGGCACTGTTCACCGAGCGGGAGATCGGACCGCTGCTCGGGTTCGCCGATCAGGCTGCGCTGGGACTGGAGCTGGCCGACCGGCGCCGGGACGCGGAGCAGTTGGCGATGCTGGAGGACCGCGACCGGATCGCCCGGGACCTGCACGACCTGGCGATCCAGCGGCTTTTCGCCACCGGTATGACGCTGCAGAGCGCCGCCCGCTTCATCGAGCATCCGGGGGCGTCGGACCGGGTGCTGCGGGCGGTGGGGGACCTGGACGAGACGATCAAGATCATCCGGTCGACGATCTTCGGACTCCAGGCCCGGGACGACACGGCCGGCAGCGGGCTTCGGGCCCGGGCGGTGAAGGTTGTCGAGACGGCGCAGGCGGTGCTGGGCTTCGCGCCGCGCCTGAGCATGGAGGGCCTGCTGGACACCGACGTCCCCGCCGCGGTCGGTGACCACGTGGTGGCCGTCCTGGGCGAGGCGTTGAGCAACGCGGCGCGGCACGCCAAGGCCGGGCGGGTCGAGGTGGTGCTGCAGGCGACGGGGACGCAGGTCGTGCTGACGGTGCAGGACGACGGTGTGGGCATCCCGGCGCAGGGCCGGCGCAGCGGCCTGCGCAACCTCGCGGAGCGGGCCAAGGCCCTCGGCGGGGTCCTGGAGTTGTCGAGCCCGCCCGGGGGCGGAGCGCGACTGGTGTGGTCCGCGCCGCTGGGCGACTGAGCGTCACCACCGGCTGGGGCCGCCGGGTTCGGCCCTCAGCTTCGGCAGGGCCGGGAAGCCGGCAGGGTCCGCCCGGTCACCAGCTCCGCGCGGATCCGGATCGACACCTGACCAAGGTGCCGGGGCAGGGCGGGATCGTGGGGTGCCGGGCCGTGGTCGACGTCGGCGTGGCCGAGCACGGTGACACTCCAGCCACTGCCGTCCGACACGTCGACGTCCCCCGCCTCGAAGGCCACCAAGGCGCCTGACACGGCCCGGACCAGTTCGGATCCCGCGGCGGCGCGTAGGAGGACGCTGCCGTCGGCGCCGAGGCGATAGCGCGTGGGGAGCACGGCCGGAAGCGCGCCGATGGTGTACACGACGCGGCCGACCGGGGTTGCGGCCAAGAGCCGCAGGCACTGCTGCTCGTCCAGCGGCGCGTGATCGGCTGACGGGATCTGATCTGACTTCATGGCATCGATGGTCGCCTCGAACCGGTTCCGGGGAGAGGGGCCGATGGTCCCCCGAGTGCTGTCGAAAGGCTCCGGTGCGTACCGGTGGCCCTCGCGGCTTTCAGGGGACCGTCCTGCTCATCGGCCCGGGTGGCCGGCGGCGTGGTCGCGGGCGGCCGTGGCCTGGGTGGCGATGACGGCGGCCTGGACGCGCCGCTCGACCCCGAGTTTGGCCAGCAGCCGGGAGATGTGGTTCTTGACGGTCTTCTCGGCGAGGTAGAGCCGCTCGCCGATCTGACGGTTGGTCAGGCCCTCGCCGATCAGGGCGAGGATCTCCCTCTCACGGTCCGTGAGTTCAGGAAAGGCCGGGGCCTGCGCAACGGCGGCGTCGCCGCGCAGCCTGGCCATCAGTCGGGTGGTCGCGCCGGGATCCAGCATGGACTGTCCGGAGGCGACCGTGCGGACGGCGGAGACCAGATCGGTCCCGCTGATCTGCTTGAGGACGTACCCGGAGGCGCCGGCCATGATGGAGTCGAGCAGGGCTTCCTCGTCGTCGAAGGAGGTGAGGATCAGGCAGGCCAGGTCGGGCATCCGCGAGCGCAGTTCCCGGCACACCGTCACGCCGTCGCCGTCGGGGAGCCGCATGTCCAGGATCGCGACGTCGGGGCGTAGCGCGGGGACACGTGCGATCGCCTGCTCGACCGTGCCGGCCTCGCCCACCACGGTCAGGTCGGACTCGGCGTCGAGCAGGTCGTGCACGCCACGGCGGACCACCTCGTGGTCGTCGAGGAGGAACACCTTCACCGGGCTGCTCACACCGGCTGCCGAGCTGTCCGTCATCACCGCTCCATGTTCAAGGATCCGCCCTGCGGCGGGTCGCGTCGGACCTGAGCGTAGTTTGCCGGGCGCCCGAGGGCTGGCATAGGGCCGAACGGCCCTATGCCAGCCCGGGGACCGGATTGTCGGTCCTCGTCGGGCCGTCAGGTGCTCGCCCCGATACGTCGGATGTGGTGGCGGCGGCGTGGCCGGGGCTGGCGCGCCGACCGATCCGGGGCGCTCCCGGTGGAGGGGCGATCCGGGAACAGCGGAACGGCCGGCCGCGACGGTGGTGACCGCGGCCGGCCTGGTGAGATGGTTCAACGGAGCCAGGCGTGGTCGCGGACGATCGGCAGGACGGCCCAGCGGCGGCCGAGCCCCCAGGTGTCGCCCGCGCTGGTGGCTGCGAGGGCGATCAGCAGCAGGGCGTAGACGAGGTGGTAGTCGGCGACGGGGTTGGTGGATCCGCTGGCGGCTCCGTTCGCGAGGTGGCGGGCGGGCGGCCACTCTGCGGCCCACATCATGGCCAGCAGCAGGGTGCCGCCGGCGGCGGCGACGCGCAGGCCGACACCGGCGGTAAGGGCCAGGCCGACCCCGAGCAGGCCGATCATGAACAGCCGGTCGGCCCAGGCCTGACCGGCCAGGTGGTGGAAGGCCGACTGGAACGGACCGGCCGACACGTGGCCGAGGAAGCCCTTGGCCGGCGAAGCGCCGTTGACCCATGACCGCGCGCCGGGGGTGGCGTAGCCCAGACCGAAGGTCTTGTCCAGGAAGGCCCAGAGGAAGACGAGGCCGAGCCCGACGCGGGCGACGGCGAGTGCGCGAACCGCGGCGGTGCTCAGGACCGTGCCGGCCGCGGCGTCCCGAGGGGCGTCGGCGACCGGGTGCCGAAGCTCGGGGTCGATCCGGCGGGTGAGGCGGGGAGCGGCGGGGTGGTGGGCGGCCATGGTTCTCTCCTCGGTCAAGTCTGTTGCGGGAGGCTGGTGTTGTGCGCTGCGTGTGCCACGGTGGCCGCCGCCGAGGTGCTGCTGAGGGCCCGGGCGAGGCCGCCGTCGGGAATGGTGGGTTCCAAGGGGGTACCCACCCTTCCGGGTGGGTGTGTGCGGCGTCGGGTTCAGCCGAGCCGGGGCCCGCCGCTGCCGGGTCGGTGGGTGGTGCGTCCGGTCCACACGGGCTCGGTCTCGGCCCAGGCGCGCTGCCAGGCCGCGTCGGAGCGGCGGTCGAGGGAGCTCAGCCGCAGGCTCAGGCCGCAGGCGATGAGAACGAGGAGGAGGCCGAGGACGAACAGGCCGAGGCAGACGGCGTCGGAGACAAGGTCGGCGGTGCTGGGCGGGGCCGTGGCGAGGCGGCCGGTGTCACCGACCCAGACGCCGACGGTGGAGTTCGCGTCGGCCCGGTGGTTGAGCTCCACGATTCCGGTGTGCGACTGTCCGGCGGGGTACGTCCAGGTGGCCGTGGCCTGGTAGCGGGTGGCCGCCGCATCCGCGTTGCCGGCCGCGGAACCGGCGCGGGTGAGCAGAACGGCTTCGAGGTGGTGCAGGCGCGATGCTGCGGCGGCGGCGCGAGGCTGGGCGGAGGCGAAGTCGTTCCAGGCGGCCATGCCGCCGAGCAGGACGGCAAGTCCGGTCGCGACGGCGGCAAGGAGCCAGGTGCGGCTACGGGCCCGGTCCTCAGGCCGGGCCAGCTCGTTGTTTTCGGCGCCGAGCGCCCGGCGCAGGCTTCGGTGCCAGGGGTTGGTGGGACGGCTGAGGGGAGTACCGGTCATGATCGGGAGGCCCTTCTGCGGTCGGTGCGCGGTCGGAACGGGGCGGGACGGGCTCAGGCGTGCGGGACCACCGCGACCGGGGCGGCGCAGTGGTGGAGCACGGCGTGCGCGACGGGACCGAGCCGCATACCCAGGGAGTGGTGGCGATCATGGCGGCCGACGACGACCAGCTCGGCCCGTTCCCCCGCGGCGACGACGGCGTGCGCCGAGCTGCCGCGCCGGATCTCGGTGACCACCGGGACTTCCGGGTACGCGGTCCGCGCTGCGGCCAGTGTCTCGGCGAGCTGCCGCCGGAGCGCAGTCTCGCGCGCCTCGATCTCCGACCGGGGCGGTATCCAGCTCGCGGCGGCCCACAGCGGTACCGGGTCCCAGCCGTGAACGGCCCGCAGGTGCGCGCCGCGCCGCGTGGCCTCGGCGAACGCGAAGGCGAGCACGGCACCCGGGGGTTGACGGGGGTCCACCCCGACCACGATCTCTCCGGGGTTCGTCGTGCCGTCGTGGGAGGAGGTCTGACGATCGGCCCGGACAAGCACCATCGGGGTGCCGACCCGCGCCGCCACCGCGAGCGGGACCGACCCGGCCAGCAGCCCGGCGAAGCCGCCGAGGCCGCGTGAGCCGAGGACGACGAGTTCCTGCCGTTCGGCGGCCTTGACCAGCGCATCGACCGGGTCGTCGCCGATCACGGTGGTGTCGACCACGAGCGCCGGGTGCTCCCGGCGGATGCGCTCGGTGATGCCCGCCAGCATCTGCAGAGCAGCCGGGCGCAGGTCGCGGGGCCGGGGGTCGCCGGTGTCCTCGGCATCCTGAGGGCCTAGCCAGGGCCGGGCGTGCAGCAGCCGCAGCGGGACGCTGCGGCGGACCGCCTCCCTTGCAGCCCAGAGGGCAGCGGCCTCGCTGTGCGCGGATCCGTCGATCCCGACCAGGACGTGCTTGGTCATCGGTGCTCTCCTTCACGGGGGTCGGCCGGATGCGTGGTCAGGACCTCCGGCGGGCCTTGCGTTCGGGAGAACTCTGTCCCCGGTGCTGCGGGCGGGCACAGGGACCGACCGGGCCGAGGACGGGGCCACTGGTCCCGGAGGGCATGGGAGCGCGGGCGGGACGTAGCCGCCGAGCCGGTTCGTCGGGACCACCGGGGCGCGGGGGAGGGGACCGGTGGCCGCGTGATCAGGGCCCGATGGTCCCTGGGGCCGGGCCGGGCCGCGCGCCGAGGATCGTCACCGTGAGCGACGGGAGAACCGGTCCCGTCGACCTCCCCGAGTGCATCCTGAAGGAGCCCCGATGTCCGCACCCGACCGCGAAGGTCCACAGCAGCACTTGGCGTCCGACGGCCCGCGAGGGCGCGGTGGCGGCTTCGGGCTTCCCGCCGCGACCGCTCTGGTGGTCGGCAGCATCATCGGCACGGGAGTGTTCGCGCTGCCCTCCGCGCTCGCTCCCTACGGGCCGATCGCACTGGTGGCGTTCGTCCTGGTGACGATCGGCGCGCTGGCACTGGCCATGGTCTTCGGACGGTTGTCGGAGCGGGTGCCGGGCAGCGGCGGTCCCTACGTCTACGCCCGGGAGGCGTTCGGCGAGTTCGCCGGGTTCCTCACCGCCTGGTCGTACTGGATCACCGCCTGGGCCGGGAACGCGGCCATCGCGGTCGCCTGGGTCGGCTACGTCGAGGTGTTCGTCAACAAGGGGCACCACACCTGGGGTTCGGTCGGGATCGCTCTGGCGGGCCTGTGGGTGCCGGCGATCGTCAACCTGACCGGGGTGCGCAACATCGGTGCCTTCCAGGTGGTCACCACGGTGCTGAAGTTCCTGCCGCTGGCGTTCATGGCCACCGCCGGCCTGCTCTTCATCAAGGCGGGGAACTTCGGCGCCTTCAACGCGAGCGGAGGTTCCGCGCTCGGCGCCGTGTCGGCGGCCGGGGCGATCGCGCTGTTCAGCTACATCGGCCTGGAGACCGCCTCGGTGGCCGCCGGCCGGGTCCGGGAGCCGAAGCGGAACGTGCCGCGGGCGACCGTGTACGGCACGCTGGCCTGTGCCGCGATCTATCTGCTCGGCACCCTGGCGGTCTTCGGCACCGTCCCGCACGCCCGACTCGGCTCCTCCACCGCGCCGTTCACCGACGCCATGAACAACATCGCGGGTGGCCACTGGGCCGGCAACCTGGTCGCCGCCGCGGCGATCATCTCCGGCCTCGGCGCACTGAACGGCTGGACCCTCATCTGTGCCGAGATGCCGATGGCAGCCGCCCGCGACGGGCTCTTCCCGGCCGCCTTCACCGGCACCCGGGGCCGGAGCGAGGTACCGGCCTTCGGCATCGTCTCGGCCACCCTCCTGGCCTCGGTGCTGACCGTCGTCAGCTACACCAGCTTCACCAAGGTCTTCACCGAGATCGTGCTCCTGAGCGTGCTCACCGCCGTCATCCCGTACCTGGTCTCGGCCGCCGCGCAGCTGTACTGGCTGGTGGTGCGCGGCCGTCAGGAGCTGGAGCGGCGGCGCTTCGCCCGCGACGTCACCGTCGCGCTGCTCGCCCTGGTCTTCTCGTACTGGTCGATCCAGGGCAGCGGCTACCAGACCGTCTACTACGGCCTGTTCACCATCCTGCTCGGCATCCCCGTCTACATCTGGTTGAAGCGCCCGAACACCGCGGCGCGGACCGCAGCCTCGACCGGACCCGCCGAGCCCGCAGTCCCCACCGCCGCGCCCGTGCCGAAGGCGGCCCGCACCGCCCGCCCGGTGAGCCTGCCGACCATCCTGCGCCGCGCACTGACCGCGCGTCACCAGCACTGAACCTCCGAAGGAGCACCACCCATGTCCACCCTGCGTGTCGATTCCGAGGCCGGGCGCCTGCGCCAGGTGATCCTGCACCGCCCCGGCCTGGAGCTCTCCCGGCTGACCCCGCGCAACGTCGACGAACTGCTCTTCGACGACATCCTGTGGGCCAAGCGGGCCCGCGAGGAGCACGACGCCTTCGCCCAGGTGCTGCGCGACCACGGCGTGCGCGTCCACCACTACGCCGACCTGCTCGCCGAGACGCTCGACCTGGCGCCGGCCCGGGCCTGGCTGCTCGGCCAGGTCGTCACCCCGGCCACCGTCGGCCCCGCCCTGGTGGAGCCGGTCCACGAGCTGTGCCTGCAACTCGAAAGCCAGACCCTGGCCGAGTACCTGATCGGCGGCGTCCTCAAGACCGACCTGCCGCTGCGCAACCCGCACAGCCTGGCCTGGCACACGCTCGGCGCGCAGGACTTCGCGCTGCCGCCCCTGCCCAACCACCTCTTCCCCCGCGACAACTCCTGTTGGATCGGCGGACGCTACAGCCTCAACCCGATGGCGAAGCCCGCCCGCCGCCGCGAGACCCTGCACACCGCCGCGATCTACCGCTTCCACCCGCTGTTCGCGCAAGCCCCGCCCCCGCTGCTCGATGGCACCACCACGGCCCCCGGCCTGAGCCTGGAGGGCGGCGACGTGCACGTCCTCGCCCCGGGGGTGGTCATGGTCGGGATGGGGGAGCGGACCACCGCCCAGGCCGTCGAAGCCCTCGCTCAGCAGCTGTTCCTGACCGACACCGCGCACCGGCTGATCGCGGTGCGGCTTCCGGAAAGCCGCGCGTTCATGCACCTGGACACCGTCATGACGATGATCGACCGCGACACCTTCGCCGTCTACCCGGGCCTGGCCGACCGGCTGCGCTCCTGGACCCTCACCCCCGCCCCCGAGCGCCCCGCCGGCTTCGACGTCACCCCCGACACCGACCTCGCCGCCTCCCTCGCCGAGGCGCTCGCCCTGGACAAGGTCCGCCTCCTGTCCGCCGAGCAGGACGTACGGGCCGCCGAACGCGAGCAGTGGGACGACGGCTCCAACTTCCTCGCCCTGGAACCGGGCGTGGTCGTCGGCTACGAGCGCAACACCACCACCAACACCTACCTGCGCAAGCAGGGCATCGAGATCGTCACCATCGCCGGCTCCGAGCTGGGCCGCGGCCGCGGCGGCCCGCGCTGCATGAGCTGCCCCATCCAGCGCGACCCCGCCAACTAGCCACCCCACCAGGAGGAACACCGCCATGACCGCCACCCTGCACGGCCGCCACTACCTGCGCGAACTCGACTTCAGCGCCACCGAGATCCACCACCTGCTCGACCTAGCCGCCGACCTCAAGGCCGCCCGCGCCGCCGGCACCGAGCGCCAGCACCTCACCGGCAGGCGCCTCGCGCTGATCTTCGAGAAGAACTCCACCCGCACCCGCTGCGCCTTCGAGGTCGCCGCCGCCGACCAGGGCGCCACCACCACCTACCTCGGCCCGGACAGCTCCCACATCGGCCACAAGGAGTCGGTGGCCGACACCGCCCGGGTGCTCGGGCGGATGTACGACGGCATCGAGTACCGCGGCTTCGCCCAAGACACCGTGACCGAACTCGCCGCCCACGCCGGGGTGCCGGTCTACAACGGCCTGACCGACGAGTGCCACCCCACGCAGAGCCTGTGCGACGTGTTCACCATGCGCGAGCACAGCCGCAAGCCGCTGGAGCAGATCTCCTTCTGCTACCTGGGCGACGCCCGCAACAACACCGCCAACTCCCTCATGATGATGGGAAGCCTGCTCGGCATGGACGTGCGGATCGCCGCCCCGCGCGAGCTGTGGCCCGACCCGCTGCTGGTCTCCGAGTGCCTGCTGCTCGGGCAGGAGAGCGGCGCCCGGTTCACCCTCACCGACCAGGTCGAGGACGCCGTGCGCGGCGCGGACTACCTCTACACCGACGTCTGGGTCTCGATGGGCGAGGACCACGACCGGTGGAAGGAGCGCATCGACCTGCTGCTCCCCTACCAGATCAACGCCAAGACCATGGCCGCCACCGGCAACCCGGACACCGCCCTCCTGCACTGCCTGCCGGCCCTGCACGACCGGCGCACCGACCTCGGCGCCGAACTCGCCACCGAACACGGCCTGGAAGGCCTGGAGGTCACCGACGAGGTCTTCGAGTCGCCCGCCTCCCTGGTCTTCACCCAGGCCGAGAACCGCATGCACACCATCAAGGCGATCCTCGTCGCCACCCTCGGGAGGGACTGACCATGCGCATCGTCGCCGCACTCGGCGGAAACGCCCTGCTCCAGCGGGGCGAACACCCCGACGCCGCCGTCCAGCAGCACCACGTCCACGACGCCGCCCGATCACTGGCCGAACTCGTCCTCGCCGGACACGAACTCGTGATCACCCACGGCAACGGGCCGCAGATCGGCCTGCTCGCCGTCGAGAGCGAGAGCGACCCGGCCCTGACCGTCCCCTACCCGCTGGACGTCCTCGGCGCGCAGACCCAGGGCATGATCGGCACCCTGCTCGCCCGCGAACTCACCGGCCGCCTGCCCGGACGCTCCGTCACCGCCCTGGTCACCCACACCGAGGTCGACCCCCACGACCCCGCCTTCCACCACCCCGACAAGTTCATCGGCGGCCAACTCACCGACCACCAGGCCAGGATGATGGAGCTCGACCGCGGCTGGACCACCGGCCGCGACGGCGACCACCTGCGCCGCACGGTCCCCTCGCCCCTGCCCAAGGCCATCACCGAAGTGCCCGCCATCCGCGCCCTGCTGGCGACCGGAGCCGTCGTGATCGCCGCCGGCGGCGGCGGCATCCCGGTCGTCCACAACCCGGACACCGGCCAGGTGCGGGGCGTGGAGGCCGTGGTCGACAAGGACCGCACCGCCGCCCTGCTCGCCGAACAGCTCGACGCCGACGCGCTGCTGATCCTCACCGACGTCACCCACGTGTTCACCCGCTTCGGCGCGGCCCACCCCGGCCCGCTCACCACCGTCACCCCCGGCCGGCTGCACGAGCTGGACCTGCCCGCGGGATCGATGCGCCCCAAGGCCGAGGCCGCCGCGGCGTTCGCCGAACGCACCGGCAACCTCGCCGCCATCGGCCCGCTGGACGACGCCCTCGGCGCGCTCCTCGGCACCACCGGCACCACCGTCCGCGCACTGCCCGCACCGGGTGACCGGGGACCTGCGGCTCTGCCGGCGGGACCTTCGGCCCACGGCCCGGCCGCACCGCACGCGGCAGTCTGAACCCACCAGGAAAGGGAACTGTGATGAACCGTCTGCACACCGCGCCCGACACCGAGGTCCTGGTGGAGACCCGCGGCGAGGTCACCCTGGCCGCGCCCGACTACGCCCGGACGAAGATGCTCGCCGTGCTGGGACGCCTGGACGGGCCGGTCCTCGCCGCCCGGGTGAAGCTCACCCAGGAGCCCAACCACGCGATGGCCAAGCCGTCGCTCGCCCAAGCCGTCGTCGACCTGAACGGCAGGCCGGTGCGCGCCCACGTGGCCGCCGCCACCATGCAGGAGGCCGTCGACCTCCTCCAGGACCGCCTGAACACCCGGATCGCCCGTGTCCGCGACCACCGGGACCACCACCGCCAGCACGCGAGCGCACCGGACGGGCCGCCGGACGGCGCCCGGCACGAGCACCGACCGCAGCGCCACTCCCGCAGTGGGCAGGAGCGGCGGATCGTGCGGCACAAGTCCTACAGTCTGGCCCGGCAGACGGCCTGGGAGGCGGTGTTCGAACTGGAAGTCATGGACTACGACTTCCACCTGTTCACCGACGCGGCGAGCGGCTGCGACAGTGTGGTCCACCGCGACCCGGCCGACGAACGCTACCGGCTGGCCACCACCGAGCCGCAGGCCGAACCGGTGCCGGGCCTGCCGGTGAGCAAGCTCGACGTGCCGCGGCTCGCCGTGGCCGACGCGGTCGCGCGCCTCGACCTGAGCGGCCTCCCGTTCGTGTTCTTCACCGACGCCGCCACCGGCCGCGGCAACGTGCTGTACCACCGCTACGACGGTCACTACGGCCTCATCACTCCCGTGTCATAAAGGACGCGGGCGCCGGGCCCGGCTGCTGTGGGGGCGCGACCGGGCACCAGAGAGCCGGGGGCGGCGTGGGGGCCGTCCCCGGCTCCCGCCGTTCCGCGGACGCGAGGGGTCCCGCGTGGCGCCGTCACTCGGGGCTCGTACTCGCGGCCCTGCTGGGGCTGCACGCAGGATATGACCGCGGCGGTCGAGGAGCAGTGGGTGGACGGCCCCGTTGCGTCCGGGGACAGGGGCCGACGGAGGAGGTCTTCCCGACGGTCCTGCCGCGGCAGGCGATGAAGGCCGGCGCATCGGCCAACCCCGGCTGCCGTTGCTCGCCGACCTGCAGCAAGTCATGTGCCAGGCCTGCTGCGGCAGCCACAACCGAGGACCGACACCCCGGCCCGTCGGGAGGTTCGCGCCGGGCCGGGGCCGGCCACGAGCGGGCCGCCGACCCGCCCGGTGTTCCCGGCACCGCTTTCCGGGGCATCGTCGCAGGGACTGCAGCGCGTGGACCTCCCGCCCCCGCGTCCGTGCCACTCGACTGCGCACCCGGCAGCCGTCCGTCCTGCCCGGCGGGCGCCCGGCCCCGTCGGAGATCCGGGCGGGACAGGGGCCCGCGGCAGTACAGAAGAGAGGGATGAGGCGATGACCGACCTCGCCATCGAAGCCACCGGGCTGGTCAAGCGGTACGGCAACGCCCGCACCGGCAGGACCGCCCTGGCCGGCCTCGACCTCGCCGTGGAACGCGGCCAGGTGTTCGGCTTCCTAGGCCCCAACGGCGCCGGGAAGACCACGATGATCCGTCTCCTGCTCGACCTCCTCCGGCCCACCGCCGGGTCGCTGCGCGTCCTGGGCGCCGATCCACGCGACAGCACGAAAACGCGTGGCAGGGTCGGCTACCTGGCCGGGGACTTCCGGATCGACGGCCGACAGACCGGGCACGAGGCGCTGACCTACCTCGGCGACCTGCGCGGCGGTGTCCCGGCCGCCAGGATCACCGAACTCGCCGAGCGCCTGGACCTGGACCTGAGCCGCCGGATCGGCGCCCTGTCGAAGGGCAACCGGCAGAAGATCGGCGTCGTCCAGGCGTTCATGCACAGCCCGGAGCTGCTCATCCTGGACGAGCCGACCAGCGGTCTGGACCCGTTCCTGCAGCAGCGGTTCGTCGAGATGGTGCAGGAGGCGGCCGGCAACGGCCAGACCGTCTTCATGTCCTCGCACGTGTTGAGCGAGGTGCAGCAGACCTGCCGGCGTGTCGGCATCATCCGTGACGGCGAACTGGTCAGCGTCGCGGACGTCGAGAAGCTGCGCCGGTCGGCCCACCGCACGATCGAGATCGCCTTCGCCTCGGAGATCGACACCGCGGTCTTCGACCGGCTGCCCGGGCTGCGGAACGTCACCGTGACCGGGGCGGCCGACGGTGGCCGCGTGCTGCGGGCGATCCTCACCGGAAGTCCCGACGCCCTGGTGAAGACCGCTGCCCGGTTCGAGGTGACCGGCCTGCTGGCCGAGGAGCCGGAGCTGGAGGAGATCTTCTTCACCTTCTACGAGCACGGTTCCCACGGGAACGGAACGAAGGGCCCGGCATCGTGAGCATCACCGTACTGCGCAAGTACCTGAGGGACAACCGGCGCGGTTTTCTGGGCTGGGCGCTGTCGATCACCGCGGTCGCGGCCATGTACTCCTCGATGTGGCCGGTCATGGGCAAGAACTCGGGCCTGGCCGGCGCGATCGACTCGTTCCCCGAGGCACTGCGCGACGCGTTCCACCTACAGGACTACGGCACCGTGGCCGGCTACTTCGGATCGACGGTCTACGGGCTGCTCGTCCCGATCCTGCTCGCCGTCTTCGCAGTCTCGGCCGGCGCCCGAGCGATCGCGGGAGACGAGGAGGCCGGAACGCTCGAACTGGTGCTGGCCCACCCGGTCGGCCGGGTCCGGCTGGCCGTGTCCCGGTGGCTCGCGGTGCTGGCCGCCATCCTCCTGGCCGGAACGGTACTCCTGGTCGTCGAGCTGGCCATCCGGGTGCCGGCCGGGTTCGCGGCCCTGAGCACGGCGAACCTGGCCGCGATGACCTTCCAGCTCGTCCTGTTCGGCTGCTGCTTCGCCTCGATCGCCTTCGGCATCGGTGCCTGGACCGGCCGCCGCACGTACGCGACCGCCGGCGGGGGCTACCTGACCGTCGTCGCCTACCTGGGTGACTCCTTTCTCCCGCAGATCAACGGCCTGCACTGGAGCCAGTACCTCTCCCCGTTCCACTGGTACCTGGGAGGCGAACCGCTGGCCAACGGCATCCGGTGGAGCCACTGCGCCCTGCTGGCCGGGGTCGGCCTGATCTTCGCCACGATCGGTATCGGGGGCTTCAGCCGCCGGGACATCGCGCAGGGCGGCGCGCGCGACTGAGGGACCAACGGCCCTGCAACCGGGGACGTTCCGGACAAGTACCGAGACGGCCGGCGGACCACCATGGTGGCGAGGACATCGAAAGGGGAGCGGGAGAGATGACTGCCCAGCAGACAGAGCCGACCACTCGCAACGCCTGGGACGGCTTCCAGGGCGGCCTGTGGCGAGACGCCGTCGACGTGCGCGACTTCATCCAGCACAACTACACCCCGTACGAGGGCGACGGCAGCTTCCTGGCCGGTCCCACCAGCAGGACGCTGGCGGTCTGGCAGCAGATCACCGACCGCCTCCCCGAGGAGCGCGCCAAGGGCGTGTACGACGTGGCGTACGACGTCCCGTCGAGCATCACCGCGCACGCGCCCGGATACATCGACCGGGAGAGGGAGCTGATCGTCGGGCTGCAGACCGATGCCCCGCTGAAGCGGGCGATCATGCCCAACGGCGGCTGGCGGATGGTCGCCGGCGCGCTGCGGACCTACGGCTACCCGGTCTCGCCGGAGCTCGAAAGGGTCTACACCGAGTACCGCAAGACCCACAACGCGGGCGTCTTCGACGCCTACACCCCCGAGATCCTCGCCGCGCGCAAGGCCGGCGTCATCACCGGCCTGCCCGACGCCTACGGCCGCGGCCGGATCATCGGCGACTACCGCCGCGTGCCGCTCTACGGCGTCGATCGGCTGATCCAGGCCAAGCGTGCCGAGAAGTCCGAACTGGACGCCCCGGCGTGCGAGGCCGGCCGCCTGGAGGAGCTCATCCGCGAACGGGAGGAACTCGCCGAACAGATCCGGGCACTGGACGAACTCAAGCGGATGGCCGCCGGCTACGGCCACGACATCTCCGGGCCGGCCTCGACCGCCCACGAGGCGGTCCAGTGGCTCTACTTCGCCTACCTTGCGGCCGTGAAGGAGCAGAACGGCGCGGCCATGTCGCTCGGCCGCACGTCGACCTTCCTCGACGTCTACCTCCAGCGCGACCTCGAAGCCGGGCTGCTGACCGAGGAGCAGGCCCAGGAGCTGGTCGACGACTTCGTGATCAAGCTCCGGATCGTGCGCTTCCTGCGCACCCCCGAGTACGACGAGCTGTTCTCCGGCGACCCGACCTGGGTCACCGAGTCGATCGGCGGCATCGGCGAGGACAGCCGTCCGCTGGTCACCCGCACCTCCTTCCGCTACCTGCAGACCCTCTACAACCTCGGCCCGGCCCCCGAACCCAACATGACCGTCTTCTGGTCCCCGCAACTTCCCCAGGGCTTCAAGGAGTTCTGCGCCAAGGCGTCGATCGACACCTCCAGCCTCCAGTACGAGTCCGACGAACTGATGCGCCCGCGCTTCGGCGACGACACCGCCATCGCGTGCTGCGTCTCCGCGATGCCCGTCGGTCGGCAGATGCAGTTCTTCGGCGCCCGGGTCAACCTCGCCAAGACCCTGCTCTACGCGATCAACGGCGGCCGTGACGAACTCACCGGTGCCCAGGTGGGCCCCGACACCGGCGCGATCCCGGACGAGGTCCTCGACCACGACACGGTGCTGGCCCGCTACGACCAGCAGCTGGACTGGCTCGCCGGGACGTACGTCCACGCCCTCAACGTCATCCACTACATGCACGACAAGTACGCCTACGAGCGACTGGAGATGGCCCTGCACGACCGGGACGTCCGGCGCACCCTGGCCTGCGGCATCGCCGGCCTCGCGGTCGCCGCGGACTCGCTGTCGGCCATCAGGTACGCGAAGGTCAGGCCCGTCCGCGACGAGAGCGGCCTCGCCGTCGACTACACCGTCGAGGGGGAGTACCCGGCCTACGGCAACAACGACGAGCGGGCCGACGAGATCGCGGTGCGGCTCGTCCGGACGTTCATGACCAAGGTGCGCAGGCACCCCGCCTACCGGAACGCCGAGCACACCCAGTCCGTGCTCACCATCACCTCCAACGTCGTCTACGGCAAGAAGACCGGTGCCACCCCGGACGGCCGCAAGGCGGGCCGGCCGTTCTCGCCGGGGGCCAACCCGATGAACGGGCGGGACCGGCACGGCTACGTCGCCAGCGCCATGTCGGTGGCCAGACTCCCGTACGAATTCGCGGAGGACGGCATCTCGCTCACCAACACCGTGACCCCCGACGCGCTCGGGCGCACCCCGCAGGAGCGGATCACCAACCTCACGGGCGCGCTGGACGGCTACTTCACGTGCCACGGCTTCCACATGAACGTCAACGTCCTGGACCGCGAGACGCTCCTGGACGCCATGGAGCACCCCGACAAGTACCCGCAGCTGACCATCCGGGTCAGCGGCTACGCCGTCAACTTCGTCCGCCTCACCCGCGAGCAGCAGCTCGACGTGGTCAACCGCACCTTCCACGACGCGCTGTAGGCGCGACCACCCACGTGATGCCGGCGCCCTCCCCGACCACCGGGCGCCGGCATCCGGCTCTTCCGGAGACCGCCATGGCTGAACCCGCCCTTCCCGCAAGCACATCGCGCCACACCGCCGTGGCCGCCGCCCCCCTCCGGCAGGCCGGTGGGATTCTCCACTCCTGGGACCTCTCCACCGGCGTCGACGGCCCGGGCACCCGCTTCGTCGCGTTCCTCGACGGCTGCCCTCTTCGCTGCCTGTACTGCCACAACCCCGACACCTGGCACATGAGAGACGGCCGACGCACCCCGGCGGACGAGGTCGTCGGTGAGGCCGCCAAATACGTCGAGTTCATCCACGCCGCCGGCGGGGGTGCCACCATCAGCGGCGGCGAGCCGCTGCTCCAGCCGGGTTTCGCCGGTGAGCTGCTGCACCGCTTCAGGCACGAACTCGGCCTTCACACCGCGCTGGACACCTCCGGCTTCCTCGGTGCCCGAGCCAGCGACGAGCTGCTCGCCGACACCGACCTGGTCCTGCTGGACATCAAGTCCTGGGACCGGGCGCTCTACCGGCACCTGACCCGTCAGGATCCGGCTCCGACCCTGGACTTCGCCCGGCGTCTGGCCGATCTCGGAAAGGAGGTCTGGGTGCGCTTCGTCCTCGTCCCCGGCCTGACCGACGCCGTCGGCAACGTCGAGGGCGTCGCGGCCTTCGCCGCCTCGCTCGGCAACGTCACGCGGGTAGACGTCCTGCCCTTCCACAAGCTCGGCACGGCGAAGTGGCGCGCACTCGGCCAGGAGTTCACGCTCGCGGACACCCCGGTGCCCACCCACGAGCAGACGGCCGCAGCCCGTGCGGTGTTCGCGACGCACGGGCTGCACGTCGTGTGACGGTGCCGAAGGGGAGACCGCCGCAGTCCCATGATCTGCCCTGGCCGCCTCCCGCACCGCGGTCTTCGAGATGGAGGCGACGGATCACGACTTCCGTCCGTTCACCGACGCCGGGACGGGGGCGGCCCGTCCCGGGTTCCGCGCTGTTCCGCGTGCCGTGGCGGGGCTGAGCCGGGACGCCCCGAAGCCGGACACCTGGCGCAGGCGGACGCCGAGACGCCGGACGGGCGCGGCAGGCGGTGGACCCACCTCCTGCCGCGCCCCGGCCCGCCTGCTCCGTCAGTCGTGCGGGACGACGGCGACCGGTGCCTTCGCATGGTGGAGGACGGCGTGCGCGATCGGCCCGAGTCGCATCCCGGCACGGTGCGGGCGCCGGCGACGCCCGACCACCACGAGGGCGGCATCGGCGGACACGTCCACCAGGGCCGACGCGCCGGTGCCGAGCCGGCAGTCCTCGACCACCGCGACGTCCGGGTACTTCTCGCGCCATCCGGTCAGCGCCTCCGTCAGCAGTTCGGCCTCGATCGCGTGGAACCGGTCGGACTCGACCTGCGGGGGCACCCACCCGGCGTACCCCCAGACCGGCGGCGGCGTCCAGCCGTGGACGGCGCGCAGTACGGCGTTGACCCGGGAGGCCTGGCGGAACGCGAAGTCGATCACCTCGTCGGAGGGAGCGCGGGTGTCGACGCCGAGCACGACCTCGCGGCCGCCGGGACCCGCCGGGCGGGCGATCCCGTCGGCACGGACGAGCACCGTGGGCACCTCGCAGCGGGCGGCGACGGCGAGGCCGACCGAGCCGACCAGCAGCCCCGCGAACCCACCGTGGCCGCGGGAGCCGAGGACCAGCAGGTCCGCCGCGTTGGCAGCCTCGGCCAGTTCGTCGGCCGGCTCGCCGCCGACGCCGATGACCTCGGCCAGGACCTCCAGGCCGGGGTGGGCACGCCCGACCTCCTGCTGCGCGTCGGCGAGCATGCGCTGGGTCAGGGCGCGTACGTCCGCCGGCCGGGTGCGGTCCGCGTGGAGGTCGTCGAGCCAGGTCTGTGCGTGGACCAGCCGCAGGCCGAGCCCGCGGCGGACGGCTTCGTCGGCGGCCCACCGGGCGGCTGCGGTGCTCTCCGGGGAGCCGTCGATACCGGCGAGCAGGTACTGGGTCATGGGAATCGTTCTCCAGGGTGTGATGGATCGGATGGTCGTGGCGGTGGGCGGTTGCCTGACCGGTCCGTCGTGCGGTGGTCCGGTCCGGCGGGGGCGGACTCGACGGACTCAGGCGAACGAGGCCTTGAGCGCCCGGAGGGCGGTCCGCGGGTCCGAGAGCGCGTGGTGGACGGGCGGTACCGGGATGTCCAGGCCGAGCAGCTCGTGGACGGCGTGCATCGCACCGCGCACCGAGTACTCGACGGTGAAGACCACGTCCTGCGGGATCTCCACGAACTGGCCGAGGAAGGCGAAGTTCCGGGCACCGTGCGGGATCACCCGAGGGCGGTCGCCCGGCGCCCGCGGGGCGAACTGGCTGGTGATGTACGGCATCAGCACCGTGGTGACGGTGCTGGTGGCACGGACCTCGGCGGCGATGTCGTCGAAGCCGAGCTGACCGAGCAGCTCGTCGAGGATCTCCCGGCCGGTCGACCCGGCCATCGTCGTGTCGGTGTGGTCGCCGGGGACGTCGATGAACAGCCCGTAGCCCCACAGGGTGAACACGTCCTCGGGCTGGCCGGAGAAATGCGGCTGGTGCGGAACGACGACGGACAGCAGCCAGGGGGAGTCCTTGAAGGTCATCAGCGCGCCGGTGCCCGGGGCGTTGCCGGTGAACCTCTCGATCCGCTCCAGCAGAGCGGGGCTGCGCATCGTCAGTGTGAAGGACTCCCAGGCGGATCCGGCCAGGTCGCCGTTGAAGACGTCCGGCCGGCCGAAGTCGGGAGCCTTGCGGGAGAGCGTCTCCCACAGGGCCCAGCCGCCGTCGCGCTTGTCCCGCACCAGCTCGGGCACGGTGTCGTCACCGCCGTACGACGCGTCCGCGGTCATCGACCCGAGGGTGATGAACGCCAGGTCGAGCTCGTCCAGCTCGACGGTCTCCCGGCGGCCGCCGCGCTCCAGGTGCAGGCGCCGGGCCCGGCGGATGCCGTCGGCCTCGGTGAAGTCGACGTCCGTCACCTTGACGCCGTGCTCGATCCGGACCCCGTGCCCGGCCAGCCAGGCGGTCAGCGGACGGACGATCGAGTCGTACTGGTCGAGCCGGGTGCGGCGGACGCCGGAGAGGGTGTGGATACGCGGGAACTCCTGGGCGAAGCGCAGGAAGTAGCGCTTGAGCTCGATGGCGCTGTGCCGGTTCTGGAAGGCGAAGGTGGTACGCCACATGGCCCAGAAGTTGGTGGCGAAGAAGTGCTCGGAGAAGAACTCGTCGATCCGGCGGGCACCGATCACCGACTCCGGCGTGGCCAGCAGCCTGGCCAGCTCGACCCGGTCGTGGGCGTCGAGGCCGAGCCGGGAGGCGTCGACGATCCGGTGCTCCCGGTCGACCAGCCGGGCCCGGGCCGCGGTCGGGATCTCCTCGTTGAAGTCCAGGATCTCCTGACGGACGCTCAGACCCTCGCGCTCCAGCGCGGGAACCGTGTCCAACAGGTCCCACAGGCAGGTGTAGGCCTCGTCCTCCAGCATCCGCCCGCCCCGGGCGACGTAGGCTCCGCCCACATTGCCGCGTCCGTCCAGGGAGCCGCCGGCCAGCGGGAGCTCCTCCAGGATGTGGATGTTCTCGCCCGGGAAGTCACCGTCCCGCACCAGGAAGGCGGCGGCGGCGAGCGCGGCGATCCCGCCTCCGACCAGGTAGGCCTTGCTCTCGCGAGCACTGTCGATCATGTTTCGTCCAGAGGTCCGGAGTGCGCGCCGGGCGGCGCTCCTGCACCCGTCGGCAGGCCCCGCCAGCCTCCGCCGCCGAGGCGGTGGCCGGTAAGGGCCGGGCAGTCTCCCCAGCAGGGCCGCAGGTCCCGGAGTGCGCGCCACGCCGTGGCCCGGTCGGCCCTGTGCGCGGCCGCACCCGGAGCGTGAC
Source organism: Kitasatospora sp. NPDC088346 (assembly GCF_044740765.1). Classification (NCBI taxonomy): domain Bacteria; kingdom Bacillati; phylum Actinomycetota; class Actinomycetes; order Kitasatosporales; family Streptomycetaceae; genus Kitasatospora; species Kitasatospora sp. NPDC088346. Next base: position 90,737 of record NZ_JBIURH010000021.1, read on the forward strand.
GATGGATGCGGAGCCAGCCGCCGCAGCCGTCAGAGGAGACCACCGTCATGACCGTCACCCCGTCTCCGGCCCCCACAGAGCCGTCCGATCAGGAGCTCCGCTCACTCGACGCCCACTGGCGGGCTGCCAACTACCTGGCGGCCGGCCAGATCTACCTGCTCGCCAACCCGTTGCTCAGGGAGCCACTGACGCCCGACCAGATCAAGCCGAGGCTGCTCGGCCACTGGGGCACCTCACCCGGCCTCAACCTGGTGCACACCCACCTCAACCGCGCCGTCAAGCACCGGGACCTGGACGCGATCTGCATCTGGGGCCCGGGCCACGGCGGCCCCGCGGTCCTCGCCAACTCCTGGCTGGAGGGCAGCTACACCGACACCTACCCGGACGTCACCCGCGACGCCGACGGTATGGCGAAGCTGTTCCGGCAGTTCTCCTTCCCCGGTGGCGTGCCCAGCCACGTCGCCCCCGAGACGCCGGGTTCGATCCACGAGGGCGGCGAGCTCGGGTACTCCCTCTCGCACGCCTACGGCGCGGCGCTCGACAACCCCGGCCTGCTGGTCGCCTGCGTCATCGGCGACGGCGAGGCGGAGACCGGCCCGCTGGCGGCCTCCTGGCACGGCAACAAGTTCCTCGACCCGGTGCACGACGGCGCCGTGCTGCCGGTCCTGCACCTCAACGGGTACAAGATCGCCAACCCGACGGTGCTCGCACGCCTGCCCGAACCCGAGCTCGATGCCCTGCTGCGCGGCTACGGCCACGAGCCCCTGTACGTCGGCGGCGATGACCCGATGACCGTGCACCGGGCGATGGCCGCCGCCCTCGACACCGCCCTGGACCGGATCGCCGCCGCGCAGCGCGAAGCCCGGGAGGAGGGCCGCCGGGACCGCCCGGCCTGGCCGCTGATCGTGCTGCGCACCCCCAAGGGCTGGACCGGCCCGGCCCAGGTGGACGGAGTGCCCGTCGAGGGCACCTGGCGCGCCCACCAGGTGCCGCTCGACCCGGTCCGCGACAACCCCGAGCACCTCGCCCAGCTGGAGGCCTGGCTGCGCTCCTACCGGCCCGAGGAGCTCTTCGACGAGCACGGCCGGCCCACCGAGCAGGTGCTCGCCCACGTCCCCGACGGGCACCGCCGACTGGGCGCCAACCCACGCGCCAACGGTGGCCTGCTGCTGCGCGACCTGCCGTTGCCCGCCCTGGAACGGTACGCCGTGCCGGTCGACAAGCCCGGTCTGACCCTGCACGAGCCCACCCGGGTGCTCGGCGACCTGCTCGCGCAGGTCATGGCCGACACCGCCGGGCGCCGGGACTTCCGGCTGGTCGGCCCGGACGAGACCGCCTCCAACCGGCTGCAGGCGGTGTACGACGCCACCGGCAAAGCCTGGCAGGCGGACACCCGGCCCACCGACGAACACCTCTCCCGCGACGGCCGCGTGATGGAGATCCTCTCCGAACACACCTGCCAGGGCTGGCTGGAGGGCTACCTGTTGACCGGCCGCCACGGCCTGTTCTCCTGCTACGAGGCCTTCGTCCACATCGTCGACTCGATGGTGAACCAGCACATCAAGTGGCTGCGCACCACCCGGCAGATCCCGTGGCGGGCCCCGATCGCCTCCCTCAACTACCTGCTGACCTCGCATGTCTGGCGCCAGGACCACAACGGCTTCTCGCACCAGGACCCCGGCTTCGTCGACCACGTCCTCAGCAAGAGCCCCGAAGCCGTGCGGGTGTACCTCCCGCCGGACGCCAACACCCTGCTCGCCGTCGCCGACCACGTCCTGCGCAGCCGGGACTACGTCAACGTCGTGGTGGCCGGCAAGCAACCCTGCTTCGACTGGCTCTCCCTGGACGACGCCCGCGCCCACTGCGCCCGAGGTGCGGGCATCTGGGAGTGGGCCGGCACGGACGACGGCCGCCGCGAACCGGATGTGGTTCTCGCCTGCGCCGGCGACGTCCCCACCCAGGAGGTGCTCGCAGCCGCCGCTCTGCTGCGCCGTCACCTGCCCGAGGTCGCGGTCCGGGTGGTCAACGTGGTGGACCTGGCCCGGCTGATGCCGACCGAGGAGCACCCGCACGGCATGCCCGACCACGAGTTCGACGCCCTGTTCACCCGGGACAAGCCGGTGATCTTCGCCTACCACGGCTACCCGTGGCTGATCCACCGCCTCGCCTACCGCCGGACCGTCCACCCGCAGCTGCACGTACGCGGCTACAAGGAGTCCGGCACCACCACCACACCCTTCGACATGGTGGTCCGCAACGACCTCGACCGCTACCGCCTGGTGATGGACGTCATCGACCGCACACCCGGCCTCTCCGTCCGCGCCGCCGCCCTTCGCCAGCAGATGGCCGACATCCGCACCCGGCACCACGCCTGGATCCGCGAGCACGGCACCGACCTGCCCGAGGTCACCGACTGGACCTGGGACGCCTGACACCGCACCGGCCCCACCACGAGGAGCTGAGCAGCATGGACCTGCCCGTCGCCGTCGGAGTGGACACCTCCGCAGCCAGTCTCGCGGCCGCCGACTGGGCCGCCACGGAGGCGGCCCTGCGCGACCGTCCCCTGCGTGTGCTGCACGCGCTGCCCCTGATGCCGCACCTGCTGCCCACCGGGACCAGCAGGTCGCCACTGGACGGGAGCACCCTCCTCCAGGAGGTGCGGCACGTCCTCGCCGTGCGGTATCCACTGGTGCGCGCCCGCACCGAGGAGGTCCACGACATCGCCACCACCGCACTGGTGGCCGCCGGGGAGGACGCCGAAGTGCTGGTCCTGGCAGCGCGCGGGGACGGAGGCTTTCCCGGACTGCGGATCGGATCGACCGCCCTGCACGTCGCCGCGAGGGCGGCCTGCCCGACAGTGCTGCTCCCGACCGAGGCGCCGGACTCGGGCCTACGGGACCAGGTCGCCGTCGCCGTCGATGCCCGCCGTCCGCACGGCGCGGCGCTCGACTTCGCCTTCGACGCAGCCCGCAGACACGACCTGCCGCTGCGCGTCCTGCACGCCTTCCCGGCTGCCGGGCGGCCCGGGCGGACCGGCGAACGGGAGGGGGAGGCCGCACTGCTCGCCGCGGTCCTCGCACCGTGGCAGGCCGCGCACCCCGATGTCGAGGTCCGCGCGGACACCGAGCCGTCCGGCGCCGGGCTGCTGCTGGTCGAGGCCTCGGCCAAGGCCCGGCTGCTGGTCCTCGGGCGCCGCCCGTCCGCCCCGGGCGGGCGCCTCGGCCCGGTCGCCCATGCCGTCCTGCACCACGCGGCCTGCCCGGTCGCCCTGGTGCCGGGCGCCTGACTCCCCGGTGCCTGGACCTTCCGAACGGCCGCCGCACAGGTGGGCACCCGAGGACGGTCCCGCAGCACAGCGGCCGCGCGCACCCGCGCCGCGGCCGGTCACGACAACGGTCACAACAACGGAGGTCACAGCCATGAACCAAGCCATAGTGGTGGGACTGGACGGATCGGCGCAGAGCGAGGCCGCCGCCCGCTGGGCCGCAAGGGAGGCCCGCCGGAGCGGCCGGGCCCTGCGGATGGTCCACGTCGTGGACGAGGACAGCGTCGCACCCGGACCGCCGGGCGCACCGGGGGCCCGCCTCCCCGAGGCCGTGGCCGGGATCCGGGACCGGATCGCGGCCGCGCTGCCGGACCTGGAGATCACCTGTGAGCGGATCACCGGAAGCCCCTCCTACGCGCTGGCGGCCGCGGGGGAGCGGGCGGGCCTGCTCGTCCTCGGCTCTCGAGGGCTCGGCGGGGTCGCCGGCGTGCTGGTCGGCTCCGTCGGGCTCCGCACGGCCGGGCACGCCCGGTGCCCGGTCGTGCTCGTCCCGGACGGCGCCGACGGGACCGTGGGTGAGGTCGTGCTGGGCGTGCAGGGCGACCGGCCCTGCGACGCGCCGCTCGCCTTCGCCTTCGAGCAGGCGGCCCGGCGTGGGACCGTCCTGTGGGCGGTGGAGGCCTGGACGCCGCCCGCAGGGCCGTACGCCACGGAGGCTCCGCTGGAGCCGCCGGCGATCAAGGAATCACTGGCCGCCGACCGGCTGGTGCACCTCCAGGACGCGCTGAGCCGCTGGCGGGAGAAGTTCCCCGAGGTCCGCACCCGAGCGGAGGTCGTCGGCCGCGGCGCGGCCGAGGCGGTCCTGTCGGCCTCGGGCTCGGCTTCCCTGGTCGTGCTGGGACGACGTGCACCGAGGCACCCGATGTCCCCGCCCCGCCTGGGTGCGGTCGCCCATGCCGTCCTGCACCACGCCGCCTGCCCGGTCGCCGTGGTGCCGCACGACTGACGCCCGCCGGGACCAACCACCCTGCGAACGGGGGACCTTCGGCCCGAAGCCCTGCCCCGACCGGCAGGGCCCCGGGCGCGACACGGCGGAGGAGGCTGTGTGACGGGGCGACAAGGACAGCCGCAGAAGCCCCGATCCCGGACGACGACCCGAAAGGTGGTCCACCATGCCCCGCCGCCCGCAGACCGCGCACAGCACCGAATCCGCGCACACCTCGCGCACCGGGCCCGGCGCTCCGTCCGCCGCCGAGCCGGCCCTCGCCGCCGTGGACCGGCTGGTGGCCGACGCGCTGACCGCCCTTCAGCAGTACGCCTCCTTCACCCAGGAGCAGGTCGACCACATCGTCAAGAAGGCGTCCCTGGCGGCGCTGGCACGGCACACCGCACTGGCGGCGCTGGCGGTCGAGGAGACCGGGCGCGGCCTGTTCGAGGACAAGGCCGTCAAGAACGTCTTCGCCTGCGAGAACGTCACCCACGTCATGGCCCGCACGAAGACCGTCGGGGTGGTGCGCCGGGACGAGATCGACGGGATCGTGGAGATCGCCGAGCCGGTCGGCGTGGTCGCCGGCATCACCCCGGTCACCAACCCCACCTCCACCACCATCTTCAAGTGCCTGCTGGCGCTGAAGACCCGCAACCCGATCGTGTTCGCCTTCCACCCCGCGGCGCAGCGCTGCTCGGCGGAGGCCGCCCGGATCGTGCGGGACGCCGCGGTGGCGGCCGGAGCACCCGCGGCTTGCATCCAGTGGATCGAGCAGCCGTCGATGGCGGCGACCGAGGCGCTGATGGACCATCCGGACGTCGCCACCATCCTCGCCACCGGCGGCAACGCGATGGTCCGGGCCGCGTACTCGTGCGGAAAACCCGCCCTCGGAGTCGGCGCGGGCAACGTGCCCGCGTACATCGAGCGGAGTGCCGACCTCCGGCAGGCGGTCAACGACATCGTGCTGTCCAAGTCCTTCGACAACGGCATGATCTGCGCCTCCGAGCAGGCCGTCATCCTGGACGCGGGGATCCGCGACGCCGCGATCGAGGAGTTCCGCCGGCTGAAGGCACACCTCGCCACCGCCGAGGAGAAGGCCCTGCTGGAGCGCCACCTGTTCGGTACCGGACAGGGGACCACGTGCGCCGGTGACCGCCTGAACGCTGCCGTGGTGGGTCGTTCCGCACCGCAGATCGCCGCGGCCGCCGGTTTCACGGTCCCCGCCGACACCTCGGTGATCCTGGTGGAAGCAGGTGAGGTCGGGCCGTCCGAACCGCTGACCCGCGAGAAGCTCTGCCCGGTACTGGCCGTGCTCACCGCGGACTCGCGCCGAGCCGGAATCGAACTGGCTTCTGCCATGGTTGAGTTCAACGGGCTCGGCCACTCGGCGGCCGTGCACACCACGGATGCTGCCTTCGCCGAGGAGTTCGGGCACGCGGTGAAGGCCTGCCGGATCATCTGGAACGCCCCGAGCTCGCAGGGCGGGATCGGGGACGTCTACAACGCCTTCATCCCCTCGCTGACACTCGGCTGCGGCTCGTACGGCCACAACTCGGTGGCCGGCAACGTCTCGGCGCTGAACCTCGTCAACATCAAGCGGATCGGGCGGCGCAACACCAACATGCAGTGGTTCAAGGTCCCGCCGAAGATCTACTTCGAGCGCAACTCGGTCAGGTACCTGGCGAGCATGCCGAGCGCCCACCGGATCGTCGTCGTCACCGACCGGACCATGGTCGAGGTCGGTCACCTGGAACGGATCCGCGGCATCCTGGACCGCCGCCGCGAGCCGGTCGAGGTGCGGGTGGTCGACTTCGTCGAACCGAACCCGAGCATCGACACCGTGCGCAAGGGTGCCGAACTGATGCGCGACTTCCGGCCCGACACCATCATCGCGCTCGGCGGCGGCTCGCCGATGGACGCCGCGAAGGTGATGTGGCTGCTGTACGAACACCCCGAGGTGGACTTCGCGGACCTCAAGGAGAAGTTCTTCGACATCCGCAAGCGCGCCTTCACCTTCCCCGACCTCGGCGAGAAGGCCAAGCTGGTCTGCATCCCGACCACCTCGGGCACCGGCAGCGAGGTCACCCCGTTCGCGGTCATCACCGACACCGCCACCGGCCAGAAGTACCCGCTGGCCGACTACGCCCTCACCCCGAGCATCGCCATCTGCGACCCGGCGCTGACCACCCACCTGCCGGCCGACGTCACCGCCGACACCGGCTTCGACGCCCTCACCCACTGCATCGAGACCTACGTCTCGGTCTACGCCAACGACTTCACCGACGGCCTGGCGCTCCAGGGCATCCGGCTGGTCTTCGAGAACCTGGAACGGGCCGTGACCGACGGGCCGAACGACCCGGAGGCCCGGGAGAAGATGCACAATGCCGGCACCATCGCCGGAATGGCCTTCGGCTCCGCCTTCCTCGGCGTCGTGCACGCGATGGCCCACACCCTCGGCGCCACCTTCCACCTCGCCCACGGCCGCACCAACGCCCTGCTGCTGCCGCACGTGATCCGCTACAACGGCGCGGCGCCGGCCAAGGTCACCGGCTGGCCCAAGTACCGGCACTACGTCGCGCCCGAGCGGTACCAGGCGATCGCCCGGACGCTCGGTCTGCCCGCCGGTACCCCCGAGCAGGGCGTCGAGTCGCTGGCGGCCGCCGTCGAGGAACTGCGCGACCGGGTCGGCATCCCGCGCTCCTTCAAGGAGGCCGGCGTGGACGAGGCGGCCTTCCTGGCGGCCCTGCCGCAACAGGTGATGAACGCCTACGAGGACCAGTGCGCCCCGGCCAACCCCCGGCTGCCGATGCTCGACGACATGCGGCAGCTGATGCGCCAGGCCTACTACGGCCACCGGATCTGACAACCCGGCGACCCCGCCCGGGACCCTCCCGGCAGGGAGGGGCCGCAGGGCACCGAGAGCAACGGTGGCCATGACCACCGAGCACGTGCCCGGGAACACCCGGCTTCCACCTGAACGTCGACGTCCTCAGCCGGGACACCCGGCCGGACGCCGGTGGCCCACCGGCACCGATCCGGTGCTGCTCGACACCGAACCCGTGGACCGGCGGCCTGATATCGGGCTGAAGGTCCCGGGACGGTGGCCCCCTCGGCCCTTCGCCACCACGCGCCGGACCGGGATGGTTGAGGCACCGACACGACAGGAACCCGAGGCACCGCCGTCCAGGCGGTGGTCTGCCACCAGCGCCCCGTCGCCACCGGACGGACCGTGCCGTTCAGGGCCGGCGAGAGCCGTGCCGAGGTCACCGCCGTGATGCGTGCCCGGGCCGCACCCGGTGTGACGGCACCTCGGATCTGCCCGGAGTCTCCGCCCCCGGGCGGCCCCGCGCCGGGGCGCCCCGACCCACCACCCGAAAGGAAGTCCGACGATGCGACACCGGATCGTGGGAGAACTGATGACCTCCGCCGTCGTCCACGTGACGCCCGACACCGGCTTCAAGGAGATCGCCGCACTCCTCGCCGAGCACGACATCTCCGCGGTCCCGGTCCTCGACGACCAGGACCGGCCGCTGGGCCTGGTCTCCGAGGCCGATCTGCTCGTCAACCAGGCGGCCGAGGAGGACCCTTCCGGTCTGCTGCTCACCCCGCGGCTCACGCCCGCGGACCGGGCCAGGAGCAGGGCCACGACCGCCGAGGGGCTCATGACCCGCCCGGCCGTGTGCGCCCGGCCCGAGTGGACCGTGGTGGAGGCCGCCCGCCTCATGCAGCGCAAGCACCTCAAGCGGCTCCCGGTGACCGACGAGGCGGGCCGTCTGGTCGGCATCGTGAGCCGCAGCGACCTGCTCCGCGTCTTCCTGCGCCAGGACCGGGCGATCCGTGAGGAGATCCGGGGCGACGTCCTCGCCCGGACGCTCGGCCTCTTCCCGGACGCGCTCGACGTCGAGGTGCACGAGGGCCGGGTGACGCTCGCCGGAACGGTCGAACACCGGAACCTGCTCCCGGTCGTGGAGCGGCTGTGCCGTGGCGTGGACGGCGTGGTCGCGGTCACCAGCCACCTCGGCCACCGCCCCGACGGGCACCCCGCCGGGAACAGTTCTGCCGCGTAGCCGGGGTAGACCCGGCCGCGCCACCGGTCATGCTGGGCCCACGAGGCCCGGGGGCGCGCTCAGGCCAGCGACGCGCCCCAGACAGCGGCCCGCTCTCGCTCGCCGGCGCGCAGCGGGCCGCCGGTGCTCTCGACGACGAATCCTTCGGGACCGGTCACCAGGTCGTAGCGGTGGCGGGTCAGCCTGCGGGCGATCCCCTGGGCGGCCCCGCCGCTGACCAGCATGTCCGCACGGGTGTCGAAGGCCGCCGCGCGGGTGCCCGGCGGGGCCTGCGGGAGCGAGCGGAACCAGGTGCGCAGCCCCGGGCCGGCGTCGGCTCCCGGGCCGTGCACCCGGGGCTCGTCGCCCACAGGTGCCCCGGCGGCGGCGAACCGGGCCAACCTGCGGCTCGGCCCCGAGCTCATGCCGTACACATGGGTGGGCCCGCCGACCACCAGGAGGTCAGCGCCGGCGATGACGTCCGGCCCAGCCCCGGCCACCGGAACGCAGCTCACCACGGCGTCGGGCCGGGCACCCCGCAGGCCGTCGGCGACCGCCTCGGCGACGGCACGGGTGTTGCCGTACACGCTCTCGTACACGATCACTGCCTGCACGACCACTCACCTCTCGGGGGTCCGGATTCGGTCCGTCCACTGCGCCACGACACCGTCGGTCGGGGGCGTCAGGGTCGTCCCGCCGGGTACGGGACGACGGCGACGGGGCAGGGAGCGTGGTGGATCGCGGCGTGCGCCACCGGGCCGAGGCGCGGGCCGGCCGACGCACGCCGGGTGCGGCGGCCGATCACCAACAACCCGGCCTGCGCGGCCGCTGCCAGGAGCGTGGGGGCGGCGCTGCCCGGCGTCACCTCCCCGACCACTTCCACCTGCGGGTACCGTTCCCGTACGGGCCCCAACGCGTCCGCGAGCGACCGGCGTTCTACCGCAGACAGATCCCTTGCCAGGGAGCGGGCCGCCACCGCGGCCAGGTGCTCGCTGCCGTGCGGCGGAGCCCAGGCGTGCACGACCCGCAGCGGTGCCGACCGCAGCGCGGCGCTCCGGAAGGCGAACGCCACCGGCTCGTCGCAGCGGTGGCGGAGGTCCAGTCCGAGGACGACCTCCCGAAGCGGGGTAACGGCCGAAGGTTCCCCGCCGGCCGCCGGGAGGTGCTCGGCCGGCGCGGTGTCGTCCGCGCGCACCAGCACCACCGGGCAGCCGGCCCGGCCGAGCACCTCCTGGCTCACCGAGCCGATCAGGAACCCCCGGAACGGGCCGAGGCCGCGCGAGCCGAGCACCAGCATCGTCGCCGCCCTCCCGGCGGCCTCCAGCACGGCGGGTGCGGCGTCCGGAACATGGACGGCACGCACCTCGATCCCCGGCAGCGCCGCCCGGAGTCCGGTCTCCCGCTCGGCCAGCCGCTGCCGGCCCCACCGCTCGGCCTCCTCGCTCCCGAGGACGTGGGGCTGCGTCCACGGCCAGGCCTGCACCAATTCCAGGGGCAGCCGGCACCGCAGGGCCTCGCGGGCCGCCCAGTCGGCAGCGGCCAGGCTCTCCGGTGATCCGTCGAATCCGACGACGATCGGTCCGTCCACGGTGCTCCGTCCGTCAGGTGCCAGTGGTGCGCACGACGACCACGGGACAGGGCGCGTGTTCCACGCAGTGCCGGCTCACCGATCCGAGCAGGGTGCCGGTGAAACCGCCCAGGCCCCTGGTCCCGACCACCAGCAGATGCGCCCCGTGGGCGGCCCGCAGCAGGACGTCCGCCGGGTGGCCGTACTCGGTCCGCTGCCGGACCGGGACCGGCGACGTGGCCGCGTCCTGCTCCTGCCTCACGGTGTCGGCGAGCGTCAGGCGGGCCGCCTCCTCGATCTGCGGTCCCGGGATCGTCAGCCCCCAGCCGCTCAGCGGCGGGAAGTCCCACGCGGTCACGGCCTCGACCGCGGCACCTTCGAGCCTCGCCTGCGCCAGGGCCCAGCGCAGCGCCGCCCGGGAGGAGGGCGAGCCGTCGACGCCGACCACGATGGTCTGTCCACGCTCAGGCGTGCCTGCCATGGTGAACCTCCTTGCTCCGGCGCTGCGCCGGGTGGGTCATGGAGCGGTGCCCGACCTCGACCCCGACCACTGGCGGGCCCGCACCCTGCACCCGGTCGGGGACCTCCTCCGCGATGTCCCGCAGGATCGCCGGGCCGTCGCGGAAGAACTCCTCGCCGGTGAAGTGCGTCAGCACGCGGACTCTCCGCGCGCGGCGGGCTGCCGGTAGCCGGTCAGGTCGAGGATCTCCTCGACCGGCCGGCGCGGGGTGGCGGGTCCGGGCGGCCCGTAGCCGAGACGCAGGACGAGCTGGACGTGGCCGATGCCGTCGTCCGGGTCGCGCAGGCCCCAGCGCGTGTCGGGCCACTCGACGGCCTGGTGCAGGACGGAGACGCGCAGGCCGTCGGCCGTCGCCGTCAGCCAGACGCGCTGCAGGGCCTGGCCGGCGCGGAGCCAGTCCGCCGGCCCGTCGCCGTGGGTGGTGAGCGTGGCCAGCTGGGGCAGCGCCTCGAAGCGCTGGGACGGGGTGGTGGTCGGCGTCCCGTGGGTGAAGGCACGCACAGGCACCCGGGCGTCGTGGTCCTGCGGACCGAGGGCGGCGAACGGAATCCCGTCCTCGGCCGGCTCGTCCAGGCGCAGCCAGCTCCGGGTCTCGGCCATCCGCGCCAGGTCGGCTCCGGTGCGGCGTTCGGCGTCGGCGGTCAGGGCGAGCACCCGGCGCACCCCGTCCTCCTCCAGCGATGCGAGCACCGCGCCTTCGCCGAGAGCCGCCGCCGTCAGCTCACCGATGACTGCCTCGGGCACGTCGCGATTGGCGAAGGGCTGGCGGCTGGAGTGGCGCCGCCCGATCGCCTCGTAGAGGTCCCGTCCGTACGGAGACGGCGCGGGAGTCGGGCCGGAGAGGCGGACCGTGGCCGCCAGCCTCGGCTCATCCGGGTCGGGCAGCAGCCGCACCTCCGGGTCCCGGCCGAGCCGGAGTCCGGCGACTCGCAGGTTGAACAGGGCGGCGCCCACCGAGATGTGCAGCGCCCGGCCGTCCGGATCGATCAGCGGTAGGGCGCGCTCCGGGTCGCTGTGGACCCGAACGCCGGGGGAGTCGGGCATCGGGGCGAACCGCCACGGCTGGCTGTTGTGCAGGGAGGGCGCCGCGCTCGCCGCGGCGGCCAGGAACCGCAGCTGTTCCAGGGTCAGGGCTTGCTCGGACATGGCGGACAGCTCCCCCTTCCGATTCCCCCGTCCAGGGGCGGACGGCCGACACGGTGTCACGTGTGCGAGTCGGGGTCGAATGCGGCGGCGTCGGTGGTTCCCGCGCGCAGCAGTTGGTGGCCGAGGTCGACCAGGGCGCGTCCGGCCGCGAACTCGTCCCCGATCTCGGGGACGGCAGGGTCGTGCGGGCCGCGCCGTGCGGAGCCCCGGCTGCGAAGGGTGTTGTCACCCGTGTCGAGGACGACGTGCGCCGTGGTGATGTCGTCCTCCTCGAACAGTTGCAGGTGCAGCGTCCACTGCTTGGTCCGGCGTTGCTCGGTGCTTTCGCTGGCGGTCATGGCCGGTCCATCCCTCTCGGTCGGCGCGCCGGACCGCCGCGCAGGCGTCGGCCCCGTCCCGTTGTTCCATCCCGTCTCCATGCTGCCCCGCACCGGACAGCCGGGCATGGGCCCACTGGCCCCATTCGCAGGCCGGACGGTCCGTCCCGGCGGTGTCTCCGCGCTCGCGCCGGGGCTGCCCGCCGTCTCCCCGGAGGTGACATCGGCACCCCGAGCCCGGCCGGTCACTCCGCGTTGTCGCGGACCACGACGACCGGGCAGGACGCGTGCTGCGCGCAGTAGTGGCTCACCGACCCCAGGAGAGCGCCGGCGAACCCGCCGTGACCGCGGCTGCCCACGACGAGCAACTCGGCTCCCTGCGAGTGCTCCACCAGCACTTCGGCGGCGTTGCCCAGCACGGCCGTCCGGCGCACCTCGACCGGCCGGACATCCCCGAGGGCATGGGCGATCGCCTGGTCCAGTACCTTCTCGGCGACGTGGCCGAGCTCCCGGTCCACTGACATCGGAGCCCGGCCGTACATCGGCGGGAGAAGCCAGCGGATCACAGCATCCACTGTGTGACCTGTCAGGCCGGCCTGGGCGACTGCCCACCGCAGTGCCTGTTCGGACGACGGAGAGCCGTCCACGCCGACGATGATCCAGTGTGTTGGCGGGGCGACGCGGTCCATTCGTGCCTCGTTCTCTCGGCCAGCACGGGGGCATCGGCCGTATGCGCACGTGCCGACATTGTGTGAGGCGTCCGGACCGCCGTCAGCCGTGGCGGGCACGGGAGCCGAGGCCCTCGTGGACGCCGGGCTGCAGGCGGGCTCCGGTGTCGTCGCGGAGCGGGTCGATCATCCGGTGGACGCAGACCACACCGTCGATGGAGGCGCAGAGATGTTCGATCACGGGGACCAGGTCCTGCCGTTCCACTCTCCCGGAAAGGGTGACGACACCGTCCTGGACAGTGACCTGCACCGTGCCGGGGGCGAGGTTCAGGGTTCGGTCCGGAATTTCACGGCTGATCTTCTCGCGGATGGCCGTGTCATTTCGAAGAAAGAGCCGGAGGAGGTCGGAGCGGCTGACGATGCCGGTGAGCCGTTCGGTCTCGTCGACGACCGGGAGGCGCTTGATCCTCTCGCGGTCCGTCGTCCGGGCGGCTTCGACGACGCTCCATCCGGGGCGCGCACAGATGGCCGGGCTGGTCATCAGGCTGTCCGCGGTCTCCGCCTCGGTCGAACTGCTGTCGTCAGGCTGCCCTTGCAGGGGGCCGGCGTGGCCTTGGGGATCGGGGAGGCGCGCCTGCCTACGGAGCAGGTCCGCCTCCGAGACCACGCCGAGTGGATGGTCCCGGTCGTCCACGACCGGGACGGCGGTGATGCCGTTTCGCTCGAAGAGCTCGGCGATCTCCTTGAAGGGGGTGCCGGGCAGTGATGTGACGACCCCGCGGGTCATCACATCACTGACGGTGGGGTGCTGCATGGTCCTCACTCCTGCGCCGAAGTTCGTCCTGCTCCCACTGTCCACCCGCCCCAGTGGCTCGGACAGGGCCGGGCGGGCCCCATCCGGACGGCTGTCGGCGCACCCGGAGCCTCACGCGCCGCCGATGGCGCCGTGGCGGTCCGCGATCTGCTCCGCGATCTCGTCGGCGAGGCTATTCACGGCGGCCTCCACCGGCGCCGACAGGCCCGTGCCGCGGGAGCAGTCGGCTCCGTCCACGGCGTAGACGACCAGGAGGGCCGGCAGGCGGCCCAGCTCACGGGCGAGCTCCACGGTGTCGGCCAGGCCGAGCCCGTGGGAGCTCGTCGCGGCGTCCGCCACCGCGAGCCGCCCGCCGTCCAGCTCCAGGCGGGCACCCGGCCGGGTCGCCCGGGGTGGGGGTGCGCTGCGTTCACGACGATGGCGAGGTCAGTGCTCTCCCAGTGGGAGAGGCGCCGGGCGGGGGCGCCGTCGCACGCGTCATGAGGGTGGCCCAGCCCGGCGAGGGGGCCAAACGGAGGCGCTCCGACAGCCGCGTGACGACGGCCCAATCGACGCCGTCGTCATGCCGGTACTCGTTGCCGACACCGATCACGGTGATCCGCGCAGTGGTGTTCACCCGGCCGGCCCTTCGCGGCCGCCGGGGCCGCCAAGTTCCCCAGGTCCCGCAGGTGCCCGTACGAGAAGCGGGCAGCGCCACTTGGACCACAGCGGCACGGTCGGTCCGTACCCGGCGCCGCCGCACTCCCCATACTGGGCCGCTGGAAGACCTTCCTGCACCCGCCCCGGGTCCGGGAGTGGAGCGCCGACCGCACCGCCGACGGTGACCTGGTGGTGACCGAGGACGACAGCACGCCCCCGTCGTACGCGTTCCTCGGGGTGCGCCCCTGCGACCTGCGGGCCATCGCGATCCAGGACCGGGTGCTCACCGGCGGCCGGTACACCGACCCGTCCTACCGGGGACGCCGCGAACGGGCCTTCCTGGTGGCGGTGGAGTGCACCGACCCCGGTGCCACCTGCTTCTGCGTGTCCATGGGGACCGGGCCGGCCGCGGGACCGGGGTACGACCTGGCGCTGACCGAGGTGGTGGACGCCGGTGTGGACGCCGGTGGCCATCGCTTCCTGGTCCGCGCGGGGAGCGAGGAGGGCGCGTCGGTGCTGGCCGAGCTCCCGCGGCGCCCCGCCGATGCCGGGACCGAGGCCGCCGCCCGCGACCGGGTCGCGGACGCCGCGGACCGGATGGGCCGCAGCATGCCACCGGTGGACCTGCGGGCGCTGATGCGCGAGACCCTCACCGCCGAGCGCTGGGACGACGTCGCCGCCCGCTGCCTGACCTGCGGCAACTGCACCATGGTCTGCCCGACCTGCTTCTGCACCTCGGCGGAGGACGTCACGGACCTGACCGGTGACCACGCCGAGCGCTGGCGGCGCTGGGAGTCCTGCTTCGACCTCGACTTCACCCACCTGCCACCCGGCCCGGTCCGGCAGTCGCCGCGCAGTCGCTACCGCCAGTGGGCCACCCACAAGCTCGGCACCTGGTTCGACCAGTTCGGCAGCTCGGGATGCGTCGGCTGCGGCCGCTGCATCGTGTGGTGCCCCGTCGGCATCGACATCACCGAGGAGGCCCACGCGCTCGACCGGGGGAGGGCCGGCGGGCCCCGGACGGCCGGGGAGGCGGACCCGTCGTGACCGCACCGCAGCACGGCTTCCTCACCGCCCTGGCACCGGCCCACCGCGACCGGCTGGCCGCGCTCGCCCGCCACGGGGTGACGAAGCACCCCGCCGCCTGCTGTACCACCGCTACACCCTCGACGTGCACGGAACCGTCAGCGAGGCGGTGCTGGTCCCCCCGACCGCCCAGAACCAGGACGCGATCGAGGAGGACCTCCGCCGAAGGGTGCAGGACCACCTGAGGGCGGGGGAGCCGACCGACGCCGAGCTGACCACGGTGTGCGAACGGGCCATCCGAAACCACGACCCGTGCATCGCCTGTTCCACCCACTCCTGGACCTCACCGTCGACCGGACCGTGAGTAGCGGCTGACCGTTCCGCTTCCCGGGGCCTGCCGGCCTCGTGAGGGTGGCAGGCGCCCGTGCTCGGCGGCCACCCGGTGGGCATGGGAGACGATCTCCTCCGCGGCATGCTCGGTGACGCCGAGCGCGTGGTGGAGCTGGCGGGCGCTCCAGCCGTGGCGTGCCAGCAGGACGGCGACCGGATGGTGCGCCGAAAGCGTGACGGGGCCATGTGCCGGGGCGGGTGCGATGCCCGCAGGCCTCGCGGGAGCGGCCCTGCGGCGACGCACCAGAGCCCTGCGCAGTTCGTCGGCGCCCCAGACGACGAAGGGGAAGGGTGCCACGACAGCCAGTTGAGCGGGGCCGAGCGCCGCGGTGCCGAACACGTGGTGCAACAGAGGGACGTAGACGATTGTGGCGGCGAAGGCGAGCGAGAAGCCGATGCCGACGAGCAACTGCCGGTTGCTCAGGACCCCGACGGAGCGCAGCGAGGCGCGCTCGGTGCGGGCGGCGAAGGCGGTGCCGATCTGGCAGGTGACGATGCCGAGCCAGGTGACCGTGGTCGCTTGCTGGTACGTCAGGTGCAGGGCGGTGCCGGGGCCGGTCGGGTCGCCGGGGTGCCAGCCGCCGAGGGTCAGGGTGAGCAGGAAACCGCCCATCACGAGGCAGGCCGAGATCAGACCGAGGAAGCCCCAGGCCCGGGCCAGCATCGAACGCTGGATCACTTTCTCGTCGCGCGGGCGAGGCGGCCGGTCCATCAGGCCGGGTTCGGCGCGTTCGCGGCCGAGCGCGAGCGCAGGGAGGGTGTCGGTGCCGAGGTCGACGGCGAGGATCTGCATCACAGTGAGCGGGAGCGGGATGGCGCCGCCCGCGAGGGCGAAGATCAGGAACGGGACGACCTCGGGGACGGCGTGGGCGAAGATGTAGACGATGAACTTGCGGATGTTGTCATAGGTCCGACGGCCGGCCTCGACGGCCGCGATGATCGTGGCGAAGTTGTCGTCCGTGAGCACCATGGTGGCGGCCTCACGGGCGACATCGGTGCCGGAGCGGCCCATGGCGACGCCGATGTCGGCTCGCCGCAGGGCGGGTGCGTCGTTCACGCCGTCGCCGGTCATCGCGACGGTGCGGCCCTCGGCGCGCAGGGCGTCCGCGATCCGGAGTTTGGCCTCGGGGGAGGTACGGGCGAAGATCACCTCTTCACCGCGGGCGAGCAGCACGTCCAGTTCCCGATCGCCCATGGCCGTCAGTTCGGTGCCGGTGACGATCCGGGAGCCGCGGTTGCCGATGCCGACCTTGGCGGCGATGGCCGCGGCGGTCAGGCCGTTGTCGCCGGTGACGACGTGGACGGTGATCCCGGCGCGGTGAGCGAGGGCGATCGCGCCGGCGACCTCGGGCCGGGCGGGGTCGGCCATCGCGATCAGGCCGATCAGGCAGAGGTTCTGCTCGGCCTCCTCACGCCGGTCGGGTGGCGCTTGGTCAGGCGGGAGGGGCCGCAGAGCCACGGCGAGCACCCGCAGGCCCCGGGCGGCGAGAGTACCGACGGCATTGACCACCTCTGTCCGGTCGGTCGGCGTGAGAGGCCGCTGCGAACCGTGGTCGAGGAGCAGGTCGGTGCGGGCGAGGACTTCCTCGGGTGCACCCTTGGTGTGCAGGACGGCTGAGCCGTCCTCGGCGTCCGCGGTCGTCATCAGTTTGATGCGGGGATCGAACCGGAACAGCGCCTGCCGGTCGAGGTCGCGCTGTTCAGGCAGGCACGGCACGCCGAGCCGGTCGGCGAGATCGAGCAGGGCAAGTTCGGTGGGGTCGCCGTGGCCGGCGTCCGGGTGGGCCGTGGTGCAGGCTGCTGCCGCCGCGGCGAGCAGCCGGACCTCTGGCGGTGGTTCTGCCGGGCGGTCGACGGCGCTCTCGCCGTGGGGCGTCCAGACGGCCGTGGCGAGCATCCGGTTCTCGGTCAGGGTTCCCGTCTTGTCGGTGCAGACGACCGAGGTGGAGCCGAGGGTCTCGACGGCGGAGAGGCGCTTGACCACGGCTCCGCGCCGGGCCAGGTCGCGGACACCCGAGGCCAGCGACAGGGTGATGGTCGGGAGCAGGCCCTCGGGCACGTTGGCGACGAGCAGCCCGATCGCGAAGCTCACCGCAGCGGCGAGCGACAGCCCGGCGGCGAGGCCGATCGGCAGGAAGGCCAGTCCCACTCCGACCGCCACCAGCGCGATCAGCCGGGCAGCCCGCTTGACCTGGTGCTCCAGCGGGCTCTCCTCGCGCCGGGTGCGCTGGCTCAGCGCCGCGATCCTGCCCAGCTCGGTGTGCATCCCGGTGGCGGTGACCACCGCCTGGGCCTGCCCACCGGTGCAGGCCGTCCCCGAGAACAGCAGGTCGCGGGCGTCCAGCAAGGATCCCTCGACATCCACGAGCTCTGCCGAGCGGAACACCGGCACCGACTCACCCGTCAGTGCCGATAGGTCCACCTCCACGCCGCCGGACAGCAGCCGCGCGTCGGCGGAGATCCGCTCGCCCTCCTCGACCACCAACACGTCCCCGGGGACCAGCGAGGTGGCTGCCACCTCCCGTCGTATCCCCTCGCGGATCACGGTCGCCTGTTCCGGCAGGAATGCGGCAAGCGCCTCCACCGCCCTCTCGGCCTGCTGCTCCTGTGCGAAGGCGAGCGCGGCGTTCAGCAGGATCACGGCCACGATCGCCACGGCGAGCGCGGGTGCCCCGCTGACAGCGGCGAGGACCGCCGCGAGCGAAAGGAGCAGGGCTAGCGGGTGCGTGAATTGCTGTACGAGCTCGCGCGGCCATCGCCGACCGCCGCGCCGGGCCAGGGTGTTGGGGCCGTACACGGCCTGGCGACGGGCCGCTTCGCGTTGCGGCAGACCCTGGCTTGAGGTGCGCAGGTCCCGGAAGAGAAGGGCGACCGGCTCGCGAGGGTCAGGGGCATCGTGGTCGAACTGCTCGGCCACGGCCTGGCGCAGGCTGCCCGGACCGTCGGACCTCATGCGCCCGGGTGGCCGGCCGGCAGGGGCACGGTGACGATCGGGCATGGGGCGTGCTGCAGGAGGCCGTGCGGCACGGAGCCCAGTCGCATGCCGGTGAATCCGCCGTGCCCGCGACGCCCGACCACCACGGCGAGGGCGTGTTTCGATGCCTTGGTAAGTTCCTCCACGGGGTGGCCGCGGATCACCTCGTGGGTCAGTTCGACATCGGGGTACCTGCTGGCATGCCCGGCGGTGGTCTCGGTCAGCAGCCGCCGCAGCGTCTGGACGGCCGTGTGCTCATCGACGCGGGCGATCAGTTGCGACTGCCACACCCAGATGGCCTGCAGGGTGGCTCCCCGCCGGGCCGCAAGGTCGAAGGCGACATCGGTGGCGGCGGCCGACGGCGGGCTGCCGTCCACTCCGACCACGATGTAGGGCGGCTCCTGGGTGATGTGCTCGGGTTCGCGTACGACGATCACCGGGCAGGTAGCCTGGGCGCTGACGGGGACGGCCACCGAGTAGGCGCTGAGGAACTCCTTTGCGCGGGAGAGCCGGCGCGAGCCGAGCACCACGAGCTCGGCCTGCCGCGACTCCCTGCACAGCACCTGACCCGGGTTGCCGTCCACCAGGGTGCTGCTGACCTCCAGGCCGGGGTGCCGCTCGCCCGCGAGGGCTGCGGCCTCGTCGAGCATCTGGCCGCCGTTGTGGTGGAGTTCCTCGCGGTAGCGCTTCTCGAAGCCGCGCAGGTCTGTGGTCAGCTGGGGAACGGCATGGACCAACAGCAACGGCAGTCTTCGCCGATCGGCCTCGTCGGCGGCCCAGGGTGTCGCGAGCTGACCGGGGCCTCGGGCGTCGACACCGAGGACGATCGGACGGCGTCTGCTGGCGGATGCCATGGCTCCTCCACCGGTGATCATGGGTGGCCCACTGATTGCCGTGCTCTATTCGTACCGTAGACGCGCACGGCACGAGGGTGGCAGGGCCGAGCGGCCCAAAGGTGATGGCCGAGTGCTGTGGCCCGGCGACCCCGCCCCCATGACCTCCCGAGGGCTTCGCTGGCGGACCGGGTGGGAGGAGCGCAGCGTGGGAGGTGACCGAAACGAAGTGAGGTGGTTGCGCGTGACCGGGAACGATTCGACCGCCCGTGTCGTGGTGGGCATCGACGGCTCACCCTCGTCACAGGCCGCGCTGCGGTGGGCGGTGCAACAGGCCTCCCTGATGGGCGCGACAGTGGATGTGGTGGGTGCGTGGGAGGCCACTCCGCTCTTCGCGGGCCCGACCGTGGTCGACCCCACGCTCGAGGCGGAGACGGCACGCCGACGGTTCGACCAGGAGATCGCCGGTGCGCTCGGGGACGACCGGCCGGTCGAAGTACGCGAACGCCTGGTGCGCGGCAATGCGGCCGACGTCCTGCTGGAAGCGGCCACCGGTGCCGACCTCCTGGTCGTCGGCAGCCGCGGCCACGGGACCTTCGCCCGTGCCCTGCTCGGCTCGGTGAGCACGCGATGCGCGATGCACGCTTCCTGCCCCGTGGTGATCGTCCGGCCGCCCAGCTGACCGCGCTCAGCTGCCCGCCCCTCGTCCGCGAGTGGCACGAGGGACGAGGTCACCCGTTCGGCCCGGCCGTCGATGTCCGCCCAATCCCGGTGGTCGCCGAACCGTCCGCCCATGACTCGGAACGCCAGGTGACCCGTTAGCGGCCAGTGCTCACGCGCCACGGCATTGGTTCCGGTGCCCGAGCGGCTTTTAATCAGGCCGCAGACATCCGACCACAATCGCGTGACGGCGCTCACGGCGGATGAAAGCGCTGGAAGACGGTGACGGCTTGGAGTCATGTTGCGGTGATGTCGTCGACCACACCGACCACGTCCTCGAGTTCCCAGATCTCATGGACAAGTTTCGCGACCCGAGAGTTGTCCGGGTTGCCCTTGACGAGGGTGATGATGCGAGACCGGATCTCCTCGCGAAGTCACGTACGAGAGCGGTCAGCAGGTTCATCCCTCGCCCCTGGTATCGATCACTGGCAGGCGCTTCAGACGGGATCAGGCTGCGATCCAGGCTGCGTCCGACACCGGCGAGCCGGGGAGGACGGTGACCGCGGGGGACGCCATCAGGGTGGCTGCAGTTTCGCCCCTGCTCCTCTCGTACAGGCGGTGCTCGCGGAGTCTGTTGATCGGACCGTGCGGGCCTGAAGCGGTTTCCACTGCAGCCTTGGCCAGCAGGTCGGACGCCGACACCACACCGAGGACGCGGTCGTCGGCGTCGACGACGGGTACGGCACTGAGGTGTTCTCGTGAAAGAGTCCTGACGAGGTCGACGAACGGCAGGGGTGCTCTTGACCTCTCTCACCCTGACCCTCCGGGTGGGAAGTTCAGCATCCGATTCCGGCGAAGGTGCCACCTCTGTCAAACCGGAGCGCCCCTCTTGAAGCTGCGAATCCGCGGTGGAGGCGACTGCGCTGAGATAGCGGAACAGTGCATTGTGACGCGGTTCCTCATCAGGCCGCCCGGTTCCCGCGCCGAACACAGCACACGGTGCGGCCACGGCCGCCGCCCCCGATCCTGGAGACAAGGAGTGGGAGCGCACGGCACCGTGTTCGCGCCCCGACCACACGCGGGGGAATGGCCCCAGGAGGAAAGCCCATGACTATCGCCGGAGACTGGTACAACGAACTCGGGTCGCACATGCGGCTGGTGGCAAGCCCGTCCGCGGACATCAGCGGGACGTACACGTCGGTGACAGGCCACGCGTCTGGGCAGCACCCGCTCGTCGGGCGCTATGACCCGCCCGCGAAGACCGGGTGCGGAGCGACGGTCGGCTGGACCGTCGTGTGGCAAAACGAGCAGGGCGACGCAGCCTGCGTGACCAGCTGGAGCGGACAGTACTTCGAAGCCAGCGAGCGGATCTGCGCGAGCTGGCTGCTCACGACCTCCACGAGCCCGAACGACATGTGGGAGGCCACTACGGTCGGGCAGGACGTTTTCACCCGCCAGGCGCCCGCCCGCAGTCAGGCCTCGCAGACCGGCCAGTCGCGCGCAGCACCGTTCCGGCCCCGGGGCAGCCGGGCGGGTGGGCTGATGGAGACCTGACGGCGGTCAGCGCGCACTCTCACCGCCGTCATCCGCCAGTGGCCTGGACCGCCCGGCGGCTGACGGCGGAGCACCCGACCTTGCCGGAGACCTCCATGAGCACCAGTCCCGCACACGGATCCCCCGGCCCGGTCGTCGTCGGCACGGACGGCTCGGAATCCGCCCGCCGGGCCATACTCTTCGCCCTCCAAGAAGCACAACGGCGCGGCGTCGCTCTGCGCGCCGTGTCCGCCTACGGCTCCGGCCACGCCGTACAGT
Source organism: Kitasatospora sp. NPDC088346 (assembly GCF_044740765.1). Taxonomy (NCBI): domain Bacteria; kingdom Bacillati; phylum Actinomycetota; class Actinomycetes; order Kitasatosporales; family Streptomycetaceae; genus Kitasatospora; species Kitasatospora sp. NPDC088346. Next base: position 112,402 of record NZ_JBIURH010000021.1, read on the forward strand.
CAGGCCTGGAGAGATCCGCCTGGCCCCGCACGAGCGGAGAGCTGCCACCGCATCTGCACGACATCGTGGCGCGTGAGGTCACGGACTCCGTCGAAGAGCTGCGCCGGCAGGTCGGCGAGCCCTTCGTCGAGGTCGAGGTGCACTGCGAGCGTGGGCGCCCCGCCCAGGTTCTGTCGGACGCGAGCCTGCTCCTGCTGGGTACCCGTGGTGCCGGCGTCTGGGGCCGCTCGCGCTCGGCTTGACCAGCACCGAGGTCATCCACCACGCCCACCTCCCCGTCGGCGTGCCGCCCGAACCCCACGCCGCGTCCGCGTGAACCGGCGCGCTCACGAACCCGCACCGGAGGGGAGGCCATGCAGCACAGCACCGTCCAGGCCGTGATGACCCAGGACATCGTCGTCGCCCGCCCCGAGGTCATCTTCAAGGAGATCGCCGGAATGTTCCACCGCAACGACATCACCGCCGTGCCGGTCATCGACAGCGAGAACCACCCGGTCGGCATCGTGTCCGAGGCCGATCTGATGCGGAAGGAAGCCAGCCTCCTGGAGGAGGGCTACTCGATCACCCGCTGGGTCCCCCGCAGCAGCGATACCGCGCCGAGCCGGAGCTCGCCGAGGACATGATGACCAGCCCGGTCATCACCGCGCGCGCCGACTGGACCCTGGTGGAGGCCGCCCGGGCGATGCACCGCAAGAAGCTGAAGCGACTACCCGTGGTCGACGACGAAGGCCGGCTGATCGGCACCGTCAGCCGCAGCGACCTGCTCCAGCCCGTCCTCCGCGACGACGCCTCGATCCGCGCGGAGATCACCCACGCCGTCCTGCTCAACACGCTGTGGCTCCCGGTCGACGCCGTCCGGATCTCGGTCGACGACGGCGTCGTCACCTTGACTGGCACGGTCGAACGCAAGGGCCTCATCCCCATCGTTGAGGGAATGTACCGCTCACTGGACGGTGTAGTCGCCGTCCGCCAAACCCTGAGCTACGAATTCGACGACAGCCACGTCGCCCCCCGGGCAGTCGGCGATGCGCGGCATGATCGGCCCACATCCGGCGCCCCACCACTGAGCGACGCCAACCGGTCCTGGAACGGGCCCCGCCGTTCGGGAAGCAACCGTCACGGCCGGGTACTGGGTCTGAAGGCTGCAGCCGAGGAATGGGCGGGCCCGCTCGTGCGATCCGCCGTCACGACCGTCGACCGGCCCAAGACGCTTTTCGACCGCGAGGACGAGTGGGACGCGCTCGCCGGCTTCACGAGCGATCTCCGGCCCGGGCCATCCATTGGCATGGTGACCGGACCCCACGGCCAGGGCAAGTCGGTTCTCTTGCAGGAACTGGCCCGCACCACCGGCGGCTTCCACTTCGGTGCCCAGGAGGCCGCCGAGGCAAAATCGCTGCGCCGGCTTGCCGACCAGCTCGCCCGCCATACCGGCGAAGGCCCACCGCCCCGCTGGCGGGGCGGTGGCGACGCACTCGACATCCTGCTGGCCCTGGCGACGGACCGGCCGCTTCCGGTCGTCATCGACGGGTTCCCCGAACTCGTACAGCAGAGCCCGCACTGCCGGCCGCCGTCAACAGCGCCTGCCGACGTCTGCGCGACGCGGACCGGCCGAACCGGGCGAGAGTGGTCGTGTGCGGCAGCTCCATGCGGGTCATGCACCGGCTGCTCGCCGGCGCTCCGGCGACGGCCGACTTCCAGATCGAGATCCGGCGGCTCGACTTCCGGCAGGGCGCCCAGCTGTGGAACATCGACGACCCCTCCTTCGCTCTGCATGTCCACGCTGTCGTCGGTTCGATCCCGGCCTTCCGCCACGACCCGGCGGGCGAGGACACACCCGCGGACCGGCACGACTTCGACGCACGGGTGTGCCAGACCGTCCTCAACCCCCGGCTGCCCCTGTTCTGGAAGGTAGGCCACCTGATCGAGCGGGAGCCGGACGGCTGGGACCGCGCCCTGTGCCACTCCACCCTGGCCGCCACCACCGACGGTTGCGCGGCACCCGGCGCCATCGCCGACTGCCTGCAGCGCCCCGCAACCGACGTACCGAACATCCTGACGCTGCTGGCAGACTGCGGCTTCGTCGAGGGCACGCCGGACGCCTTCCGCCCCGGTGTGACGCGCTACCGCATCGCCGAGCCACTGCTCGCCTTCGACCACGCCGTCATCCGGCCCCACCGCAGCGCACTCGAACGGCAGGCGGCGGCCCCAGAGGTGTGGCGCGCCGTCCGCCCGGTCTTCGACTCGTCCGTCCTGGAACAACGCTTCGCCCAGGTGTGCCGGGAACGGGCGGTCGGCTTCGCTGCCGGGGACACTTTCGGCGCGGCTCCGGCCACGGCCTCTCCCGGCTCCCTCCTGGCGGCCCCTGGGCAGGCGCCGCTCGACGCCGACGTGGTGGTGCGCGGTGAGGCCCACGGCCACCCGGGGACGCTGCTCTCGGTCGGTCTGGCGTGCTGCAACGAGGAGATGGATCTGCACCACCTCCACGAGATCCAGCAGGTCGTCGCCGAACTTGCCGAACGGGGCGAGGACGTCAGCCGTGCCCGGCCCGCCCTCTACAGCGCGGCCGGCTTCAGTCACCGCCTGCGCGCCGCCGAAGCCCGCGGCGAGCTGATCCTGGTCGACCCGGAGCGGCTCTACCGCGGCGCCTAGGACGAGCCGGTGTCACCGGCCCAGCCTCTTCACGCACAACAGACCTTCTGTGCCGCACCGCTCCCCCCCCCGGCATCAGCACGGTGCGCGAGGCGGCCATCACGGATATGGCTTCCCTGGCCGTCCGGCCACGGAAGCCATACGGTCATGAACCGGCTTGAGGTCTTACCCGCACCGCGGGGTAGAGGGCCTCGGCCACCTCTCGATCGAACGGTTCGGTGTCGGGGGTGAGCACCGATGCGGCGGCCACGGCCACCCCGAGGACACAAGCCTCGACGGGATCGTCGCCTGCAGCTAGCCGAAACGTGAGTGCAGCCACCATGGCGTCTCCGGCCCCGGCGTCGCTGAGCGGCTCTCCGGGCAATGGCGGGGCTCGCAACTCGCTGTGGCCGTGGCTGGTGGAACAGAGCGCGCCCAGTTCGCCGAGGGTGGTAACGGCGATCTCAGTCGCTCCTGCGGCGAGTAGGTAATCGTTGACGGCGCGGGCGTCGTCGAAGCTCCGGACGGCCCGGCCTACGAGGCAGGAGGCCTCGTGATTGTTGCACCTCCGCAGAAAGACGCTCTCGTGCAGCGACTCGCGCAGGGCCCGTCCCGAGGTGTCCAGCACCAGCCGGGACCCGGCACCTTCGACCCGGCGGGCGACAGTCGCATAGAAAGCATCGGGCAGGCCGCGGGGCAGACTGCCGCTGGCCACGACGTACGGGTGACTGCCGGCTGCTTGGTCCAGTGCGTCCAGGAGAAGCCTTCCCTCGTCGTTCTCCAGCCGCGGGCCTGGCGGCACGATGTGAAAGCTGCGGCGTGACTCGGTTTCGAATAGCACGAATGCTTCGCGGGTCTCACCCGCGATCCCGAGAGCGAGGTGGTCGACCCCTTCCTCGTCCAGTAACCGGTTCAGGCGCTGGCCGACCTCGCGGCCGGCGGTGTGGACGGCGGTCGCTCGGCCCCCGAGCCGCGCCACGCCCCGGGCGACGTTGATTCCTCCGCCGCCGGCGGCCACGAACCTGATCCGGGCGCGGGTTTTGCCGATGTCCGCCAAGCGGTCGACCTCGCAGCAGATGTCGACGGTGGGGTTCACTGTCAGGGTGAGGATCGAAGGCATGGTCTCCGACAGTGGGTTCCTCCCGCTGCTACCCGCTGCAAGCGGACCGGGCGCTTCAGGTGCGTTCATAGCGGTGACACGGCGGTTGTGATCTCGATCGTCCGTGGATGCTCTCCCAGGTCTTTCGGAGAGAGGCGGCACTTCATGGGAACGTCCTCGAGCGGCGCCCGGAACGAAGGCCACCAGTGCCCACGTCGATGGAGTAGTTCGCCGGCCATCTCGACCTCCTCACGCGGTCACTCCTTCCATCCTGCTGCGCGAGCGCAGGAGGCGCGATCGGGAGCACCCCGCAGCCGCCGGCGCGTGCTCTGGATCCGGACCGTTGATCAGGGGCGCGCCGACCACGCCGGGCAGTTGAGGTGATAGGACAGAGACGAACTGGCCACTCCAGGCCTCGCAACACCCTGCCAGCGGAGAACCCCCGGAAGATCATTTCCTGTCGAAAGTCCCTGGAAACGGCCGCGGCAGACGGTCACGTCCGCGGGAAGTGGTGTGTCGACGGCCACTCGGTGATCCAGTTTCAGGCGAGGCGGTGAGTGCGGTCGGGGAAGATCCCGACGACGTCGGTGCGACGGCGGATCTCCTTGTTCAATCGCTCCTGCGGGTTGTTCGACCAGATCGACTTCCAGACCGTTCGGGGGAACGTGGCTAAAGCCAGCAGGTCCTCACGGGCGCGCTCCAAGTGATCTGCGGCCTTGGGGGATCGCTCGTCGAGAGCGGCGATGACGGTGGCCATCTGCTTGCGTACCGGGTCCGCGTCGGGCTGTTCGAAGATGGTCCGCAGCAAGGTGGCAACCCGGGGCTGGGCTGACCGGCCGGACCGGCAACGGACCGGTCAGCATCGGAGATTCACCGGTTCCGCGTACCCCATGAAAAGGAGATCCCTCATGGCGCTCGATCTCAGCCGATGGGTGCTCGACTCGTCGCGGAAGCCCGGACTTCAGTGGAGCAGGCCACGAGATACCCGGTCATCGTCGGAATCGACGGTACGGACGCCAGTCACGACGCTGTCGACTGAGCCTCAGAGGAGGCCGGTCTGCGGCGTGGCCCGCTGCACATCCTGCACGCCTGGCTCAGCGAGACACTTACTGACTTCGGCTGGTCAGGGTGAGGTTGGGGTGTCGAGGGTCAGGCCGGTGCCGGCTATGAAGCCGTCGAGGGTGTCGGGCCGGTACTGCAG
>NZ_JBIURH010000022.1:0-117094 GCF_044740765.1 Kitasatospora sp. NPDC088346
CCTGGCACCTCACCCCCGCCAGCGCATAACCAGAAGGGGCCGCCCGGCCCGCAGCCAGACAGCCCCTCAGCAAGATCTTCACGAGCCTTCTAGCCCAATGCCGCTGATTTAGGAGCTCTGTGGCGTTTGGAGTGGGCCTTGGTCGGTGCGACCAGGTGCACGGTCGGTGCGGGTGACCGGGACGGGTTGTGGTGTTCGGCTCGTTTGAGCGCCCAGTTGGATATCTTGCGTTCGATGACGGGGGGTGGATCTCAACCGCCTTGGGGCAGGAGTCGTTCGGTGATCTCACGCATGCTCCGGGTGGTGGCCCTGGTGAGTCCGGAGGGGGGAAAGCGCCGCCTGCCCGGTGACGTGACGGCGGACGATGCGAAGACAGTGCCCTCGCTGCCGAGGGTGTACTCGATGGCCCGCACCGTTCCGGATCAGCACGCCGATGGTGGTCCCGCGCGGCGAAGATTTCCGACAGGTAGGAGCCGGGGACGGCCCGCCCCGGGTGCTGCACCACGCGGTCGACGCCGGCTTGGGCGTTGCTGCGTTCACGCGCTGGTACTGGGCTCGCCAAGTGCTGGTTGGGGGCTGAAGTTGTCGTCGATGAAGATCTCCCAGCAGATCCGCGCCGAACACGGCGAGGGCTCCACGGCCGTCGACCAGGCCGAGGCGGTCGTAGCCGGCATGAAGGCTGAGTCCGAGGAGTGCGCGGCCCACGGCAACCGGGTCCACCTCCCGCAGGCCGACTGAGGCTTGGCCTGTGAGACAGCGTGGCTCTGGGAGGAGGAGAGGGCCTTCCCAGAGCCCCGCTTCAGCACTCGACCGCCCTACCACCGGCTTCCGGCCCGCGGAACGGTCCACGTTCTGACCCGGCCCGGCCTGGCCGCCGTCGCGGCGTGCGTGATCAGTTGCCGAGGATCTCGCGGATGAGGCCCAGTTTGGCCTCGGCGGAGAGTCCCTGGGGGCGGCCGACCAGCAGACCGTTCAGGACGGACGGGACGTCGCAGGAGTCGGGGGCCTGGACGACACCGATGATCTGGCACCGCAGGCCGCCGTCCCGGGCGTACACCCACAACTCCTGGTTCTTGTGAGGCTCGTCGTTCTGCTTCGGTGACAACCGCCAGGCCGGGAACCAGCCGAGCCCGTCGGCGGTCAGGCTCTCCGCGACCTCCGCCAGGACGTGTCTGCCGAGGCGCCCGTAACCGAGCTCCTGGCGCAGCTCGCCCAGCGACGTCCTGATCAGGCCGCCCGCTGCGCGGCAGCGTTCGGCCACCGTGCCGGTGCCGCCGTCCCAGGGAGCGCTCGGCATGTCACCACGCAGATTCGTCAGGGTGTTCATGTCCGGCCCAACGAAACGAACTGCAAAAACGATGCGGCAGTTCCCCGGCTCGGACGTATGCGGCGATTCATGGGTATTCCACCATCGTGCACGATCAATGTGGGATTGCCCGCGCTCGGCGAGTGGTCGGCGCCACGCCGGGGCCGGATGGGTGAAAGAGCAGGAATTCTGCCGCGACACCACTCATTTGGATTCTTAATAAGCATCCGATCCTATGGTGCCATTGGCATGTAAGCGGTTGGGTGACGATCCATCACAAGCCTGGTGAGCAGCTGCTACGCGACCTCTCCTCGGGGCGAATGCCGAGAGGCGCCGGCGTGGTCGCCAGGGCAAGGAGTCCGATCGGAACCCACCCACAGCCACTCGGAATCCCCGCGGATCGCCGAGTCCCACAGCGGCACGAAAGGTCCTGTCCCATGGCAGTGGATGTCACCCTGTCCGCCCCTCCCGACAGCGGGCGTAGACGCACCCGGTTCAAGGAAGCCCTCTACCTCGTGCCAGGACTGGCGTTACTGGCGACGACGACGCTGATCTCGCAGCCCGCCCACGCGGCGCAGGCCCCGGTGACCCTGGGGACCGACACCAGCTACGCGGTCCTCGGTGGTTCGACGGTCACCAACACGGGCCCCAGCGTCATCAACGGCGACCTGGGCCTCAGCCCCGGTTCGTCGGTGACGGGCTTCCCGCCCGGGATCCTCAACGGGGTGCAGCACGTCGCCGACGCCCAGGCCCTCCAGGCCCAGTCCGACCTGGTCATCGCCTACAACGACGCCGCCGGCCGGGCACCCACCGCGCTCGTCTCCGGTGACCTCGTCGGGCTGACCCTGACGTCCGGTGTCTACAAGTCCACGTCGTCGCTGGCGCTCAACGGCACCGTGACGCTCGATGCCCAGGGCGACCCCAGCGCCGTCTTCATCTTCCAGATCGCCTCCACCCTGATCACGGGCTCGGCGAGCAACGTCAGCCTCATCAACGGCGCGCAGGCCTGCAACGTGTTCTGGCAGGTGGGGAGTTCGGCCACCATCGGGACCAACTCCTTCTTCAAGGGCAACATCCTTGCGCTCACGTCGATCGCGGCGCAGACCGGCACCGTGATCGAGGGCCGTGCCCTGGCCCGCAACGGCGCGGTCACCCTGGACACCAACACCATCACCCGGGCCGCCTGCACCGTCGGTCCGCCCGGACCGAGCGGACCTCCCGGACCGAGCGGTCCCCCCGGACCGACGGGTTCCCCCGGCCCTAGCGGCCCGGCGGGTGCTCCCGGCGCTCCCGGCGCTCCCGGTGCTCCCGGCGCTCCCGGCGCTCCCGGTGCTCCCGGCGCCCCTGGTGCTCCCGGCGTTCCCGGCGCCCCTGGCGTTCCCGGTGCCCCCGGCGCTTCCGGTGCCCCCGGTGCCCCCGGTGCCCCCGGTGCCCCCGGCGCCCCCGGCGCTTCTGGTGCTCCTGGTGCCCCCGGCTCCCCCGGTGCCCCCGGTGCTCCCGGTGCTCCCGGTGCTCCCGGTGCTCCCGGCTCCCCCGGTGCTCCTGGCGCTTCCGGTGTGCCTGGCGCTCCTGGTGCTCCCGGCGCTCCCGGTGCTCCCGGCGCTCCCGGCGCGCCCGGCTCCCCCGGCGCCCCGGGTCCCTCCGGTCCTGCCGGTCCCGCCGGTCCTGCTGGTCCTGCTGGTCCTGCCGGTCCCGCCGGCCCTGCCGGGCCGGGTGGCGGTCACGGCGGCGGCGGTCACGAGGGTGGCGGTCACGGCGGTGGCGGTCACGAGGGTGGCGGTTACGGCGGTGGCGGTCACGAGGGTGGCGGTTACGGCGGTGGCGGTCACGAGGGCGGCGACCACGGCGGAGACGATCACGGGAAGGGCGACCAGGGGCAGGGCGACCACGGTCAGCCGACGAAGAGCCCCTCGCAGGGTGTTCCGTCCGGCAGACCCTCGGGTGCCCCGCCGTCGAAGGGCGGTGCCCACGGTCTTGCGGAGACGGGAGACAGCCCGGTCACCGGTATCGCGGCCATGGCCGCGATCCTGTTCGCCGCAGGTGGTTCACTCCTCGTCATCATGGTGAGAAGGAACAGCGGTGGTGGATTCGGCCGCCGGCACTAGCCGAGGGCCCGTGGCCTGATCGCCGTGCGCGGTCGCACCGGCGATCCTGAGGACGAGGTAGGGGCGCGGAAGCGTCCGGCCTCCGTCAGGTGCGGCTGCCGCGTCCGTGATCGGCGGCGGCAGCCTCGATCGGGCCGACGAGGGCGCTCGTGCGCAGACCCTGAGCCTCCGGACCACTGGTCCGGAGGCTCAGGGCTTCGCTGAGCCGGGACCGCCCCCGCGGCGCCGCGCATGCGCCGAGGGATCCGAGCCGGCCCGGGCTACTCCGGAGTACCCTGGGAAGTACCGAAGGCACTTCGCATGCCGGCACCCGACACTGGCGTCGTCTCCGGCGAGAGGCTAGACCGGAGCCGGGTTCGACCGGTTTCGGAGTCAGGTCGTCCATCATGACTGTGACCTTCGAACGCGCAATCGCTCCGCCGCCTCCGGGACGGCCCGTGCGGCTGTCGCTGACGCCCGACGGCGTGCGCCCCGGCCGCCTGGACGGCGCCTGGTGGCCCCGTTCGCGCGACCTTCTCAGCGAGATCCCCTCCCTGGTGGCGGAACTGGACCAGCGCTGGGGCCGCGTCACCCGGATCACGGTGAACCCCGCGCAGTGGCCGGAGATCCCCCGGCGGGTCCCGGTCGAGGGGCACACCGTCCACGTCGGCTGGTTCACCACGGAGCAGGACGAACACACGATCATGGTGTGCTCGTACGCACCGCCCCTCCTGGAACTGCTGGTCGTACCGCCGGCGACGGACGCGCTCGACGCCGCTCGCCTGATGGCGGAAGCGGCCGACCCGGCCGGCTCCCGGACCGCGAGCGCGTTGCTCGGGGGCGGGAAGGACAGGGCTTCGGAGCGGGAGGTCCGCGCCGACTTCCTGCCCTCCGCCGCCGCGCCCGCCGCGGGGCCGAGTGCGGCCGACCGTCGCGCGGGCGTGGCCCGGACACGTGCCGAGACGTGGCCCGCGCCCGTGTAGGCGTCGCTCCTGACCTGCTCGGGCGCGGCGCCCGAGCGCCCGTCACTCGCGGGACCACTCCGTTTCGGCGTGGGGCTCGCCGACGGCCAGGTGTCCCTCCCAGGTCCGCACCCTGATCGCCCGGGGGCCCGGAGCCGGTGTGGAGAGCGTGCGCACGAACACGTCCCGCAGGTGGTTGGCCGCCTTCTGGGGCGGTCCGTCGTAGTCCAGGGGGTTCGGGACGGGAGCGTCGCGCCGCTCGGACCAGTTGCCGTCGTCGTCCTGGGTGTCGAGTGTCCACCGGTACTGCCGCATCCCGGACTCCTTCGCCGACGGGCCCCGCCTCCAGGACACGACCGTACGAGCCCGGCGTCCCGGCGGCGACCGGTGGCCCGGCGGGTGCGGTCGTCGCCCCGGTGGGACGATGGGAGACGCTCACCGACGTCGGAGGTTGCTGATGTTCGAAGCGGCTGACATCCGGGAATGGCGCGGTCACGACGTGGTCGACGTCGACGGCCACAAGATCGGCACGCTGGAGGCCGTGTACGTCGACACCGCGACCGACCTGCCCTCGTTCGCCACCGTCACGGTCGGGCTGCCCACGCGCCGCCGGCTGGTGTTCGTCCCGCTCGCGGACGCTCTGGTGGGGCCGGGCTACCTGCGGGTCGCCCGTTCCAAGAACCAGGTCAAGAACGCGCCGGCGATCGAGACCGACGGCGAGCTGCCGGCCGAGGACGAGCCGGCGGTCTTCGCCCACTACGAGCTGGAGTACGCCCAGGGCGGGGGCGGCGAGCGCCGCCTGGCGCGGCGCTAGGGCCCGGGCGGCGCGGGACGGGAAGGAGACCCCGAGATGGTGCTGGTGCTGTTCCTGATCATCGTGGCGATCGTCCTCGGCCTGATCGGCGTTGTCGCGGACGGGCTGCTCTACCTGTTGTTCATCGGCATCGGTGTCCTGGTGATCGCGCTGGTCCTGGCCGGTGGTCGGTTCCGGAGCGGAGGGCGGAGCCCCGGACGCTGAGCCGGCCGGCGCGCGGGCCGGTCTGCGGTCAGGTTGACCGCCGGGCGGACCGGGCATCCCCTTCCTGAGTCGGGTCCGACCCGGGGGGAAGCCATGGATGTCGGTGCGGTCGCGCACGCCGTCTGGGTCGTTCTGCTGCCGGTGATGCTGCTCGTCTCGCTGCTGCGGTTCCTGTTCGTGCGGGGGATCAGGATGGGGCCGCTGCTGGCCCTGCTGCTGTGGAGCGGGGCAGCGCTGTGGCAGGGCCACGGCTCCGGGCCGGGCTGGTTCGTTCCGGCGGCGTACGGGGTGCTCGGGCTGGCGCTGCTGGAGATCCTGGTCGTGCTGGTCAAGGTGGTCCGGGTACGGGTGGTGACCCCGGACGGGCTCCGGCACCTGGTGGCCGCGGCGCAGGAGTCGACCGGGCGGGTGGTGATGATGCTGGCGGTGGTGCCGAACGGGAACCTCCTGGTCGAGGAGGTGCCGCCGGGGACGGGGTCGCGGAGCGTGCGGCTCACCGAGGGGTGCCCGCTCTGCTTCGTCGAGGGGGTGGCGTCCGAGCTGGTCGGTGACGGGGGCCCGGTGGTCGAGGAGTACCGGGCCCGGCTCTCGCACGGGGTCAACCAGTTGCTCTTCCTGCGCAGACCGGCGCCCGGGGCGCCGTGGGAGTACCGGTTGGACGACGCCGCGGGGCGGCACGCCGTCCACCGCAGCCCCGGCTGCCCGCAGCACGGCGGCCGGGCGTTCTGACCTGCTCGGCTCCCGGGCCGGAGCCGTTCAGACCTCGTCGGGGCCGGTGAAGTCGGGTGAGGTGTAGCCCGGGCCGGTGAACTCGGCGGGCCGCGGCCGCCGGCCCTGCGGGTCGGTGACGCCCTCGACACCGGGGCTGGAGAATCCGGGGCTGGAGTAGCGGGCGCTGCTGTAGCCGGGGCTGAGCAGTTCGGGCGGGACGGGCCGGCCGCCGGGCTGCGGGGAGAGCGCGGGTTCGGAGTCGAGGTTGGCGAGCAGGTAGGGGATGACGGCGCGCTCGCGCAGGGCGGTGTGCCAGACGCGGCGGGCCTCGGCCAGATCGGCGTGCAGCTGCGGGTCCTGGCCTGCCGGGGTGGACGCACCGTCCCGACGGGCCGTCAGCAGCAGGCCGGCGCCGCCGATCAGCAGCGCGGCCAGCGCGATGACGACGGCGACCCAGCCGGCCGTCACCAGGGTGTGGCCCAGGGCCAGGTCGGAGTAGGTGGCCCGGACCGAGTAGCCGAGCAGCAGCAGGATGACACCGCCGCCCCCGGCCAGCAGGGGTGCGAGCGTGGTGAGCACCGGGAACAGCCCGGCGCCCTCCCCGAGCGCGGGGTTCGGGCCGGCGGGTGCGCCCGCCCCGGTCCCGGCGGTCGCGCCCGGCCCGGTTCCGGCCCGGTCCCGGCCCGGGACGGCGAGGGCCTCGCGCAGGTCGACGTAGTGCCGGTACTCGGCGGCCGCCGCGGAGGCGATCTCGGCCGCCGCGAGCACGGCCTTGGTGTGCAGCTGCTCGGCGTTGAGGTGCGGGCCGGGCGCGCGCAGGGCTTGGAGGACGGATCCGTCGCGCAGTGCTTCGTCGAGGATCCGGAGGAAGTCCGGACGGTCCTCGGCGAGCAGGTGCGGGGCGTTGCTCATGGGTACCCCGTTCCGCTGGAGTCACGGAGGTGGATGGTCCGCGCGGGCCTGCCGCGCCGGGCCGCCGGGGCGGGAACCGGTGCCGGCGGCCGGGCGAGGGGCCTCACGTGGTGCCTCGATGGTAGGGGGCGGCGAGCCGGCGCTGACAGTAGGTTTCCGGATTTTCAGTACCGTCAGCAGCTCGGCAGCGCAGGAGAGTTGTTCAGTTGTGGCACACCGGAGCGGACATCCTGTCAGTTCAGCGGCAGTCGTGCCACCAGCAGCCGGCCTTCCATGGTGACCCCGCCGTCCATCGCGATGGCCAGCTCGTCGGCGTAGATGTACGGCCCCGGCACGTGCGGCGGCGCGTCGTCGGCCTGGTCCACCCCGGTCAGGTACGGGATCGGGCTGTGACCGTGCACGACCCGGTAGCCCCCGTAGGCGTCGAGCAGTTCGTGGACGGCGAGCGGGCCGGACTGCCCGCGGAAGGCGAACCGCTTGGTGAACTTGCGGAAGCAGTCCCACCACTCGTCGATGCCCTCGTCCGCGAGCACCACGTGGACGGCGTCGTTGACCTCGGCGATCGACTGGCCGTACTCCAGGTACGCGGTGGTGTCGGAGTGCAGCAGCAGGTGGCCGTCCTCGATGGCGATCGCGGGAAGCCGGGAGAGCCAGCTGATGTGGTGCTGCTCCAGCCGCTCCAGGTCGTGCTGCTGACCGCCGTTGAGCCGCCAGGCGGCGAGGAAGGACGCGGTGCCGGCGGTGGACTGCACGGGCTCGTCGCCGTAGCGGGCGGCGCCCAGGAAGAGCAGTTCGTGGTTGCCCATCAGGGCCCGGCAGTAGCCCCCGGCGGCGGCGGCCTCGGCGGCCAGCTGCATCACCAGGTTGATCACGCCGATGCCGTCCGGGCCGCGGTCGGTGAAGTCGCCGAGGAACCAGACCCGGGAGCGGCCGGCGGCCCAGTGGCCGTCGTCGTCGATCAGCCCCTGCTGGTGCAGCGCGGCGAGCAGCTCGTCCAGGTAGCCGTGCACGTCGCCGATCACGTACAGCGGGCCGGGGGCCTCGCCGGGCTCGGGCTGCGGGTACGGGAAGTGGACCTCGGGGACGGCGTCCGGGACGGGCGGGCCGAGCTCGATGGTCGGCGGGTCCTCGGACTGCGGCGCGGCGGGTGCGGCCTCGGGCGCGGCGCTGTACTCGGGCGCGGTGGCGTACTCGGGCGCCGCGCTGTACTCGGGCGCGTATCCGCCCTCGTACGGGCCCATCGGCGCGTAGTGGCCGGGCACCGGTCCGACGGCCACGGCCTGCTGCTCCCCGGCGAGCTGACCGGGGGTCGGCCAGTGCTGCTCCAGGTAGCGCGCGCCGCCGAATCCGCTGTAGGTCTGCTCGAACGGGTGGCCGGCCGGTGGTTCGGCGGGCTCGTAGTAGGAGCCGTACGGGAGCACGTCGAGGTCCTGCTGGCGGTGGGGGCCTGAGTCGGGCAGTTCAGGCCCGGGGAAGCGGTCCTCGGGTGTCATTCGCCCATCATAGGAAGACCACTCTCCCGGCGTCCTCACCTGGTCGGTATCCAATTCGTCCGAACGTCCTCCGGGCGGTCCCGACTGCCCGGTCCGCCCCCTTCTGTAGTGGTCCGGACCACGTGGCCGGACCGGCCCGGATCACCGGCCGGATACGGAGCACCGGCCCGCCGCAGACCCTCCGCCGCGAGCCGCCGTACCCGGCCGGGCGGCCGTCACACCTCGCCGGAAGGGCGGGGCGGGCTGACGGTGGTCCGCGGGCTGCGGCGCTCCGAGGACGCCCTGACGATCAGCTCGGTGGGCATCAGGGTGCCCGGTGGCGGGCCCGTCCCGGCGGTGCGGAACCGGGGCGGGAAGAGCCGCCCGCTGTCCGAACCGGTGCCCGAGTCGACTCCCTCGATCGCGTCGATGAGCAGGTTGACCACGGTGGTGCCGATCCGCCGGGGTTTGAGCGAGAGGGTGGTGATCGGCGGTTCGGTGCCCGCGTACACGTCGCTCTCGCTGCAGCACACCAGCAGCAGGTCGTCCGGCACCCGCAGGCCGTACCGGCGGGCGGCGGCGAGCAGGTCGGTGCCGTTCGGGTCGAACAGGCCGTACACCGCGTCCGGACGGTCCGGACGGGCCAGCAGCCGGTCGGCGGCGAGCGCGCCGGCGGCGGGGTCGTGGGCGGGGTAGGCCTCGTAGACGGGTTCCTGGCCGACCTGGTGGCACCAGCCGAGGTAGGCGTCGGTGGAGAGCCGGGTGTAGGTGTCGGTGCTGGTGCCGGTGAGCAGGCCGATCCGGCGGGCGCCGGCCTCGGAGAGGTGGTCGAGGATGCCGAGCACGGCGGCCTCGTGGTCGTTGTCCACCCAGGCGGTCACCGGGCAGTTGCCCGGCTTGCCGTCGCTGACCACCGGCACGCCGGACCGGTAGAGCTCGCTGACCAGCGGGTCCTGGTCGGGCGGGTCGATCACCACGGTGCCGTCGAGGGCGATGTTGCTCCAGACGTCGTGGCGGGAGGAGGCGGGCAGGACCACCAGGGCGTAGCCGCGGCTGAGGGCGGCGCTGGTGGCGGCGCGGGCCATCTCGGCGAAGTAGGCGAATTCGGTGAAGGTGAAGGGCTCCTCGCCGTAGGTGGTGACGGTCAGTCCGATCAGGCCGGACCGGCCGGTGCGCAGGGTCCGGGCGGCGGCGGAGGGTCGGTATCCGAGGCGCTCGGCGACCTCGCGCACCCGGCTTCTGGTCTCGTCGGGCAGGCGGCCCTTACCGTTCAGGGCGTCGGAGACCGTGGTGATCGACACTCCGGCGGCTGCCGCCACGTCCCGGATGCCGGCCCGCTCCAGACGCCGCGAGGCGGTGGGTCGCCGACCGCTCTGGTTGGCTGCTGCTGTCATGGCGGACCGATCGTATGGCTCGTGACGCCACTGCGTGACCGGTTCACTACTCATTGATGAAGATACGTTTCTTCCTGAGTGCGCCCGAACAGCCCCCTTCGATACCTCTCCAGATCCGGCCGTCTTACCTCTGACATGTGCCATTGGAACCCGGCAGAATGGCTGATCTGCACCCGTAACCCGAACGAGCATCTCACCCCTACGGGTGAGCGCGGTGGGTATCGTTCAGGGCACCCGACCGGGGTGGTGCGGGTGCGTACCGAGGACTGCGTGTGTCGGCGATCCCGTACGCACGCGATCTGATGGCCGCAGCCTGGCGGCTGGAGAGAACGGAGACGACCGTGAGCGGAACGGCAGCGCAGGGTCCTCGGCTGAGGCCGAGCCTGGACGGCATCCCCACCTACAGGCCCGGCAAGCCGGCCGGCGCCGACGCGTACAAGCTGTCCTCCAACGAGAACCCCTACCCGCCGCTGGCCGGCGTGCTGGAGGCCGCCGTCGCCGCGGCCGGGTCGCTCAACCGCTACCCGGACATGGCCGTCACCGGCCTCACCGAGGAGCTCTCCCGCCGCTTCGACGTCCCGGCCGAGCACATCGCCACCGGCACCGGCTCGGTCAGCGTCGCGCAGTCCCTGGTCCTCTCCACGGCCGGCCCCGGCGACGAGGTGATCTTCGCCTGGCGCTCCTTCGAGGCCTACCCGATCATCACCCAGGTGGCCGGTGCCACCCCCGTGCCGGTGCCGCTCACCGCGACCGAGGAGCACGACCTCGACGCGATGCTCGCGGCGATCACCGACCGGACCCGGCTGATCTTCGTCTGCAACCCCAACAACCCCACCGGCACCGCCATCCGCCGCGACGAGCTGGTGCGCTTCCTGGACGCCGTGCCCACCGGGATCCTGGTGGTGCTCGACGAGGCCTACATCGAGTTCATCCGCGACGAGCGGGTGCCCAACGGCCTCGACCTCTACCGCGACCGCCCCAACGTCTGCGTGCTGCGCACCTTCTCCAAGGCGTACGGCCTGGCGGGGCTGCGGGTCGGCTTCGCCGTCGCGCACGAGCCGGTGGCGACCGCGCTGCGCAAGACCGCGGTGCCGTTCGGCGTCAGCCAGATCGCCCAGGACGCGGCCGTCGCCTCGCTGCGGGCCGAGGACGAGCTGCTGGAGCGGGTCGAGGCGCTGGTCGCCGAGCGCACCCGGGTGGTGGCCGCGCTGACCGCCCAGGGCTGGACGCTCGCCGACTCGCAGGCCAACTTCGTCTGGCTGCGCCTGGGCGACCGCGCGCTGGACTTCGCCGCGGCCTGCGGCGCC
Source organism: Kitasatospora sp. NPDC088346 (assembly GCF_044740765.1). Lineage (NCBI taxonomy): Bacteria > Bacillati > Actinomycetota > Actinomycetes > Kitasatosporales > Streptomycetaceae > Kitasatospora > Kitasatospora sp. NPDC088346. The sequence continues at coordinate 11,167 of NZ_JBIURH010000022.1, forward strand.
GCGGGTGTCGTGGTGCGCCCCTTCCAGGGGGACGGCGTGCGGATCACCATCGGCGAGGTGGCCGGCAACGACATCTTCCTGGCGGCGGCGGAGGCCTTCCGCGAGGAGCTGTAGGCGGTCGGCGGGGGCGGGGGCCGACGGCGGCGCCCGCCCCTTCGCGTCCCCGCGGCCCGGCGCGCCCGCACGATGTGAGGAGCCGACCGGGAACCGCTGGGAGTTCGCTGGGAGCTCGGCCAACCCCTGGTCTGCTTCCGGTAGGGCGCAGCCCCCGAGGGCCGCATATCTGGCGGTTTTCCCGACTTCCCGTGGTCAGGAAGCTCCCAGCCCGGGTCCAGGATCCCGAAAGGGCGCGGGGCGAAGCTGTGCGGCATGAAGGTCCTCCCGCGACGGCGTGGTGCCGTCCTCCTCAACTCCGCGCTTGCGGTGGCCCTGTTGGGCGGGGCCGCGCTGGCGTACACCACCCTGGACAGCGGCACCAGTTCGGCCGCGGGCAAGACCGGGGTGCGCACCGCGACGGTGGCCAAGGGCACGGTCCTGGCCACCGTGTCCGGTTCCGGCACCCTGGCCTCGCCCTCCGACTCCGGCCTCGACTTCACCACCGGCGGCAAGGTCACGTCGATCAAGGTGGCCGTCGGTGACACGGTGAAGGCGGGCCAGGTGCTCGCCACCGTCGACACCACGGCCGCCCAGCAACAGGTGAACGCGGCCACCTCGGCGCTCACCACCGCCCAGGCCAACCTGACCAAGGCCGAGGCCGGCGAGACCGTGACGACCACCAAGCAGCTGCCGTCCCAGAGCTCCTCGGGCGCCGGACGCTCCGGCGGCGCCAGCAGCGGCCAGGGGCAGTCCGGCGCCGCCGCGACCCCCGCGCCGCAGACCACCACGGTGACCACCACCAAGGTGGACCAGGCCCAGGTGGCGCAGGCCCAGCAGCAGGTCGACACCGCCGAGACCACCCTGAGCAACGCCCGGGCGGCCCTGGCCGGCACCACGCTCACCGCCGCCGGCGACGGCACGGTGGCCTCGATCGGCGCCCGGGTCGGCGACACCGTCTCCGGCTCCGGCGGGTCGGGCTCCACCGGCAACTCCGGCGGCGGCTCCTCCACCGGCAGCTCCACCAAGTCGAGCACCTCCACCGGCACCGCCCCGAGCGGCTTCATCGTGCTCACCAACCCGACCGGGATGCAGGTCACCGCGGCCTTCTCCGAGCTGGACTCGCTGAAGCTGAAGAAGGGCCAGGCGGCCACCGTCACGCTGAACGCCCAGTCCGACACCAAGCTCACCGCGACCGTCCTGTCGGTGAGTTCGCTGCCGAACGCGTCCAGCGGCTCGTCCGGCGCGGTCCAGTACGGCGCGACGCTGCAGATCAGCGGTGACACCAGCAAGCTGCGGACCGGCCTGAGCGCGACCATCTCGGTGGTCACCGGCGAGGCGGACAACGCCCTCTCGGTGCCGACCGCCGCGCTGGCCGGCACCGGCACCGGCCGGACGGCGACCGTGGTGCACCAGGACGGCAGCACCGAGCGGGTCACCGTGACCGTCGGCGTCGAGGGTGACGCCACCGTGCAGGTGGTGGACGGCCTCGCCGAGGGCGACCAGGTCGAGCTGACCAGCACCACGGCCGGCACCGGCAACGGGTTCCCGAGCGGCCGGTTCCCCGGCGCCGGTGGCGCGGGCGGGGTGGGCACCGGCGGTTTCGGCGGTACGGGCGGTGGCGCGGGCGGTGCCGGCGGTGCTCGGACCGGCGGCGGCGGAGGCCGCGGCTGATGACCGAGCAGCAGCCCCCGGTGATCCAGATCCGCCGGGTGATCAAGTCGTACGGCCACGGCGACGCCGTCGTGCACGCCCTGCGCGGCCCGTCCGGGCCGGGCGGGGAGCCGCTGGGCGTCAGCCTCGACATCGAGCAGGGCGACTTCGTCGCGGTGATGGGCAGTTCGGGCTCGGGCAAGTCGACCCTGATGAACATCCTCGGCTGCCTCGACGTGCCGACCTCGGGCCGCTACCTGCTGGACGGCATCGACGTCGGGCACCTGGACGAGGGCCAACTGTCGCTGGTCCGCAACCGGAAGATCGGATTCGTCTTCCAGTCCTTCAACCTGGTGCCGCGGACGACGGCGCTCGCGCAGGTGGAACTGCCGCTCGCCTACGCGGGCGTGCGCGCCGCCGAACGCCGGCGCCGGGCGCTCGCCGCGCTCTCCCTGGTCGGCCTGGCCGAGCGGGCCGGGCACAAGCCCAACCAGCTCTCCGGCGGTCAGCAGCAGCGCGTGGCGGTGGCCCGTGCGCTGGTCACCGCGCCCGCGATGCTGCTGGCCGACGAGCCCACCGGAAACCTCGACAGCCACTCCACCGAGGAGGTGCTGTCGATCATCGACGGTCTGAACGCCGCCGGCCGGACGGTGGTGCTGATCACCCACGAGGACGAGGTCGCCCGGCACGCCAAGCGGGTCGTCCGGCTGGTGGACGGCGCGATCGTCGGCGACGTCCGGCAGGCGAAGGTGGCCGGCCCGCCGCCGGCGCTCGGCGTGGGGGTGGGCGGGTGATGCTCTGGCAGATGCTCCGGTTCGCCCTGGGCGGGCTGGCGGCCAACAAGGTGCGCTCGGCGCTCACCATGCTCGGGGTGCTGATCGGCGTCGCATCGGTGATCATCCTGCTGGCGGTCGGCAACGGCTCCTCGGTCGCCGTCAAGGACTCCATCACCGCGCTCGGCACCAACTCCCTGACGGTCTCCGCCAGCGGCGCCCGGGGCGCCGCCACCGCCGCCAAGAAGCTCACCGTGGAGGACGCCAAGGCGCTCGCCACGGCCACCGACGCCCCGGCCATCAAGTCGGTCGCCCCGGTGGTCACGGCGACCGCCACCGCGCTGTACGGCAACGTCTCGTACCAGCCCGGCTCGATCGTCGGCACCTACCCGGCGTACTTCGAGACGGCCAACCAGAAGGTCGCGCACGGCGACTACTTCTCCAACGACGACGTGCTCGGCTCCCGCAAGGTGGCCGTGATCGGCTCGACCACGGCCAAGCAGCTGTTCGACACCGAGGACCCGGTGGGCAAGCGGATCACCGTCGGCTCGACCCCGTTCACCGTGGTCGGGGTGCTGCAGACCAAGGGCAGCACCGGCTTCAACGACCCGGACGACGTGGTGATCGCCCCGCTGCCGACCGTGCAGAACGCCTTCACCGGCTTCGGATCGGTCAACCAGATCCTGGTGCAGGCGGCCTCGGCCGAGCAGACCACCGAGGCGCAGAACGACGTCAGCCGGATCCTGCTCGGCACGCACGCGATCGCCGACCCGGCCAAGGCCGACTTCCGGATCAGCAGCCAGGCCTCCCTGCTCACCGCCCGGGAGAGCACCACCCAGACCTTCACCGTGCTGCTCGGCGCGGTCGCGGCGATCTCGCTGCTGGTCGGTGGGATCGGGATCACCAACATCATGCTGGTGACGGTCACCGAGCGGACCAAGGAGATCGGCATCCGCAAGGCGCTCGGCGCACCCCGCGCGGTCGTCCTCGGCCAGTTCCTGATGGAATCGACGCTGCTCTCGGTGCTCGGTGCCGGCCTCGGGGTGCTCGCCGGGCTGTTCGGCTCGCACTTCAGCATCGTCGGCATCAAGCCGGTGGTGATCCCCGAGTCGGTGCTCGGCGCCTTCGCGATCGCGGTGGCGATCGGCCTGTTCTTCGGCAGCTACCCGGCCAACCGGGCGGCCCGGCTGCGCCCGATCGACGCCCTGCGTCACGAGTGAACCCCCAGACGGATCAGGAGAGTTGACCCACCATGTCGAGTGAGCACGAGAACCCGGCCGAGCTGCTGGCCACCGCGCCGGACGCCCGCGACGTCACCGCCGAACTGGCCGCCCCGCCGCGTCGCAGGCTGCCCTGGCCGACCCTGGTCCTGGCCGGCTGCGTGATAGCCACGCTGTCCTTCGCCGGCGGTGTCTGGTACCAGAAGGAAAACGGGCCGGCCCGCTCCGGCCAGCGCGCGGCCGCCGGCGGCCCCGGGCAGAACGGCCAGCCCGGCGGACGCCGCGGCGGCGGCCAGAACGGGCAGTACCCGGGCCAGGGCGGCCAGGGCGGCAACGGGCAGGGCGGCAACGGCCAGAACGGCGGCCAGGGCGGAAACGGCCAGGGCGGGGGCTTCACCCGGGGCACCGTGAAGCAGGTGGACGGCACCACGGTCTACCTGACCGACGCGGCCGGCAACACCGTCAAGGTCACCACCGGCGACGCCACCAAGGTCACGGTCAACAAGGAGGGCAAGGTCGCGGACCTCCAGCCCGGCCAGACCGTCACCGTGGTCGGCAGCAAGGCGGCCGACGGCGGCTTCACGGCCACCCAGCTGACCGAGGGCGCGGCCGGCGGCTTCCCGGGCGGCTTCGGCGGCCGCGGCGGCGCGGCCGGTGGTGGTACGGGCGCGGCTCCGGGAACCAACAACTGAGCCCGGGACACGCTGCGGAGTTGGCCAGAACGGTTCCCGCGGAGGTTTAATCCAACCTTCATCAACCGCGCATAGCCTCCCCGGGCTATCGTCCGATGAGCAACCATCGACCGACCGGGAGGCGGATCACCGTGTCAGGGACAGCACAGCCGGCCGGCGGCCCGGTCGCGGGCACGACCTCGGGTGAGGCGTTTCTGCTGGTCGTGGACGACGAGCCGAACATCCGGGAGCTGCTCTCGGCCTCGCTGCGGTTCTCCGGATTCCGGGTCGCCTCGGCCGCCACCGGCGAGGAGGCGATCGCCGCCGTCGCGGCCGAGCGCCCCGACCTGGTGGTGCTCGACGTCATGCTGCCCGATCTGGACGGCTTCGCGGTCGTCCAGCGGCTGCGCGAGCAGACCCAGTGGCCGCAGGGCGGCGAGCACGTCCCGGTGCTGTTCCTCACGGCCAAGGACGGCACCGGCGACAAGGTCCAGGGCCTGGCGGTCGGCGCGGACGACTACGTCACCAAGCCGTTCAGCCTGGAGGAGCTGATCGCCCGGATCCGGGCCATCCTGCGGCGGGCCGGCGGCCCGGCCGAGGACGGCCGGCTGGTGGTCTCCGACCTCACCCTCGACCCGCTGGCGCACGAGGTGACCAGGGGCGGCGTGCCGGTCTCGCTCTCGCCGACCGAGTTCAAGCTGCTGCACTACCTGATGGCCAACGTCGGCCGGGTGGTCTCCAAGGCGCAGATCCTCGACCACGTGTGGGCGTACGACTTCGGCGGCGACCTCTCCATCGTCGAGTCGTACATCTCCTACCTGCGCCGCAAGCTCGACTCCGGCACCGCCGCGCACGGCCCCAAGCTGATCCACACCGTCCGTGGCATCGGCTACGCCCTGCGCCGCCCGCCCCAGGGCTGACGCCGAGGTGCGCGCCGTCGCCCGGCTCTCGCTCCGCGCCCGGCTGCTGGTGCTGGCCCTGCTGCTGGTGACCACCGGGCTGGTGGTGAGCGACACCCTGGTCCTCGGGGCGGTCAAGGTCCAGCTGGTGGACCGGGCCGACCAGCAGCTGGAACGGTTCGCCCAGCCGCTCACCCACCGGTCCCCCGGCCGGACGAACGGCCCGCTGAGCGGCCTGCCCGGCGCGCCGACGGGGCCGCGGTCCGGGCCGAGGCTCGGGCAGGGCGACGGCACCGGAGCGGGCGGCCGGCGGCCGGGGCCCTTCCTGCCGAGCCAGTACGTGGTCCAGTACCTCGGTGCGGACGGCGCGGTGCAGGAGGTCTTCCGGCAGCCGATCGACGACTCCGACCCGCTGCCGAAGGTCGCCCGGCTGACCCCGGCGGCGATCTCGGCGCACGGCGGCGACGGCTTCACGGTGCCGGGGGAGCAGGGCACGGGCAGCTGGCGGGTGCTCGTCCTGCCGCTGCAGCGGGGCGCGGGCGGCGGCGGGCCGGGTGGTGGCGGCCCGGGCGGCGGCTCGGGCGGCGGCTCGGGCGGCGGCCTGGGCACCGGTGGCGGTGGCGGTCAGGGCGGTGGTGCGGCGGCCGACAGCGCCGACTTCTCCGCTCCCGGCTACCTGATGGTCGCCGTCTCGCTGGACGACGTGGACGCGGTGCTGGCCCGGCTGCGGACGACCTTCCTGACCATCGGCGGCGCGGTCCTGCTGGGGATCGCCGGCCTCGGCGCCTTCGCCGTCCGGGCCGGGCTGCGCCCGCTGCGGCAGATCGAACGCGGCGCGCAGCGGATCGCCGCCGGCGAGCTCTCGCACCGGATGCCCGACCTGGGGCAGCGGACCGAGATCGGCCGGCTGTCGGCGGCGCTGAACGGGATGCTCAGCCAGATCGAGGCCGCGTTCTCCGCGCAGGCCGCCTCCGAGGCACGGATGCGGCGCTTCGTGGCGGACGCCTCGCACGAACTGCGCACCCCGCTGGCCGGCATCCGGGGCTTCGCCGAACTGCACCGGATGGGCGCCCTGCGGGACGTGGACCGGGCGATGGACCGGATCGAGACCGAGGCGATCCGGCTCGGCGGCCTGGTCGAGGACCTGCTCACGCTGGCCCGGCTGGACGAGGAACGTCCGCTCGACCTGGCGCCGATGGACCTGCGGACCCTGGCCGCCGACGCGCTGCACGACCTGACGGCGCTCGACCCCGGCCGTCCGGTCGCGCTCACCGGCCCGGACGGCGCCGGTGCGCCGCAGCCCGCGCCGGTGCTCGGCGACGAGGCCAGGCTCCGTCAGGTGGTCTCCAACCTGGTCGGCAACGCGGTGCGGCACACCCCGGCCGGCACCGCCGTCCGGATCGGTGTCGGCACCGCCGACGGCCGGTGCCTGCTGGAGGTCGTCGACCAGGGCCCCGGGCTGACGGACGGTCAGGCGGCCCAGGTGTTCGAACGGTTCTACCGGGTCGACGCGTCCCGCAGCCGGCTCGAAGGCGGCGGCGCCGGGCTCGGCCTCGCCATCGCCTCGGCGCTGGTGCACGCGCACGGCGGCGCGCTCACCCTCGACTCGGCGCCCGGCCGGGGCGCGTCCTTCCGGGTCCAGCTGCCGCACCAGCGCTGAGGGGTGCGCTGCAGCGCGACCGGGGCCACGTACCCGGCGATCCGTACCGCGCGCCGGTGGTCTGCTCTGCGCGCCGGGGAGGCGCGGCGCGGGCGCTGTCAAGGTGCAGAACGGCAGGGGGCGCGGCCCGGGCTCCCGTCCGCGGCCGGTTGCCCGGCCCCCGGCCTGGCCGGATGATCGGTCCGACCGGTGCGGTCGTCGGACACCCACCCCCCTGTTCGAGCGCGGATAAGCATGCTGGATACTGAGCTTGTGAACGTGTTCACGTTCACAAGCGAGCAAGCTTTGCCCGGCTCGTCGTGATTGCGTGCCGGTCGCGCGTTTCGTCCGGTACGTGACGGATCAGGGCAGGTCGAGCAGAGAGAGGGCGCAGTGGAGCTAGCAATCGCTCACGAGACCATCGCGCGGTGGCAGTTCGGAGTCACCACCGTCTACCACTTCCTCTTCGTCCCGCTGACGATCAGCCTGTCCGCGATCGTGGCCGGGCTGCAGACCGCCTGGGTGCGGACGGGCAGGGAGAAGTACTTCCACGCCACCAAGTTCTGGGGCAAGCTCTTCCTGATCAACATCGCCATGGGCGTGGTCACCGGGATCGTCCAGGAGTTCCAGTTCGGCATGAACTGGTCCGACTACTCGCGCTTCGTCGGCGACGTCTTCGGCGCGCCGCTCGCGATGGAGGCGCTGATCGCCTTCTTCTTCGAGTCCACCTTCATCGGCCTGTGGATCTTCGGCTGGGAGCGGCTGCCGAAGCGGATCCACTGCGCCTGCATCTGGATGGTCGCGATCGGCACCGTCCTGTCCGGCTACTTCATCCTGGCCGCCAACTCCTGGATGCAGCACCCGGTCGGCTACCGCGTCGACCCGGCCACCGGCAAGGCCCAGCTCACCGACATCGGCCAGGTGCTGTTCCAGAACACCACGCTGGTCCAGGTCTTCCACACCCTCACCGCGGCCTTCCTGACCGGCGCCGCATTCATGGTCGGGATCTCCTCGTACCACCTGTGGCGGGCCAAGCGCGGCAAGGAGGCCGACCGCCGCAGGACCGCGGCGATGCGCACCTCGCTGCGGGTCGCCCTGGTGATCGCGGTGCTGGGCGGCCTGGGCACGGCGGTCAGCGGCGACAGCCTGGCCAAGGTGATGTTCGAGCAGCAGCCGATGAAGATGGCCGCCGCCGAGGCGCTCTGGGACACCCAGGACCCGGCACCGTTCTCGATCTTCGCGGTCGGCAACGTCAACGAGGGCCACAACTCGGTCGAGCTGGAGGTCCCCGGGATCCTCTCCTTCCTCGCCAACAGCGACTTCAGCTCGCCCGTCCCGGGCATCAACGACACCGCCGCCGCCGAGGCCGCCCGCTACGGCGGACAGCCCGCCGACTACATCCCGAACATCTTCGTCACCTACTGGGGCTTCCGCCTCATGATCGGCTTCGGGATGACCTCCTTCACGGCCGCCCTGATCGGGCTGTGGACCACCCGGCGGAAGTTCTGGCTGGCACCCGAGCACCGCACCGGCGAGGACGAGCCGCCGAAGCTGATGCTCACCAGGAACCGCGAGTTCAGCCCGTTCCTGACCCGGTGGAGCTGGCGGATCGGGATCCTCACCATGGGCTTCCCGCTGGTCGCCAACAGCTTCGGCTGGGTCTTCACCGAGATGGGCCGGCAGCCCTGGGTGGTCTTCGGCCTGATGCGCACCTCCGACGCGGTCTCCCCCAACGTCTCCGTCGGCCTCCAGATCGGCGCCCTCGCCACCTTCACCGCGCTCTACGCGGTGCTCGCGGTGATCGAGGTCCGGCTGCTGGTCAAGTACGCCAAGGCCGGGCCGGTCACCTCCGAGCGGCCGCCGGCCAAGGACCCGACCCTGCGCGGCCCGTCCTCGGACGAGGACGCCGACAAGCCCCTCGCCTTCGCGTACTGAGGACGGAACGAGCATGCACCTCAACGACTTCTGGTTCGTCCTCATCGCCGTCCTGTGGATCGGCTACTTCTTCCTGGAGGGCTTCGACTTCGGGATCGGCATCCTCACCAGAACCCTGGCCCGCGACACCACCGAGCGCCGGGTCCTGATCAACACCATCGGCCCGGTCTGGGACGGCAACGAGGTCTGGCTGCTCACCGCGGGCGGTGCCACCTTCGCCGCCTTCCCGGACTGGTACGCCACCCTGTTCAGCGGTTTCTACCTCCCCCTGCTGGCCATCCTGGTGTGCCTGATCGTCCGCGGGGTCGCCTTCGAGTACCGCGCCAAGCGCACCGAGGAGCGCTGGCAGCGCAACTGGGAGCTGGCGATCTTCTGGACCTCGCTGATCCCGGCCTTCCTGTGGGGCGTGGCCTTCGCCAACATCGTGCACGGCGTCGACATCGACCGGGACAAGAACTACGTCGGCACCCTCGGCGACCTGCTCAACCCGTACGCGCTCCTCGGCGGCCTGGTCACCCTGGTGCTGTTCACCTTCCACGGCGCCGTGTTCGCCGCCCTGAAGACGGTCGGCGGGATCCGTGAACGCGCCCGCGCCCAGGCCCTCGGCCTCGGGCTGGCCGCCGCCGTCCTCGCCCTGGTCTTCCTGGTCTGGACCCAGGCCCACCGGGGCAACGCCTGGAGCCTCGCCGCGCTCGTCGTCGCGGTCGCCGCCCTGCTCGGCTCCCTGGCGGCCAACCGGATCGGGCGGGAGGGCTGGGCGTTCGTGCTCTCCGGGCTGACCGTGGTGGCCGCCGTGGGGATGCTCTTCCTGGCGCTCTTCCCGGACGTGATGCCCTCCACCCTCGACCCGGCCTGGTCGCTGACCGTCTCCAACGCCTCCTCCTCGCCGTACACCCTCAAGGTGATGACCGTGGTGGCGGCCGTGTTCACCCCGATCGTGCTGCTCTACCAGGGCTGGACGTACTGGGTGTTCCGCAAGCGGATCGGCGTCCAGCACATCCCGGCCGCCGTCCCCGCCGACCCCGGCCACTGACAGCCGACCACCCACCGAGGAGGCGGAACCGATGGAGCCCCAGCAGCGCATGCGCCCGGTCGACCCGCGGCTGCTCCGGTACGCCCGCACCACCCGGGCCTTCCTCGCCGGATCCGTCCTGCTCGGCGGGGTGGGCGCGGTCCTGGTGGTCGTCCAGGCGGGCCTGATCGCGGAGGTCGTGGTGCGGGCCTTCCAGGACCGCGACCAGGAGCTCACCGCCCCGCTGCTCGGGCTCGTCGCGGTCGCCGCCGGCCGGGCGGCCGTCGCCTGGCTGACCGAGTTGACCGCGCACCGCTCGGTGGCCCGGGTGAAGTCCACCCTGCGGCGCCGGCTGCTCGACCACGCCACCGCGCTCGGCCCGTCCTACCTGGCGGGCCGGCGCACCGGCGAGCTCACCGCGCTCGCCACCCGCGGCATCGACGCCCTGGACGACTACTTCGCCCGCTACCTCCCCCAGCTCGCCCTGGCCGTGGTCGTCCCGGCGGTGGTGCTGGCCCGGATCCTGGGCGCCGACTGGCGCTCCGCCGCGATCATCGCCGCCACCCTGCCGCTGATCCCGCTCTTCATGGTGCTGATCGGCCTGGCCACCCAGACCCGGATGGACCGGCAGTGGGAAGGCCTGGCCCGGCTCTCGCACCACTTCCTGGACGTGGTCGCCGGGCTGCCCACCCTGAAGGTCTTCGGCCGGGCCAAGGCCCAGGCCCGCACCATCGCCCGGATCACCGACGAGTACCGCCGGGCCACCCTGCGGACCCTGCGGATCGCCTTCATCTCCTCGTTCGCGCTGGAACTGCTCGCCACCCTCTCGGTCGCCCTGGTCGCCGTCTCGGTCGGCTTCCGGCTGGTCGACGGCACCCTCGACCTGGAGACCGGCCTGCTGGTGCTGGTCCTCGCCCCGGAGGTCTACCTGCCGCTCCGGCAGGTCGGCGCGCTCTACCACTCCAGCGTCGAGGGACTCACCGCCGCGGGCCGGATCTTCGAGGTGCTGGAGACCCCGCGGCCGGCCGAGGGCACCCGCCCGGTCCCGCCGCTCGCCGGGGCGGAGATCACCCTCGACGGCGTCACCGTGGACTTCCCCGGCCGGGCCGCCCCCGCCCTCGACGGCGTCTCGGTCACCCTCCGACCGGGCACCACCACCGCGCTCACCGGCCCGAGCGGCGCCGGGAAGTCCACCCTGCTCTCCGTCCTGCTGGGCTTCACCCGGCCCACCGCCGGCACCGTGCGGGTCGGCGGCCACGACCTGGCCGAGCTCGACCCGGCCGAGTGGCGCCGGCAGATCGCCTGGGTGCCACAGCACCCTCAGCTGTTCGCCGGCACCGTCGCGGAGAACGTCCGGCTCGCCCGGCCGGACGCCACCGACCGGCAGGTCGCGCAGGCGCTCGCCGCCGCCCACGCCCAGGACTTCGCCCGGCCGGACGCCGTCCTCGGGGAGGGCGGCTCCGGGCTCTCCGCCGGCCAGCGGCAGCGGATCGCCATCGCCCGGGCGCTCCTGGCGGACCGCCCGCTGGTGCTGCTCGACGAGCCGACCGCCCACCTGGACGGCGCCAGCGAGGCCGCGGTGGTCGACGCCGTGCGCGCGCTCGGCGCCGGGCGGACGGTCCTGCTGGTCGCCCACCGCCCGGCGCTGCTGGCGGCCGCCGACCACCGGGTGCACCTGCCCGGCCCGGCCGCGGCCCCCGCCGCGGCCCCGCCGCCCGCCGTGACCCCGCCGCCCGCCGCGGCCCCGGCTGCGGCCCCGGCTTCGGTGCCGGTGGCCGCGGCGGTGGACGAGCCGGCCCCCGCCGACCCGCCGACCCGTCCCCGGCTGGCCCTCGCCGTCCTGCTCGGCTCGCTCGCGCTCGGCTGCGCGGTCGCCCTGATGGCCACCTCCGGCTGGCTGATCTCCCGGGCCTCCGAGATGCCCCCCGTGCTGTACCTGATGATGGCCGTCACCGCCGTCCGGGCTTTCGGCATCGGCCGCAGCGTCTTCCGCTACGCCGAGCGGCTGGTGGCCCACGACGCGGTGCTCAAGGCCCTCGGCGGGGTCCGCGCCGCGGTGTACGGCCGGCTGGAGCGGCTCGCCCCCGCCGGCCTGCCCGCCTTCCGCCGGGGCGACCTGCTGGCCCGCCTGGTCTCCGACGTGGACGCGGTGCAGGACCACTACCTGCGCTGGCGGCTGCCCGCGGCCGTCGCGGTCCTGGTCTCGCTGGCCGCCTCCGCCGCGCTGGCGGCGTTCCTGCCGGTGGCCGGCGCCCTGCTCGTCCTCGGGCTGCTGCTGGCCGGCGCCGCCGTCCCGGCCCTGGCCACCCGGCTCTCCGGCCGGGCGGAGCGTCAGCAGTCGCCCGCCCGGGGCGCGTTGGCGGTCGCGGTGGTCGACACCCTGACCGGCACGGCCGAGCTGACGGTGGCCGGTGCGCTGCCGGCCCGGCTCGACACCGCCCGCGCCGCGGACCGGCGCCTGACCGTGCTGGCCGCCCGGTCCGCGGCCGGCGCCGGGCTCTCGGCGGGCCTGACCGCCCTGGTCACCGGCCTCACGGTGGCCGCCACCGCGGCCGCCGGGGTGCACGCCGTGGGCGCCGGGGCACTGCCGGGGGTGTGCCTGGCGCTGGTGGTGCTCACCCCGCTGGCCGCCTTCGAGGCGGTCGCCGGCATGCCCACCGCCGTACGGTTCCGCGAGCGCAGCCGCGCCGCCCGGGCCCGGCTGGACGAGCTGCCGGCCGCGGCCGAACCGGTGGCCGAGCCCGCCGAGCCGCGGCCGCTCCCCGCCCGGCCGCTGCCGCTCGCGGTCCGCGGCCTCACCGCCCGCTGGCCGGGGCAGAGCGAGGACGCGCTGGCCGGCCTCGACCTGGACCTCGCGGCGGGCCGCCGGATCGCCGTGGTCGGCCCGTCCGGCTCCGGCAAGACCACGCTCGCCCAGGTGCTGCTGCGCTTCCTCGACCAGCGGTCCGGCAGCGTCACCCTCGGCGCCGGCCGTCCACAGGCTGTGGACAGTCGCGCGGCCGCCGGCGACGAGGTCCGCCGCGTCGTCGGCCTGTGCGCCCAGGACGCCCACGTCTTCGACAGCTCGCTGCGGGAGAACCTGCGGCTCGCCCGTCCGACCGCCACCGAGGCCGAGCTGCGGGCGGCCCTCGCCTCGGCCCGGCTGCTGGACTGGGTGGACACCCTTCCCGAGGGCCTGGACACCATGGTCGGCGAGCACGGCGCCCGGATCTCCGGCGGCCAGCGCCAGCGGCTCGCGCTCGCCCGGGCGTTGCTCGCCGACTTCCCGGTGCTGATCCTGGACGAGCCGGCCGAACACCTCGACCTGCCCACCGCCGACGCCCTCACCACCGACCTGCTGGCGGCCACCGCCGGCCGGACCACCCTGCTGATCACCCACCGGCTGGCCGGCCTGGACGAGCACACCGTCGACGAGGTGCTGGTGCTGGACCGGGGCCGGGTCGTCGAGCGCGGCGGCTGGTCCGAGCTGGCGGCCCGCCCGGACAGCCGCCTGAACGCCCTGCGCGCGCGGGAGCGGCAGGCCGACACTCTGATGGCGGTGGTCTGAGGATCGCCGCAAAGGGCACAAATTAGGCTCGAAGCATGGAGACCCCGCCGCAGCCCCCGACCGCGCAGCCGCCCGGACCCGAGCGGCCCGCGCCGGCGGCGACCCCGCAGAGCCCTGGAGCACCGCCACCCGCGCCGACCCCCGAAGCATCGCGGGCTCCCGAAGCATCGCGGGCCCCCGAAACGCCGAAGACCCCGGAGCCCGCTCCGCACCGGGTCCCGGAGATCTCCTCCCTCGGCCTGGACACCCTGGTCACCGAGGTCTCCGAGCGGCTCCAGTCCGCCGCCGCCGTCACCGACCGGATGCAGCGGCTGTTGGAGGCCGTGGTCTCGATCGGCGCCGGCCTCGACCTGCACGCCACGCTCCAGCGGATCGCCACCGGCGCGGCCGAGCTGGTCGACGCCGAGTACGCCGCGCTCGGCGTGATCTCCCCGCAGGGCTCCGGGCTCTCGGACTTCATCCACGTCGGCATCGACGACACCACCGCCGGGCTCATCGGCGAGCTGCCCGCCGGCCGGGGCATCCTCGGCGCGCTGATCGACAACCCCGAGCCGCTGCGGCTGGCCGACCTCGGCAAGGACCCGCGCTCCACCGGCTTCCCGGGGGACCACCCGCCGATGATCTCCTTCCTGGGCGAGCCGATCCGGGTCCGGGACGAGATCTTCGGCAACCTCTACCTCACCGAGAAGAAGGGCGGCGGCGGCTTCACCCCCGAGGACGAGCAGGTGGTGCACGCGCTGGCCGCCGCGGCCGGCGTCGCGATCGAGAACTCCCGCCTGTACGAGAACGTGCGCCGCCGGGAACGCTGGATCGCCGGCGCCTCGGCGGTCACCACCGCGCTGCTCTCCACCGACGAGGCGAAACTCGCCCTCACCGTCGCGGCCGAGCAGGTCCGGGAGCTGGCGAACGCCGCGGTCGGCATGATCCTGCTGCCCACCGTCGACGGGCAGATGCGGGTCGCGCACGCCTCCGGCGAAGTCGCCGAGTACCTGAACGGCGAGCTGATGCCGCCCGGGAGCTTCGCCACCCACCTGATGGCGGGGGAGACCGTCCACCTCGACGACATGTCCTCGGACCCCGCGGTGGTGCTCCGGCTGGCCCGCCGCTTCGGGCCGTCGCTGGCCGTCCCGATGGTCTCCGCCGGCCGGGTGCTGGGCGGCCTGTGCGTCTGGCGCGACCGCGGCTCGGCGCCGTTCACCGAGGACGAGAAGCAGCTCGCCCAGACCTTCGCCTCACAGGCCGCCCTGGCGCTGCGGCTGGCCGAGGGACAGCGCGACAAGCAGCGCCTCGCCGTCTTCCAGGACCGCGACCGGATCGCCCGCGACCTGCACGACCTGGTCATCCAGCGGCTGTTCGCGACCGGCATGATGCTGGAGAGCGCGGCCCGCCGGGCGGTCGTCCCCGAGGTGCGTACGGGCATCGGCAGCGCGGTGGACGAACTGGACGCCACCATCCAGGAGGTCAGGACCACCATCTACGCCCTCCAGCACGGCGACACCGACGACCGGCCGGACAGCCTGCGGACCAGGGTGCTGCGCGAGGGCAGCCAGGCCGCGGCCGCCCTCGGCTTCAAGCCCACCATCACCTTCACCGGCCCGGTGGAGAGCCTGGTCGGCGAGAAGACGTCCCGCCAACTCCTCGCCGCGCTGCGGGAGATGCTCTCCAACACGGCTCGCCACGCCCGGGCCTCCCGGGTGGCCGTGGAGGTCGCCGCCACCGTTCACCTGGACGACGAGGGGCGGCCCGTCCCCGGCGACCCGGAGGCCCTGGACCGGGCGGGCAAACCCGGCGTCCTGCTCACCGTCACCGACGACGGGGTCGGCATCCCGGACGGCGGCCGGCGCAGCGGCCTGCGCAACCTCGCCCGCCGGGCCGAGGCGCTCGGCGGGGACGCCTGGCACGAACCGGGCCCGCACGGCAAGGGCACCCGGGTCCGCTGGACGGCCCGGTACTGACCGGCCGGCCCCGGCGGACCGTCAGGAGTGGAACTTCTCGGTGGCCTTGGTGATCTTCCCGGAGGCGTCCAGCACGACCTCGTAGGTGAGGTTGGAGAAGCAGGGGCGCTTCTCCGGGTCCTCGGTGTGGTCCAGGCACTTGGCGGTGTGCTCGGCCAGCTGGGCGAGGGTGACCTTCCTGGTCTGGAACGACAGGTCGGTCAGCTCGACCACCGCGCCGGCGGCGAAGGCGTACGTCTTCTCCGCGCCGGCGTCCGCCCAGTGCCCGTCGTTGGGGTCGCACTCGAACGCGGTCTCCTTGGCGTAGAAGGCCGTGGCCGTCGAGGCCTTGGAGACGTTGAGCATCCGGTGCCCGGCCGCGAGCTTCGGCGCCGCACCGCAGTCCGCGCCGGGCTCGACCGGGTCGCCGCCCTGCGACGCGGCACCCGAGGGCCTGGCGGAGGGCTTGGCGGACGCCTGCGGCGAGCCGGTGGCGGCGCCCGGGGTGCTCGCCGCGGCGCTCCCGGCGGCCCTGGCGTCCCCGGTGCCGGCGGCGGAGTCACCGGACGGGTCGCAGGCGGTCAGGGCGAGGGCCACCAGGGCGACGGTGGCGGCGGTGGTCGCGGTGCTCAGGGCGCTGCGGACGGACAAGGCGGTTCCCCCGGAGAGTCGTCGTCGATCGAACTGACGGTCGGACAGACTACCGTCGTCCACCGACGTTCCCCGGCGGCCAGCCGCGCCCCGCCGCCCCGGCGGGCCGCTCACAGCAGGGTCTCGATCACCGCCGCCACGCCGTCCTCGTCGTTGCCCACGGTGTGCTGCGCCACTGCCGCCAGCACCTCGGGGTGCGCGTTGGCCACGGCGTACGAGCGGCCCGCCCAGGCGAGCATCTCCAGGTCGTTCGGCATGTCGCCGAAGGCCACCACCTCGGACCGGTCGATGCCCTGCTCGCCGCACCAGCGGGCCAGCGTGCTCGCCTTGGTGACCCCCCGCGCGCTGATCTCCAGCAGCGCCACCGGGCTGGACCGGGTGATCTCGGCCAGCTCCCCGGCCGCCACCCGGGCCCGGGCCAGGAACACGTCCGGGTCCAGCTCGGGGTGCTTGGCGAGCAGCTTGAACAGGCCGCCGACCCGCCCGCCGCCGAGCAACTGCTCGGCGGTGGCGACCGCGTGGTCCTCGTCCGACCCCCACATCCGCAGCTCGTACTCCGGTTCCCGGGCGAAGCCGCCGGGGAACTCGAAGGCGAACGCCGTCCCCGGCAGCTCGGCGCGCAGCGCCGACACCACCGCCAGCGCGTCCGGCACGGCCAGCGGGAAGCTCTCCACCAGCTCACCGCGCCGGACGTCCACCACCGCCCCGCCGTTCGAGCAGATCGCCACCCCGTGGCCGCCGATGTGCGCGCTCAGCTGTGCCATCCAGCGCGGCGGGCGGCCGGTCACGAAGACCACCTGGATGCCCGCCCGCTCGGCCCGCGCCAGCGCGGCGGCGGTCCGCTCGGTGACGGAGCCGGTCGCACAGAGCAGGGTGCCGTCCAGGTCGGTGGCGATCAGGCGGGGGCGCGGGGTGGTGGTCACCGTCCCATCTTCGCGCACCCGCGCCGGGCCCCGGGAGAGGCGTGCCCTCCCGGGCCCCGGGGCCGGGGCGGGGTCAGCCCGTGCCGAGGGTCAGCGCCGCGGTGTGCAGGGCGCCGCCGGTCTGGAACTGCACGAACAGACGCCAGTCGCCGGTCGCCGGCAGCTCGGCGTGGAACGCGAGGTCCGGGCCACCGTGGCCGGTCGCGGCCCCGCCCTCCGGGTGCAGATGGGCGAAGGCCTGGTCGCCGGCGTGGAACGCGGTCAGGTGGCCGAAGCTCTCCAGGTACGGCTCCAGATCGGTCACCGGCTGCCCGCCCCGGGTCACGGTGAGCTTCAGCGCGCCGGTCCTCGGGGAGTGCTGCACCGCCACCTCGTACCCGTCGACGGTCGTGCTGGTGGCGGCGGGCGGCAGCGCGGCGGGGCTCGCCGCGCCGGGCACGGTGACGGCCCGGCTGAGCACCAGGGCGGTCCCCCGGCCCGGCCCGCTGTCGGGGGTGAACGAGGTGTAGAGCCGCCAGTCGCCCGGCTCCAACGGGGTCAGCGCGGCCGTCCAGGTGCCGTCCGGGGCGAGCACCGGGTGCAGGTGCTGAAACCCGGTCAGGTCGGAGCGGATCGCGTAGAAGTGCAGCTGCTTGGTCTGCTCCGGCACGAAGGCGGTCACCACCTTGCCGTCCGGCCCGGTGATCCGGAACCGGTACTCGGCGGGTGCGGTCGGCGCGGCGAGCTCGCCGTCCAGCCGGTAGCCGTTGAGCTCGGCGCCCAGTCCGGTCCCGGCGGCGGTGGCGTGCTGGCCGTGCCCGGCCGTGTCGTGGCCGGCCGTGTCGTGCCCGGACATGTCGTGCCCGTGGTGCTTCGAACTCTGCGGGGTGGCGCAGGCCGTCAGCGCGACGGCGAGCAGGCCTGCGGCGGCCGCGGCGGCCAGGGCGCGGCGGGAGGGGGTCTTCACGGTGGGTTCTCCGGGGTCGGGTACGGGTGGGGCCGGTCGTCCGGCTCCTGGGCGGGAGCCGGAGGGGCCCGTCAGGTCCGCGAGACGCACACCTGGAGCAGGACCTCGCGCCCCCGGTCCGGCGGCGCCCGGCAGCCCGAGGGGGCCACCGCCACGAGTGCCGCACCGGCCGCGGGCGGCGGCGCGACCGTGCCCAGCGGCGCCGGACCCGGCTGCGGCAGCGCGGCCCGTTCGGCCCGGCCGCGGGCGGCCACGCACAGCCCGTCCGCGCGCTCGACCGTCAGCGACTTCGCCGGCGTTCCGGCCGGATGCTGGTTCGTGCATCAGGAACAGCCCGAGCAGCAGCGCACACAGCACCCCGAACCGGGGCACCACCCCGCCGCGCACCGCCACTCCCGCGCCCTCCGCCCTGTCCACCCGGTCCACCCTGTCCGCCCGGCCCGTTCCGGTCCCTTCGCGGCCAAGATACCCCCACCAGGTATGGCCGCCGCCGTCCGAACCACCGCCGTCGCCGGGCCGGCTGTCGGCGGTGCGCCGTAAGCTCCGTAGACATGGCGCCCGTCCCCCTCGCCCGCCACCTGGTCCGCGCCAGGGACCTCGCCGACGCCCGGTACGCCGAGCCCCTGACCGTCGACGACCTGGCCCGCGCGGCCGGCCTGTCCCGTGCCCACTTCAGCCGCGCGTTCCGCCGCGCCTTCGGCGAGTCACCGCACGCCTACCTGCTGACCCGCCGCCTGGAACGGGCCGCGGCGCTGTTGCGCAGCACGGACCGCTCGGTCGCCGACATCTGCTTCCTGGTCGGTCTGCAGAGCGTCGGGTCCTTCACCACCAGCTTCACCCGCATGTACGGCACGTCGCCGACGGCCCACCGCGAGCAGTACCCGCCGGCCTCCGCGCACGCCCTGATCCCCGGCTGCGTGCTGCGCGCCTACGGCCGCCCGCAACACCGCACGTTTCGAGAAGACGGTGGTGGGGGCCCGAACTAGCGTGGTCAGCGATCGACCAGCCCCGACCGAGGAGGACCCCGTGATCTCGATCGCCAACGCGCAGGTGTGGGTGCACGACCAGGAGGAGGCGCTCGCCTTCTACACCGAGAAGGTCGGCCTGGAGGTGCGGGACGACGTCAGCTTCCCCGAACTGGGCGACTTCCGCTGGCTGACCGTCGGACCGCCCGGACAGCAGGACATCGCCATCGTCCTGATGGCCATCCCCGGCCCGCCGGTGATGGACCACGCCACCGCGGAGCAGGTCCGCGAACTGACGGCCAAGGGCTTCGCCGGCACGGTCTTCCTCAGGACCGACGACTGCCAGGCGTCCTACGAGGAGATGTCCTCCCGCGGCGTCGAGTTCACCGAGAAGCCCGAGCAGCGCCCGTACGGCATCGACTCCGGCTTCCGGGACCCCTCCGGCAACAACATCCGCCTCACCCAACTCCTCTGACCACGCCGCTCGTTCGAGAACCCCGCCGCTCCGGCCGATCCTCAGCACGGTGGTGACGACGTCCGGCCGGTCGGCGGCGGCAGGCTCCTCACCACCGGTGTTCGTCAGGCGAGCCAGCGGCCGTCCCGCATCAGTTCGCGGTCGGCCAGTTCGTTCTCCTCGCGCCAGGCCTGGACGCGGTGCGGGGTGATGTGGAACCAGCGGTAGCGCGTGGTGAGTGTGCGCGGGTCGAAGCCGGTGCGTTCGGCGAAACGGTCGCCCTGCTCCTGCGTGAGGGCGCCGACGTCGAGGACCTCGACGGTGCCGTCGATCATGGTGACGTCGCGGGTCGGGCCGAGTGCGAGCCGGACGGTCCCGGTGGCGGCCAGGTTCCTGCCGGTGGGGCCGTCCGCAGGGGTGGCCACCCGCAGGGCTCGGCCGTCCCAGTCGAAGGACAGCGGCACCAGGTACGGCGCGCCGTCGGCGGAGGCGGTGGCCACCCAGACGTCGATGTCGTGGGCGAGCCGGTGCTCGGTGTCGAGACGGCGCCGGGCGCGGGAGCGGGGGTTGGCGCTCACCTCGTCCTGGAGGACGCCGAGGACGTTGCCGTCGGGGTCGGTGACGGTGGCCACCAGACGGCCGCCGCCGACCTCGTGTGCGGGCTCGGTCACGGTCGCTCCCGCCGCGGTCGCCGCGGCCAGCGCCGCCCGGATGTCCGGCACGTCCCAGTAGGCCACCGGCGAGGTCATCCCCTGCGGTCCGCCGCCCGGCACCAGCCCGACGTGCTGGCCTCCGGCCTCGAAACCGACGTAGTAGGGCGAGTCGTTGCGCGGCGGTACGCCGAGCAGGGCCGCGTACACCGCTCTGGCCCTGCCCAGATCGGACACCGGGTGGAGCACGGTCTTGATTCCCGAGGTGGACGAGCCGGTCATCGGCGCTCCCTGGAGGTCGTGGG
Organism: Kitasatospora sp. NPDC088346; assembly: GCF_044740765.1. NCBI lineage: Bacteria > Bacillati > Actinomycetota > Actinomycetes > Kitasatosporales > Streptomycetaceae > Kitasatospora > Kitasatospora sp. NPDC088346. The sequence goes on from NZ_JBIURH010000022.1 coordinate 31,437, forward strand.
CCGCGATCGACCCGTTCCGTGTGCGGTCACAGCGTCTCGCCGGGCACGGCCGGCCGGCATCCGTGGTGACCACGGAGACGATCACGGAGCGGTCGTATGGAGGGCGTGCGACAGAATGGCGGCCATGGGAGCAGCAGCGGATATTTCGCCTCGCGAGGCCGAGGTGCTGGAACTGGTCGGGGAGCATCTGAGCAACGCCGAGATCGGGGCACGGCTGTTCATCTCGGTGCGTACGGTGGAGACCCATGTCTCCTCGCTGCTGCGCAAGTTGGAGGTGGCCGACCGGCGGACGCTGGCCCGGCGCGCCCCCGAGAAGGCCCGCACCGATCGGTCGCTTCCGCCGCCGGCGCTGCCGACGCGGCTGACCTCGTTCGTCGGCCGGGTGGGCGAGCGGGCCGCGCTGACCGCCATGCTCACGGAGCACCGGCAGGTGACCGCGCTCGGTCCCGGCGGGGTCGGCAAGACCCGGCTCGCGCTGGCGGTGGCCTCCGACGCGGCCGACGGGTTCGCCGACGGGGTGTGGTTCGTCGACCTGGTCCCGGTCACCGATCCCGGCATGGTCGCGACCGCGGTCGCCGAGGCGCTCGGCCTCGGCGAGCAACTGGGCCGCGACATGGCCGATTCGGTGGCCGCCGCACTGACCGACCGTCACATCCTGCTGGTGCTGGACAACTGCGAGCACGTCGTGGACGGGGTGGCGCTGTTCCTTGAGCGGTTCCTGGCCGCCTGCCCTCGGGTGCGGGTGCTGGTGACCAGCCGGTCCCGGCTGATGGTGCCGTTCGAGCGGGTGTATCCGGTTCCGCCGCTGTCGCTGACCGGCGACGGCGGGTCGGACGCGGTCGCGTTGTTCCTGGACAGGGCGACATCGGTGGGCTGGCCTTCGGATCCTCTCCCGCACGACCAGATCACGGCGATCTGCGAACGGCTGGACGGCATGGCGCTGGCGATCGAGCTGGCCGCCGCCCGGTACCCCACGCTAGGGCTGGACGGCATCACCGCCGCCCTGGCCCATCCGCTGCGGATGCTCACCGGCGGCTCCCGCGCAGAGGACCGGCACCGTTCGGTGCGGGCGGCGCTGGACTGGAGCCACAACCTGCTGGACCCGGCCGACCGGGCGCTGCTGCGCCGGGTGTCGGTGTTCGTGAGACCGTTCACCGCCCCGGCGGCGGCTGAGGTCGCCGGGTGCGACGGAGCAACCGTCGTCGACGGGCTGGCCCGGCTCGCCGAACAGAGCCTGCTGGCGGTGACGCCCTCCCCCGGCGGAACCCGCTATCGGGCCCTGGAGACGCTGCGCCAGTACGGGACCGACCGCCTCACCGAGGCCGGCGAGCTGGACGACACCCGCAGCCGGCACCTCGACTGGTGCCTGGCCCGGGGCGCCGACCTCGACGAGGTGACCCGAGCGGACTGGCGGGCCCGGTTCGACCTGGTGGCCGACGAGCTGCGCGCCGCCCTCGGGTGGGCGGAGACGCGACCGGAGCGGCGCGCGGACGCCTACCGCCTCGCCCGCGGCATGGCGGAGCTGGCCTTCACCCGTCACCTGATCGGCGAGTCCCAGCAGCGGTACGAGCAGGCCGCCGCGCTCGCGACCACCCCGGTCGACACGGCGTCGATGCTTCGGCAGGCGGCAGCCGTGGCCGGCTGCCGCCTGGACGGTGATGACATGCACCGCCTGAACCGCGCGGCCGCAGACGTCGCACGTCGGTCCGGCGACACCGCCGCGGCCGCCCGCGCCCTGGCGGCCGCCGCAAGCAACGCCTACCGGTTCTCCAGCAAGTTCGCCCGAACGCTCCCGCCGGAGGAAGCCGACGCGCTCATCACCGAGGCGTGCGAGCTGGCCGGCGACGATCCCTCCGCCCGGGCCGCGGCCGCGCTGGCCGAGGCCGGACGGACACTCACCCACACGATCGGCGCCGCGCAGGGCACGACCGACACCTCTCCCGAGTCGACCGGTGCGGCAGGGCGCCCGGGTGGTCCCACCGCCGAGGAGGCCATCGCGTCCGCCGAACGAGCGGTCGAGCTCGCCGGCCTCGCCGGGGATCCGCTCGCGGAGTCCGCCGCGCTCGACACCCTTGCCGGCACGCTGAGCTGGGCCGGGGACGCGTTCGCGGCGGCGGCGACGGCACGGCGCCGGGTCGAGCTGATCTCGTCCACACCGGACGGACCGGCCAACACCCATGAGCTGATCGAGGCGCTCGGCGAGGCCGCCGAGGCCGGCCTCGGCGTGGGGGACCTGTCGGGTGCCCGCCGATGGGCACGGCGACTCGCGGATCATCCGCAGCTGGCCGAGGTCGGCCACCGGGCCACGGGCTGGCTCCTCGTGGCCGACGTCCTGGCAGGTGAGGCGGAGGAGGCGCTCACCGTCGGCGTCCGGTTCCGCGACGCGTGGCAGCGGGCCGGCAGCCCCGCCCGGGCCGTCCTCGGTCCGCCGGCGGCGGCGATGGCGACGCTCCACGGGCTGCGCGACGACCAGGAGGCCCGACGCGGCTGGAGCGCGCTGCTCGACCGGGTGGACCCCTCGCCGTGGAACACCTGCGGGTACGGGGCGGTCTTCGACGCCGTCCTGATGCTCCACCAGGGGCGGCCCGGGGCGGCGCTGGAACGGCTGGCCCCCGAACCCGGGCAGGTGCGGCAGTGGACCACCTGGATCTGGCTCCACTGGTACGTGGCGCTGCGCACCGAGGCCGCCGTGCTCGTCAGGGCCCCCGACGCCGCCGGCCGCCTGGCAGCGGCTCGGACCGCTGTGGCCGGCAACCCCGTCGCCACCGCCCTCGTGGAGCGTGCTGCGGCGCTGCTCGACGGCGACCGTGAACTGCTGATCGCCACTGCGGGTGTGTTCGACGCCGCCGGATGCCCCTACCAGTCGGCGCGGACCCTGATACTCGCGGGCGGCGAGCACGCGGCCCGTGGCGCGGGTGCGCTCGCCGGCCTCGGTCTCGCGCCGATGGCCATGCGGTAGCCGCGTCGCGCCCGCGCCCTCACACCGCGCGCCTCACGAGCTCACCGATCCGCGCCTCCACCTCGGGCGTCACCTCGGTCAGGGCGAAGCCGGCCGCCCACATCGGGCCCTCGTCCAGCTTCGCCTGGTCGCTGAAGCCGAGCGTCGCGTAGCGCGCCTTGAACTTCTCCGCGCTCTGGAAGAAACAGACGACCTTGCCGTCCAGCGCGTAGGCGGGCATCCCGTACCAGAGCTTCGGCGCGAGGGTCGGGGCGTTGGCGGTGACGACGGCATGGACCCGCTCGGCCATGACCCGGTCCGAGTCCCGCATCTCGGCGATCTTCGCGAGCACGTCCCGCTCCGCCTCCGCGGCCTTCTCCGCGGGCGAACCGCGGCGTGCCGCCTTCTTCTGCTCCTGGGCGTGCGCCTTCATCGCGGCCCGCTCCTGCGCGGTGAACCCCTCGTACGTGGCGGTGTCGGCCATGGTCGCTCCTCGGTCGGCGGTCGTGGTCGGCCCGTGTGCTGCCGGGCCGATCGCTGTGTCCACAGTCTGTCCGGCAGGGGCGCAGCCGGCCTCCGTGCTGACCACGGAAGGCACCACGGAGAATGAGTCGGTGTCAGCCCCGAGTTCGAACGCGGGGCCCGACGACCACCTGTCGTGACGCTCCTGCCGGTCGGTCAAGCATCATTCACCCACCACAACCTGAGCCGGGAGGACGCCGGTCGAGAATGTTCGAGTGCCGCTCGGGCTCAGACCGCGATGAGCCGGATCCGGGGGCCGCAGAGTCTGGCCATGCCGTCGACGTCCGAGGTGAGCATGGCCACCGGCCCCGGCTGCCGCAGCGCCATCTCGGCGACGGTCGCGTCGATCGCGTACTCGTGGCCGTGCAGGCCGGCCAGCCTCAGCAGCCTGGCCGACGCCTTCGCGGCTTGGTCGGTGACCGCCTCGACCTTGACCCGCGAAAGCGTCCGGTTCAGCCGGGCCTCGTTCACACGTGCGTGGGTGACCTCCACGATGGTGTTCGCTCCGACGACGAAGTCGGCCCCCATGGCGTGGAACACCTGAAGCATCGCCAGCACGCCGCGGTCCTGCGTGATCCAGGCGGACAGTCCCTGCGAGTCCAGCACGACCGTCTCGAAGCGTTCGGTCACGCGGCGCTCGCCGAACCCGCCGACCCGGCGGAGCCGAAGATCCTGGCCTGCGCCTCGGACATCTCCTCGTCGGTGAAGGCACCCTGCTCGTCCTGGTGGCGGCGAAGGTCGTCCGCGAGCAGTTGGTGCCGAATCTGGCGGGCCACTGCCTCCGCGACGTACCCGGAGACGTTGTCGGTGAGCTTTCTGAGCTCGTCCACCTGTTCCGTCGGGAGGGTGACGGTGATGCGTGTGGTTGCGGCCATGAGGAGAGCAGACTGCGGTATGCGCCGAGTGGGCGGTTCGTCGGAGCATAGGGTCGAGGGCATGCGACTGAGTACGGTGATCCTCCCCATCCACCGGTGGGGCGAGGGACAGAAGATCTGGCGGAGGGCCGAGGACCTCGGCTTCCACGCCGCCTACACCTACGACCACCTGTCGTGGCGGTCCTTCCGGGACGCGCCCTGGTACGGGGCGGTGCCCACCCTGACCGCCGCCGCGACGGCCACCGAGCGGATCCGCCTCGGCACGCTGGTGACCTCGCCGAACTTCCGGCACCCGGTCACCCTGGCCAAGGAACTGCTGACGGTCGACGACGTCTCCGACGGGCGTCTGACGGTCGGGATCGGGGCCGGCGGGGTCGGGTTCGACGCCACGGCGACCGGGCAGGAGGCGTGGTCGCCGAAGGAGCGGGCGGACCGGTTCGCCGAGTTCCTGCCGCTGTTGGACGAGCTGCTCACCCAGGACGCGACGACCAGCGGGGGCCGCTACTACTCGGCCGTCGAGGCGCGCAACATCCCGGGCTGCGTCCAGCGGCCGCGGGTGCCGTTCTACGTCGCCGCCACCGGCCCGCGCGGGCTGCGGCTGGCGGCGGAGTACGGGCAGGGCTGGGTGACGTACGGCGACCCGCGTGGGCCGGCGGACGTGCCGGTCGCGCAGGCGCCGGACGTGATCGCCGCCCAGCTGGCCAAGCTGACCGCGGCCTGCGAGGAGCGCGGCCGGGACGTCGCGGAGCTGGAGAAGGTGCTGCTCCAGGGGTCGACCGCGGAGCGGCCGCTGGCGTCGTTGGACGCGTTCGTCGACTGGGCCGGCCGGTACCGGGAGCTGGGCATCACCGAGCTGGTGATCCACTGGCCGGTGCCGGACTCGATCTTCGAGAACGATCTCGCGGTCTTCGAACGGATCGCCACCGAGGGCCTCGCGCAGCTGGGTTGAGCGACCCGGGTGCCGGCGACGCGGTGCCGGACGCGGTCGGGCGGTCACGGTGTGGCCGCCCGATTGCGGTTCGATCACGAGGTGTCCGATTGATGGCTCAATGAGCCGACTTTCGTGCGGATTGCGGTTGTTGGTCCGGGAGCTCCGCTCTCATAATTCCAGCTGAAACGCGTGTCGGTCGGCTTCACCGGGGCAGCAGGGGGAGGCTCGTGGGGTCCGGGCCCGCGCGCGGCGCAGTCCGTTCCGCCTGGGGGGAGTCCCTTGACCGTGCCCGAAGACAGCCCTGACGCCGACCCGGCTGTCCCCGAGAGCCTTCCTGAGGACCGGTCAGCGGAGGCGGTCCCGTCGTCCCTTCCGGAGACGGTTCCACCGCAGGGCCGCGGCGGCCCGGCCCGTCCCGCCCGGGTGGCCCTCGCGGTCGCCGGCCTGCTGGCCGTCACCGCCACCAGCACCGCGGTCACCGTCGCCGTGGGCAGGCCCGAGGACCGGCCCCGGGCCGTGGCCGCCGCGCCCGCCGCGACGCCGAGCGCGACCGCCACCCCGTCGCCGAGCCCGTCGCCGAGCCCCTCGCCGACCGTCGCCCCGAGCACGCCGCCGCCCGCGCCCAAGCCGAGCAGCACCCTGCACGGCACCGTCAGCGGCGACCGGCACGGCGGTGACCTGCGCTTCTTCCTGGTCCCGATGCCGGACGGCGCCGAGTCCTACGGTTCCTCGGACGGGGCGAAGCTGAGCACGGACGAGCTGTCCGCCGAGTTCGGCAACTCGGACGAGATCCCGCGCATCCTCAAGTCCTACGGCTACCAGGACGACGCCGCCGAGCGCCGCTACCGCACCGCCGACGGAAAGCAGGAGGTGTCGGTGCGGATGCTGCGCTTCAAGAACGGCGACATGGCGCGCGAGTTCGCCAAGGGGATGAGCTTCGACTCCGGTGACTCCTTCGACATCGACGGGGACAGCGGGGCCAAGGGCGTGCTGATGAAGCCCGAGCAGGAGGCCTGGACCGGGAAGCTGGTCGGGGTCTCCTCCGTGGGCGACGTCGAGTACCAGGTCTCCGTCTACGTGAAGGGCACCCCGGACAAGGCCCTGCTGGCGGACGCGATGCGGCGTCAGCGCGAGCGACTGGGCTCCGGTGGCTGAGCCGCGGCCGGCCGGACCGGCCCCCTCCCCGACGCGATCCCAGCTGCTCAGGAGCACCCTGTGACCACCGAGACCCCGGAACCGCCGGTTCCCGAGGCTCCCGCCGAACCCCCGGCACCTCCCGTCCCCACCGACCCCACCGACCCGGCCGAGACGCCTGCCGAGGCGGAGGCCGAAGCCGGAACCGAGGCCGAGGCCGCACCCGCCCCGCGCAGGATCGGTACCGCCCGGCTGCTGATCGCCGCCGCACTGCTCGGCCCGCTGCTCGGTGCGGCGGGCGGCTACGCGATCCAGGCCGGCCGGCCCCCGACGCCGCTGCCCGCCCTCCAGGTCGGCGTACCGCACTACCCGGCCGCCACCCTGGACGAGCAGGCCGCCGCGGCGGCCCGGCCCAAGCCGCTCCCGGTCGACGGCGACCTGCGCAAGCTGCTGATCAGCAGGCCGGAGGGGACCGAGCCGTGGGACAACTACGGCTACGGCGACGACTCCGGCTGGATGACGATCGGCGAGAAGGCGCTGTCGTACGGCGGTGCGGACCGTGAGTTCCGCTCGCTGATCCGGGAGGGCTTCCAGCGGGACGCCTACCTGGCCTGGCGGAAGGGCGAGACCCGCTACCTGGTCGAGCTCATCCAGTACGACGCCAAGTCCAGCCAGTCGGCGGTCGCGCTGGTCAACGAGGTGACGGGCGGCCAGCCACTGGACGGCGGGACGATCAACGGCTCGTACACGGCCTCCGACAAGCAGTACACGTACAGCGAGAGCACCGAGAAGTACTACCTCGGGGAGGCGGTGGCACGGCGCGGCAACGTCGCGATGCAGATCACGGTCTACTCCCCGAGCCAGGTCAACGGCGACGAGCTCAAGGCCCTCGCCAAGCTGCAGTGGGAGCGGCTGGTATGAGTGAGTCCGTCGTGAATCCGGCCCCGGCTGCGGCCCCCGCGCCCGCCCCGGCCCCGGCCCCGGCCCCGGCCCCCGCCCCGGCTCCGCCGCCGGTGGAGCCGTCGCCCGCGCCTGAGCCCTCGCCCGCCGCCCCGCGGTCCGGCTTCGCCCTCCGGGCCGGTGCCGCCGTGGTGGCCGCCGCGCTGGTCGGGGTCGGCCTCGGCCTCGGCATCATCAAGGTCCGCTACGACGACCGGCCCGCCGACCGGGCGCTGCCGGCCCCCGTGCCGAGCGCGACCGCCTCACCGTCCCCCGCGTTCGGCGCCAAGTCCAACGGCAGCCACTTCGGTTCGCTGCGGGACCTGCTGCTGCCGGTACCGGCGGGCTACTCGCTCGGCCCGGACTCCGGCGCGTACGGCAACGACACCGAGCTGACGGAGGAGCAGCGCCAGGCGTGGGTCGATGACGACGTCCGGGCCCTGCCGACCAAGCTCCAGGACCTGGTCCGCAAGGTCTGGCAGGAGACCCCGCTCAAGGGCGGCGGTGTCCGCACCATGGTGAGCAGCGACGCCGGCATGGTGGTGACGGTGTGGCTGCTGCAGTACCACCAGGAGGCGGTGAAGGCGGACAACGCCTGGGCCGGGGCGCTGGGTTCGGACTCCGGCCTGTTCCGGGTCGGCCCGGAGATCCCCGGCCACGCCGAGGCGCACTGCTACCTGCCGCACCTGCCGCCGGGCTCCCCGGTGGACTACCTGTCCTGCTCCGCGGCCGAGGGCGACCTCCGCGTGGTGGTCCGGGTCGAGGGCGTCGCGCCGCTGCCCAAGGACAAGGTCGTCAACCTCTTCACCCAGCAGCTCGACCGGCTGGCCCGTCCAGGAGCGTCCGTATGACCGACACCACCGAGCCCCTGCCCGAGGAGCCCGGCCACCCGCCGGCGGCGCCGGTCCGGCCGCTCGCCGCGCCCTCCCCGCAGACACCCCCGCAGCCGCCGGCCGGGCCGTGGGCCGCGCCGACCGGCGGCGCGCCGACCTTCGGCGCGCCGGTCGACGAGGTCTGGTCGCTCCCGCCGGAGGCGGTCCTCGACGAGCAGGCCGGCCGGCCCCGCCGGGCGGCGCTGCTCCGCCGGGGCGGCGCCGCGCTGATCCTGGTGCTGACCGGCACGGCCGCCGCCGTCGCCGTCACCGCGCCCGACCGCACCAGCCTCCCCGGTCTGCGGACCCCCGGCGACGGCCGCTACGCCTTCCCGCCGCTGTCACTGCCGCCGCTGCCCGCGGGCAAGGAGGCGCCGGGCAAGGCCGACCAGCACCGGCACTTCGCCGACCTGCGGCAGTTGCTGCTGCCCGCGCCGGCCGGTGCGACGCCGGAGCAGCCCGTCCCGGGCGCCGCGCCGAGCACGACGGCGAGCACGGCTCCGAGCCCGAGCCCGAGCCCGACCGCGAGCACGACGGCGAGCCCGACCGCCGGCGGCAGCGCGAGCCCGACCGCCGGCGCGCTCCCCGCCGGGATCTGGGCCGACTGCAGCGAGTTCGCGGCCCGCGACACGAACCCGGAGAAGGCCTCCGCGGCCCTGCTGGAGAGCGCCTGCCGGGCCGCCACCCAGCGGGTCTGGACCGGCCCGGACGGCACCCGCACGGAGATCTGGCTGCTGCAGTTCGGCTCCAACACCGAGGCCAACCGCTTCTACGAGCGCTCCGCCACCCGGTCGGAGCCGAAGGACGCCGCCGGGTTGCACCGCTCCGACCTGGTCTTCACCGGCATGCCGAGCGTCGCGGCCCAGGCCCGGACGGTCGACGAGCGGGCCGGCGGCCGGCCCGTCGCGCAGGCCGCCGACATCGCGGCCGGGGACGTGGTGGCCCGGATCGTGATGACCAACCCCCGGGGCGTGCCGGAGCAGGCGTTCCGGCAGGTGGCGGTCCTCCAGGCGGACCTGCTGGCCTGAGCGGAGACGACGGACGCGGCCGGGCCCGGCCCGCTCGGGGCCCGCGCCGCGGGCCCCCTAGGGGCCGGCCCGGCCGCGTCATACCGCAGGACGATCTCGGGCTCAGCATCCCAGCTCATGTCCGCCGGACCGCGCGACCACTACGTTGGTCGACGTGTCCACTGTCATCAAGACGGACGGCCTCACCAAGAGGTTCCCCCGGGTCACCGCTCTCGATCAGCTCACCGTGGAGGTGCAGCCCGGAGTGGTTGGCCTGGTCGGTTCGAACGGGGCGGGCAAGTCCACACTCATCAAGATCCTGCTCGGGCTCGCCCCGGCCACCTCCGGCACCGGCCAGGTCCTCGGCCTGGACATCGCCACCGAGGGCCCGGCGATCCGCGAGCGCGTCGGCTACATGCCGGAGCACGACTGCCTGCCGCCCGACGTCTCGGCGACGGAGTTCGTCGTCCACATGGCGCGGATGGCCGGCCTGCCGGCCGCCGCCGCCCGCGAACGGACGGCCGACACGCTCCGCCACGTCGGCCTCTACGAGGAGCGGTACCGCCCGATGGGCGGCTACTCCACCGGCATGAAGCAGCGCGTGAAACTGGCCCAGGCGCTGGTCCACGACCCCAAGCTGGTGCTGCTCGACGAGCCCACCAACGGGCTCGACCCGGTCGGCCGCGACGACATGCTGGCCCTGATCCGCCGGGTGCACAGCGACTTCGGCATCTCGGTGCTGGTCACCACGCACCTGCTCGGCGAGCTCGAACGCACCTGTGACCACCTGGTGGTGATCGACGGCGGGCGGCTGCTGCGCTCTTCCTCCACCGCCTCCTTCACCGAGGCCACCCGACTGCTCGCGGTGGAGGTCACCGACCACCCCGACGACCTGACCGTGGACGCCGACCGCCTGGTCCGCGACCGGCTCGCCGCCGCCGGGCTCTCCGTCCGTCCGGACGGCTCCCGGGTGCTGCTGGTCGAGATGGCCGGCGACGACACCTACGACCTCATCCGGGACACCGTCGCCGGCCTCGGCCTCGGTCTGGTCCGGCTGGAGCAGCGCCGCCACCGGGTCGCCGAGATCTTCACCACCGACTCGTCCGAGGCGCCGTCCCACGCGCCCGCGCCGATCGCCGACCAGCAGGCAGGAGGTGCTCCCGATGTCGTTGCCTCCTGAGCCCAGGACCGCGCCCGACAGCGGCGTCATCCACAACATCGGCTACCGCGGCTACCAGGGCCCCCGGCTCGGCCGCTCGTACGCCACCCGCTCGCTGTTCGTGCAGAGCCTGCGCGGCGCGTACGGGCTGGGGCGCTCCGGCAAGTCCAAGGTGCTGCCGATGCTGCTCCTCGGCGCCCTCTCCGCGATCGCGCTGGTGATCGTCACGGCGACGATCATGTCGAAGCAGCAGAAGCTGATGACGGACTACACCGCCTTCCTCAGCAACTTCGGCCTGCTGGTCACCATCTTCCTGGCCGCCCAGGCCCCCGTGCTGATGTCCCGGGACCTGCGGCACAACACCGTGCCGCTCTACTTCTCCCGGCCGATCACCCGGGGCGACTACGTCCGGGCCAAGTTCGCCGCGATGACCGCCGCCATGCTGATCCTGATGGTGGTGCCGCTGCTGGTGCTCTACCTCGGGGCCGTGCTCGGCAAGCTGCCGTTCGGCTCCAACACCGAGCACTTCCTCTACGGGCTGGCCGCCGCCGTGCTCTACGCGCTGGTCTACTCGGCGATCGCGCTGCTGATCGCCGCCGCCACCCCGCGGCGCGGCTTCGGCGTCGCCGCGATCATGGGCGTGCTGACCGTCAGCACCATCCTGGCCACCATCGCCTACGGCATCACCGGCGGCTTCGAGGGCACGGAGTCCGCCAACTGGGTCGCCGTGATCTCCCCGGACCTGCTCGTCGAGGCCGTCGTCAACAAGGTCTTCGGCCTGGGCGGCCCCGACAGCGCGCTCCACGCGCCGGGCACCCTCGGCGCCGTGCTCTTCACGGTCGAACTCGTCGCCCTGGTGGCCCTCTCGTACGTGTCCCTGCTCCGTCGCTACCGGAAGATCTGAGAGGTCGTCATGGCTGTCATCGCGATCGACAAGGTCTCCCGCTGGTTCGGCAACGTCGTCGCCGTCAACGACATCAGCATGCGGATCGGCCCCGGCGTCACCGGCCTGCTCGGCCCGAACGGCGCGGGGAAGTCCACCCTCATCCACATGATGAGCGGCTTCCTCGGCCCCTCCGCGGGCGAGGTCACCCTGGACGGCGCACCGATCTGGCGCAACCAGACGGTCTACCGGCAGATCGGACTCGTCCCCGAGCGCGAGTCGATGTACGACTACCTGACCGGCTGGGAGTTCGTCCTCGCCAACGCCGAACTGCACGGCCTGCCCGACCCCGGCGAGGCCGCCCGCCGCGCCCTCGCCCTGGTCGAGATGGAGTACGCCCAGGACCGGAAGACCGGCACCTACTCCAAGGGCATGAAGCAGCGCGTCAAGATGGCCTCGGCCCTGGTCCACGACCCGGCCGTGCTGCTGCTCGACGAACCCTTCAACGGCATGGACCCGCGCCAGCGGCTCCAGCTGATGGAGCTGCTGCGCCGGTTCGGCGCCGACGGCCGCACGGTGCTGTTCTCCTCGCACATCCTGGAGGAGGTCGAGCAACTCGCCCGCCACATCGAGGTCGTGGTGGCCGGTCGGCACGCCGCCTCCGGCGACTTCCGCAAGATCCGCCGCCTGATGACGGACCGCCCGCACCGCTACCTGGTCCGCTCCAGCGACGACCGCAGGCTGGCCGCGGCACTGATCGCCGACGGCTCCACCGCCGCCATCGAGTTCGACGCGAAGGAGAAGGCCCTGCGCATCGAGGCGGTCAACTTCCAGGGCTTCACCACCCTGCTGCCCAGGGTCGCCCAGGAGGCCGGCATCCGGCTCTTCACGGTCTCCCCGGCGGACGAGTCGCTGGAGAGCGTCTTCTCCTACCTGGTCTCGTCCTGAGCCCCCGGCTCGTCCTGCGCCCCTCGGCTCACCCCGAGCCGAACCCCTCGGCCGTCTCCCGCTCGTGAGATCGCCAGAACGCCGCCAGAAGGGCTGGAACCCATCGTGAACCCGACCGTCGCCAGGCTGACCGTGCGCGGCCTGCTCGGCCGCCGCCGCGGCGTCCTGCTGCTGGTGGTCCCCGCCGTGCTGCTGGTGATCTCCCTGTTCGCCCGCGGGGCCGACCAGGACAAGCACGACCTCGCCGTCAGCATCCTCGGCCAGCTCTCGCTGGGCACCCTGGTGCCGATCCTCGGCCTGGTGATCGGCACGGGCGTGATCGCCACCGAGATCGACGACGGCTCGATCGTCTACCTGCTCTCCAAGCCGATCCCCCGTTGGCAGATCATCACCACCAAGCTGGCCGTGGCGATCGCGACCACCTGGGCCTTCGCCGCCGTCCCCACCCTGCTGGCCGGACTGATCATCTACGGGAACCAGGAGGGCATGGCGGTCGGCTACGCGGTCGGTGCGCTGGCCTCCGGCGCCGCCTACAGCGCACTCTTCCTGCTGCTCGGCGTTGTCACCCGGCACGCCGTCGTGGCGGGCCTCGCGTACGCGCTGGTCTGGGAGAGCCTGGTCGGCACCTACGTCGAGGGCGCCCGCACCCTCAGCGTCCAGCAGTGGGGCCTCGCGGTCGCCGAGTCGCTCGCCACCGACGGCGCCATCAGCTCCGAGGTCGCCCTCGGCACCGCCGTCCCGCTGCTCATCGGCGTCGCGGTGGCCGCCACGGTGCTCGCCTCGGTCAAGCTGGCCGGGCTGACCCTCGCCTCGGAGGAGTGAGGCGGGGCGCCGTGCCGCCGGTGTGCCCCGGGCGGGCCGGCGGCACGGCGCCCGGGCCGGGGCGCGACGCGGCCGCGGCACGCCCGGGCCGCCTCACAGCGTGCGGTTGCGCCCGGCCCCCCAGCCGGCCACGGCGGCGGCCGCCGCCAGGCCCAGCATCAGCACCAGGGGGACGGTCCACCCGCCGGTCAGCTGGTGCAGCGCACCCGCCCCGACCGGCCCGGACGCCGCCACCAGGTACCCGACGGCCTGGCTCATCCCGCCCAGCTGGGCGGCGCCCGCCGGGGTTCCGGTCCGCAGCACGATGAACGCCAGCGCCAGCCCGAACGAACCGCCCTGCGCGACACCGAGCACCGCGGCCGCGGCCCAGGCCCCGGAGACCGGCGCGAGCAGCAGCAGCGCGATGCCGGCTCCGTTCATCGCGGCCATCGCCACGGCCAGCACGCTCTGCCGGGTCATCCGGCCGGCCAGCAGCGGCACCAGGAACGCACCGGCCACCTGGAGCAGGTTGCTGAACGCGAAGACCAGGCCGGCCTCGCCGCGGTCCATGCCGTGGTCGGCGAGGATCGTCGGCAGCCAGGCCACCAGGACGTAGACCAGCAGCGACGAGACGCCCATGAAGCCGCTGATCTGCCAGGCCAGCGAGGAGCGCCAGATGCCCTCGATCGGCCGGCCGGCCGGCGCGACCGGGCCGCTCGCGCCCCCGGTCCGTGCGCCCCCGGTCCGTACGGCGCCGGCCGCCTGCCGGGACCGCAGCACCTGCGGCAGCCATGCCAGGGCGGCCACCACCGCCAGCAGCGACCAGGCCCCGAGCGAGGCCTGCCAGCCGCCGCCGAGCGCCTTCTCCAGCGGCACCGACGAGGCCGCCGCCAGGGTGGCGCCGACCAGCGTCGCCGTCGAGTACAGGCCGGTGGCGGCGGCCGCCCGGTCCGGGAACTCGCGCTTGACCAGGCCCGGCATCGAGACGTTCAGGACGGCGATCGCCACCCCGATCACCACGCACCCCAGGTACAGCGCGAACGCCGAGGGCAGCACCCGCACCAGCACGCCGGCGCCCAGCGTGAGCACCGCGCCCAGCACCACCCGCTCGGTGCCGAACCGCCTGGTCAGCCGGGGCGTGAGCGGCGCGCCGACGCCCTGGAACAGCGCCGGCACGGTGGTGATCAGCCCGCTGGCCGTCGCCGACAGGTGGAAGGTCTGCTGGATCTCCGCCAGGACGGGGGCGACCGCCGCCAGGCAGGCCCGCATGTTCAGCGCGACCAGCACGATGCCGGCCAGGAACAGCGCGGGGTGCGCGAGCTTGGTGCGGGTACGGACCGTGGGAATGGCAACCGGCTGCTGGGCACGGGTGACCGACATGAGGTGGTGCTCTCTCTGCAACGGGGCGGGACTGCGGCGGACGGCGGAAGGAGAGGGCCGGTGCGGCCCCCGCGTCACTTCCGGGCCGCGATGGCGGCGAGCAGTTGCTCCACGGCGGCCGTCGGCTCCGCGAGCAGCTCGCGACAGGCGGTCTCGGCGCGGTCCGGGTCGCCGCTCTCGATCGCGTCGACCAGGGCCGCGTGGGTGGCGATGACCACCTCGGGCATCTCGTGGTCGCCGAACGCCGTGCGCATCGACTCCCGCACCGAGGCGCCGAAGTACCGGTAGACCTCGCCGAGCGCCGGGTTGTGTGCGGCGTCGACCACGGCGGTGTGGAACTCCAGGTCGTGTTCCACCGTCGCCTCGCGGCCGGCCCGCTCGGGATGGGCGGCGAGCACCTCGGCCTCGCGGGCCAGCGCGGCCCGCATCCGGGCGATGTCCTCGGGGGTGTGCCGTACGGCGGCCAGCCGGGCCGCCTCGGCCTCCAGCGCGGCGCGGACCTCCAGCACGTCCCGCACGCCCGAGCGCTGCACCCCGCGCAGCACGGCGGCCGGGTCGCTGGTGCTCCGGACGAAGGTGCCCTCACCCTGCCGCGAGACCAGCATCCCGGCGTGCGCGAGCACCCGGATCGCCTCCCGGACGGTGTTGCGCCCGACCTGCAGGCGTTCGGCCAGCTCGTGCTCGCTGGGGATCTTCGAGCCGACCGGCCAGGTCCCGGCCACCAGCTGCTCGCGGAGCTGCTCGATGGCGGCGTCCACCAGGGAGCGTCGGCCGGCGGCCTGCAGTCCGTCGTTTGCACCGGTCACCGGGGTTCCTTCCTGGGCACGCGCGGGGGCGGGAGGGTCGATCGTCAGTCATCCTACAACTGCTTGCCCGGTCATCCTACAAGTGGGGTAGGGCGGTGTCGCGGTGACGCGGCCGGTGTCGCGGGCGATCGGGTGAGACGCCGTCCGGGCGGCGGCGTCCGGTGGCGGTGGCGGGCGGTGGCGGGCGGTGGCGGGCGGTGGTGTCGGGCGGTGGTGTCGGGCGGTGGTGTCGGGTCGTGGTGTCGGGTCGTGGTGTCGGACGGCGTCAACGGGCGACCGCGGGCCGCCCTTCCGGGCGGGCTCCCGGCGTTCCCTTGACGCCGGTACGCCGGAGGGCGTGCCCCGACGGCGCGGAGCACGCCCCCCGCGCCGGGCACCCGAGGCAGGCGCCGGCGGCCGGCCGGGGCGGTCGTGCGGTCCGAACGTAGAGTCCTCCCCGATCCGTGGCGTCGGCGCGGCGGGAACCGCCCCGGTGCCGGCTGCGTTTCTCCGATCACCTGTGTCCACCGCTTTCCGTTCTCTCCTGGAGTCCGCCCTCATGGTGTTCAAGAAGCTGCTTGGTGCGCTCGGGGTCGGTGGACCCACGGTCGACACCGTCCTGTCGACGCCGGTCGTCCAGCCCGGTGGGCTGATCGAGGGCCGGGTCAACCTGGTCGGCGGCACCCAGGACGCGGAGATCACCGGGATCACGCTGACCCTGGTGGCCCGGGTCGAGATCGAGCACGAGGAGGGCGAGAGCACCGGCCTGTCCCCGTTCGCCCGCTTCGCGGTCAGCGCGCCGTTCCGGCTGGCGGTGGGCGAGCAGCGTTCCGTCCCGTTCAGCGTCCGGGCGCCGCACGAGACGCCGATCACCAGCTTCGCGGGCTGGCAGCTGCCGGGCATGGCGGTCGGGCTCCGGACCGAGGTCGAGATCAGCGGCGCCCGGGACAAGGGCGACGCCGACCCGCTCGGGGTGGCGCCGCTGCCGGTGCAGCAGCGAGTGCTGGACGCGTTCACCGGGCTCGGATTCCGGCTGCGCAGCGCGGACCTGGAGGCCGGGCACATCCGGGACAGCGGGCAGCGGCTGCCGTTCTACCAGGAGATCGAGTTCACGGCGGCCCCGCAGTACGCGCACCTGTGCAGCGCGGTCGAGCTGACCTTCGTCGCCTCCGAGACCGGGACGGAGGTGGTGCTGGAGTTCGACAAGCGCGCGGGGGACGTCATCCACCAACACCGCCTGGAGAACGCCGCGGCGGAGCAGGACCTGACCCCGGTGGTCGACGGCTGGCTCCAGCAGGTGGCCTCCGGCTACGGCCACGGCGGTCACGGGCACGGGAGCCACGGGAGCCACGGGGGACACGGCGGGCACGGCGGTTTCGGCGCGGCGGCGGCCGGTGCGGCTGCCGGGCTGGTGGGAGGCCTGGTGCTGGGTGAGGTCATGGACGAGGTCGTGGACGAGGTCTTCGAGGATTTCTTCGAGGGCTGACGGCCCTTGGGGCCGCGCCGAGGCGCGGCCGAACGGGTCACCGGTGGCCCGGCTCGTGACTCCTGAATGATGCCTTTATATGCTCCGCAGAGCTCTACGCGTCGGTACTGCACTCGGTGCGTTGCTGAGGCTTCGTGTTGCTGCCGTCGGTGAAGGGTGTACGCATGGCAGGCCAGAGGGCGGGGGCGTCCGGCCAGGACGCCGACTGGTGGCGTGACGACGCCCCGGACCAGAGCGGCTACCGGGACGACGCGCCGCACCGCGATGACGCCCGCCCCGCCGGTGGTCCGTCGGTGGTCGGCCAGCGGCGGCGCCGGCCCGAGCCGGCGGCGGAACAGCCCCGATCGGGCGGCCGGGCCGAGGCCCGCCGGGCCCAGCAGGGCCGCGGTGGCCGTGGCGGCGCGGGCAGCGGTCCGGGCGGCAACGGCTCCGGCGGCAACGGTGCGAGCGGGGCGAGTGCGGGCGGGGCCGGCGGCCGGGCCGCCGCCCGCGGGCGGAAGAAGAAGCCGCGCAGCAAGAAGAAGATCGTCATCTGGACGGCGGTCGGCGCCATCGCGCTGGTGACCGCGGCCGGCGGCGCGGTCTACCTCAAGCTCAACGGCAACATCCAGTTCTTCGGCGACGACGCGCTCAGCTCGGACCGCCCGGCCGCGGCCGCGCCGGACGCCCAGGGCCGGGTTCCGATCAACGTCCTGCTGATCGGCTCCGACTCCCGCGACGGCTCCAACCGCGACCTCGGCGGCGGCGAGGACGGCGGTGCCCGTTCGGACACCACGATGCTGCTGCACGTCTACGCCGACCACAAGCACGCCGTCGGGGTCTCGTTCCCCCGCGACGCGCTGGTCGACGTCCCGCCGTGCAAGCTGCCCAACGGCAAGTGGACCAAGCAGCAGTCCGGCGTGATGTTCAACAGCGCCTTCTCGGTCGGCAACACCGATCAGGGCAACCCGGCCTGCACCCAGAACACCGTCGAGAAGCTGACCGGCATCCGGGTCGACCACACCATCGTGGTCAACTTCAACGGCTTCGCGTCGATGACCAGCGCCGTCGGCGGCGTCGACGTCTGCCTGCCGAACGCGATCTTCGAGGGCGACCTCAACCCCAACCTCGGGCACAAGGGCAAGCAGCTCTACCCGAAGGGCGTGCAGAAGGTCGAGGGCCAGGCGGCGCTGGACTACGTCCGGCTGCGCCACGGCATCGGCGACGGCTCGGACATCGGCCGGATGAAGCGTCAGCAGGCCTTCATGTCCTCGCTGATCAAGCAGGTCAAGGGGGCCGGCATGAACCCGACCACCCTGCTCCCGCTCGCCGACGCGGCCACCAAGTCGTTGCTGGTGGACGAGGGCCTGAACACCGCGGCCAAGCTGCTGTCCTTCGCGATGACGATGAAGGACATAGACCTGCACAACATCAAGTTCCTGACCACGCCGTGGAAGTTCGACAAGGAACGGGTCGCGCTGGTCTACCCGGACGTGACCCAGCTCTGGTCGGCGCTCAAGGCCGACCGCACCCTCGACGGGCAGGACGCCAGCGGCGGCACCCCCGCCCCGGCCGAGAGCCCGTCGGCGGCCCCGACCCCCGACCCGGCCACGGCGGCACCGGCCATCGTCAAGGGCGCGGGCATCAGGGTCGGCGTCTTCAACGGCACCACTACGGCCGGCCTCACCACCAAGGCGGCGACCACCCTCAAGGCGTCGAAGTTCACCGTCACCGCGACGGCCAACGCCGCCCAGCAGAACCACGCGACCACCGTGGTCCAGTACGGCCCGGGGGAGAAGGCCAACGCCCAGACGGTGGCCTCGCTGTTCCCCGGCGCCACCCTGGAGGCCGGCAGCAAGGCGGGCATCAGCCTGATCCTCGGTCAGGACTTCGCCGCGGCCAACGGCGGTTCCGGCGCCGGGACTCCGGCCGCGCCCGGACCGCTGCCCAGCTCGGTCGCGCAGGACGCCCGGTCGGCCGACGACGACCCCTGCTCGAACGTCTCCTTCGGCTGACCCGAGCACGCCGACCCGCGCCGCACGGCGAAGGGCGCCGCACTCCGTGGAGTGCGGCGCCATTCGCCGTCCTGAACCGGGAGCCCGCGGCGCGCGGTGCGCGGTGGCGGGTGCCGGGTGCGGCGTCAGGCGAGGCCGAAGACCCGCTCCAGTACGACGGCCACGCCGTCCTCGTCGTTGCTCACGGTGGTCTCGTCCGCGACCGCGCGCAGGTGCTCGTGCGCGTTGGCCATGGCGACGCCGTACCCGGCCCAGTTGAGCATCGGGATGTCGTTGGGCATGTCGCCGAAGGCGATGGTCTGCGCGGACTTCACGCCGAACCGGTGGGCGGCGATGGCCAGTCCGGTGGCCTTGGTCAGCCCGAGCGGCAGTATCTCGACGATCCCCGGGCCTGCCAGGGTGACCCCGACCATGGCGCCGGCGACCCGGTGCGCGGTCTCGGCGAGGGCGTCGTCGTCGAGCTCCGGGTGCTGGATGTAGAGCTTGCTGATCGGGGCGTCCAGCAGACGGTCCGCGGCCACCCGGGTCACCGGCAGGTCCGAACCGATCTTCAGCCGGTAGCCCGGGCCGGCCAGTACCTCGCCGTCCAGGCCGTCCTGGTTGGCGGCCACCACGAGCGGGCCGATCTCGGCCTCGATCTTGCCGAGGGCCACGGCGGCCAGCCGGCGGTCCAGGGTCAGCGAGGTCAGCAGCCTGTGCGCGCCCGCGTCGTACACCTGGGCGCCCTGCCCGCAGACGGCGAGGCCGGTGTAGCCGATCTCGTCGAAGACCGGGCGGGCCCAGCCCGCCGACCGGCCGGTGACGATGATGTGGCGGGCACCGGCGGCCGTGACGGCTGCCAGCGCGGCGCGGTTGCGCGCGGAGACCGTCTCGGCGGTGTTCAGCAGGGTGCCGTCCAGGTCGGTGGCGACCAGCCGGTACGGCAGGTCGCCACCGCGGGTGTCCGCCGAGGTGTCCGCAGTCGTGCTCGCGGTGGTGTCCGTGGTGGTGTTCGCACGGGCGCCCGCGGAGGTGTCGGAAGAGGAGTCGGGGCGGTGGCCGGGCGTGCTCATCTTCCGTACATCTCCAGGGAGTTGCGGTGTCGCGGCGGAGGTACGCCGCCGCGGTGCGGTTACTTGGACGGCTCGATGACGGTGCGTCCGCCGAGGAACGGCCGCAGTGCCCGGGGCACCACCACCGAACCGTCGGCCTGCTGGTGGTTCTCCAGCAGCGCGACGATCACCCGGGGGACGGCGACCAGCGTGCCGTTCAGGGTGGCGAGCGGGCGGACCTTGCCGTCCTCGCGCATCCGGATCGACAGCCTGCGGGCCTGGTACTCGGTGGTGTTGGACGTCGAGGTGACCTCGCGGTACTTGCCCTGGGTCGGGATCCAGGCCTCGATGTCGAACTTCCGGGCGGCCGAGGCGCCGAGGTCGCCGGAGGCGACGTCGATCACCCGGAACGGCAGCTCCAGGGCGTTCAGGAAGTCCTTCTCCCACTGGAGCAGACGGCGGTGCTCCGCCTCCGCGTCCTCGGGCGTGGTGAAGACGAACATCTCCACCTTCTCGAACTGGTGCACCCGGATGATGCCGCGGGTGTCCTTGCCGTACGTCCCGGCCTCGCGGCGGAAGCAGGAGGAGAAGCCCGCGTAGCGCAGCGGCAGCTTGTCCGCGTCCAGGATCTCGTCCATGTGGTACGCCGCGAGCGGGACCTCGCTGGTGCCGACCAGGTACCGGTCGTCCTCGGCGAGGTGGTAGACGTTCTCGGCGGCCTGGCCGAGGAAGCCGGTGCCGTCCATGGCCGCCGGGCGGACCAGGGCCGGGGTGATCATCGGGGTGAAGCCGGCCGCGTCGGCCTGCGCCATCGCCATGTTGACCAGGGCGAGCTCCAGCAGCGCGCCGATGCCGGTCAGGTAGTAGGAGCGGGCGCCTGCGACCTTGGCGCCGCGCTCGGTGTCGATCGCGCGCAGGAGCTGGCCCAGCTCGACGTGGTCCTTGGGCTCGAAGCCCTCGGCCGCGAAGTCGCGCGGGGTGCCGATCTCCTCCAGGGTGACGAAGTCCTCCTCGCCACCCACCGGCGCGGCCGGGTCGATCAGGTTGGCGAGCGAGCGGAGCAGCCGCTCGGCCTCCTCCTTGGCCTCGGACTGCTCGGCGTCGGCGGCCTTCACCTCGTCGGCCAGCACCTTGGTGCGCTGGAGCAGGGCGGCCTTCTCGTCGCCCTGGGCCTTGGGGATCTGCTTGCCGAGCGTCTTCTGCTCGTTGCGGAGCTCGTCGAAGCGACTGCCCGAGGACCGGCGCCGTTCGTCGGCGGAGAGGAGGGCGTCGACGAGCTCGACGTCCTCGCCACGGGCGCGCTGCGAGGCGCGCACTCGGTCTGGGTCCTCACGGAGCAGGCGAAGGTCAATCACGGGCCAAGCCTACCGGGGAGAGGCTGCCCAGCAGGAAACGGTTTGCCCGATCGCGATCACGGCGGGCCGGCGGCGAGGTCGGACCGCGGCCGGGGCCGGACGGCAGCCGGACCGCAGCCGGGCGGCAGCCGGGCCGCATCCGGCGCCGGACCGCTGTCACGCCGTACCGGACCGGTCGCGCTCGGTGCACACTTCTGTCATCCTGCGCCGAGCCGTCCGCCCGCTGGTCGACGGGTGCGGTGGGGACCGGCGGTCAGCCTGGGGATAACTCGCCCGATCCTGTGGATAACCGCTGTGGAGATCCCGACGGGCGGGGGTTTTCCACAGGGTGGACTCGGGGCCTGTGGATTGTCGGGGCGGGGCGCACTCGGGCGTGCGGGACCGGGGAATTGAGGCTCTAAACCTCGGTCATCCTTCTGGACTGAGGTAATTCGCTCGCTCGGACGGGTGATTTATTGGTCAAAGGGTGACTCTGGTCCGATTAGTCACCCCTATGTCGCTAGCTGATGATCTGAGTGGATGCGACTGTGGCTATGCCGTTTTGTCGACTTGCCCCCGCAGCTGTGGATAACTTCCGCTGCGGGCGTCCTGTGGACGGAACCCCGGGCCTGTGGACGACGGGGGCGGCCTGCCGGCTCGCCGGGACACCGGGCGCGGAGCGGCCCGAAGGGCTCACTGCACCACGCAGGTGAACTTGCCCGCGTGTCGAAAAAGGGCAGAACTGAACAGAAAACGACGGATTGATGTCTCAACTGGTCAACCGGAAGTGCTCGCGGGGCACCAGCCCGGCCGCACCGGGCCCGCCGCGGACCTCTCTTAGGCCGGACGTCTCCGAGGCGCGGACGTCTCGGGCTCAGACCTCGCCGGGCTCAGACCTCGCCGGGCTCAGACCTCGCCGGGCTCAGACCTCGCCGGGCTCAGACCTCGCCGGACTCGGACCTCGCGGGGCTCAGACCTCGCCGCGGCCGTCCAGGCAGCGGGACAGCCAGTCGGCCGCCGCCGCGAACTCGGCGTCCGAGGTGCCCGGCCTGAGCTCCCGGGGGCTGCCCTTGTCCGCCCGCGGATAGGACCCGAGGAACCGCACCTGCGGGCAGATCCGCTTCAGGCCCATCAGCGCCTCGCTCACCCTGCGCTCGCTGAGGTGCCCCTCGCAGTCGATCAGGAAGCAGTAGTTGCCCATGCCCTCGCCGGTGGGCCTGGACTCGATGCGCATCAGGTTGATCCCGCGGACGGCGAACTCCTGGAGCAGTTCCAGCAGTGCGCCCGGGTGGTCGTCGGGCAGCCAGGCCACCATCGAGGTCTTGTCGGCCCCGGTGGGCGAGGAGACCCGCCCGGGCCGGCCCACCAGGACGAACCGGGTGGTCGCGTTCGCGGCGTCGTGGATGTCGTTGACCAGCACGTCCAGCCCGTACAGCGGTGCCGCGAACTCGCCCGCGAAGGCGCCGTCGAAGCGACCCTCCTGGACCAGCCGCGCACCGTCGGCGTTCGACGCGGCCGACTCCCACTGGGCGTCCGGCAGGTGGGTGGCGAGCCACCGCCGCACCTGCGGCTGCGCGACCGGGTGGCTGGTGACGGTCTTCACGTCGGTCAGCGTGGTACCGGGGCGGACCAGGAGGGCGAAGGCGATCGGCAGCAGCACCTCGCGGTAGATCATCAGGGGCCCGCCCGAGGCGAGTTCGTCGCTGGTCGCGGTCACCGCGCCCTCGACCGAGTTCTCCACCGGGACGAAGGCACCGGCGGCCTCGCCCGCCCGGACCGCGTCGAGCGCCGCGGGCACCGAGGCGACCGGGACCAGCTCGCGGGTGGCCGCCTCCGGCAGGGTGCGCAGCGCGGCCTCGGTGAACGTGCCCGCGGGCCCGAGATAGGTGTAGCGGGTCGCGGACATTGCTGCCTCCGTACGCGGGGTGATGCAGAGCAGTACTCGACTTGCCACCTTAGCCACTCGGGCGCCCGCGCACGGCGGCGTTCCGGTCCGTGGGCAGAGCGGACGCGGCCGGTGCCGGCCCCGTGCCCGGGCCGTGAGCGGGTGCCCGGCCGGGGGCGTCCGAGGTCAGCCGTCGAGCAGAGCCTGCCCCACGTACCCGCCCTGCGGAGCGCCCGGCGGCACCGCGTACAGACCGCTCGCCTCGTGCCGCAGGAAGCGCGACAGCCCGTCGCCCCGGGAGAGCTTCCGCTGCACGGGTACGAAGCCGCGGGCCGGGTCCGCCTGGTAGGCGACGAACAGCAGCCCGGCGTCCGGCGAGCCGTCCGGCAGCAGACCGTCGTGGTACGAGAAGCCGCGGCGCAGCATCGCGGCCCCGCCGTTGGCGGCGGGGGCGGCGACCCGGACGTGGGCGTCGGCGGGGATGGCGAACGTCCCGTCGGGGTTGACGGCGTCCAGGGCGACCGGGGTGGACTCGCTGCCGCCGGACAACGGGGCACCGTCCGACTTCCGCCGCCCGATCACCCGCTCCTGGCGGTCCGTCGGGAGGCTCTCCCAGTTGTCCAGCAGCATCCGGATCCGGCGGACCACCGCGTACGTGCCGCCGGTCAGCCAGTCGGGGCATTCGGGACCGGCGGCGAACACGCGGGCGGTGAAGTCCGGGTCGGTCGGCTTCGGGTTGTTGGTCCCGTCGACCTGGCCCATCAGGTTGCGGCCGGTCATCGGCCGGGCGGTGGCGCCCGGCGTGCGGTGGAAGCCGGACATCTGCCAGCGCAGCGACGCCAGCCCGGCGGCCTGGCGCTGGAGCACGCGCAGGGCGTGGAAGGCGACCAGCGCGTCGTCGGCGCCGATCTGCACCCAGAGGTCGCCGTCGCCGCGGGAGCGGTCCAGGGCGTCCCCGGGGAAGTCCGGCAGCGGGGTGAGGGCGGCGGGGCGGCGGTCGGCGAGGCCGGTGCGGTCGAAGAGGGAGGGGCCGAAGCCGAAGGTGACGGTGAGGGCGCAGGGTCCGGCGTCGAGCGCGATCTGGTTCTCGTGCTCCCCGGCGGGCTTGCCCTCGGCCAGCAGCGCGGCGGTGGCGGACCAGGTCCGCATGAGCGTGCGCAGGCCGTCCCGGCCGGCGCCGTCGGCCAGGTCGAAGGCGGCGAGCAGGGCCCGGGCCTGCTGGGGCTGGAGGATGCCGGCCTGGTGCGGGCCGTGGAAGGGGGTGGCCGCCGTGCCGAGGGTCGGCGCGGCGGACCCGGCGGGCACCGCGGACCCGGTGTTCCGGTGGGTGGCCGCGGCGTCTGCCGCCAGCGCTCCGCCGGTGGCGCCCAGCGCGAGGCCCGCTCCGGCGCTGCCCAGCAGGGTGCGGCGGGAGACTCCCGTCGTGGGCGCCGTGGGCGCCGTGGGCGTCGTGGGCGCCGCGGGCGCCGCAGTCGTCGCCGCCGCCGTCGTTGCGGTCGTTGCGGTCGCCGCGTCCGGGTCGACCGTGGTGTCCGGCTCGTCCACTGTTCACCAACTCGTAAGCGTTCACTGATGGGTGACTGTTCATCGGGTGGCCGACGTCTGCGTTCGGGTCAACGTTCACCGATCCGCCACCGCTCGCGTGCGGGTGAGCATTCACGGCCACGTGAATGCTCACCCGATCGCAAGCGCGACCCGCCCGGCCCGGCTAGCCGATCTTCAACTGCTGGACCGCGGTCACCTGGTCGATGTCCGAGGACCGCACGGTCACCGAGACCACCCAGTTCCCGGTCAGCGGCAGCTGGGCGGTCCCCGACCAGCGGCCGGTGCCCTCGGCCTTCAGCGTCACCGGCAGCGGCCCGAGGTCGCGGTCCGGCAGCGTGAAGGCCAGTTCCAGCTCCGGCACCGCCACCGGCTGCCCGGCGGCGTCGTCCAGCTTGAGCTGAACGGCGTTGCTCCCGGTGCCCGCGGGGTTGATGCTCACCGTCGCCGTCCCCTTCGCCCCCGCCGTGCGGCCGCCGGTGTCGTACGGCAACGTGAGGTCGACCGTCCGCCCGGGGACGGTGCTCGCTCCCGCGCCCGGCGTCTGCGCCGCGCCCGGGGACTGCTCGCTCGCGGCGATCGCCGAGGCTACCCGTCCGGGCGGGGAGTTGGTCAGCATCGTGGTCACGACCAGGACCGCGACCGCGATCGCCGACTCCACCAGCACCGACCGCCGCAGCCCGGCCCGGGCGGGCGTGCCGTCCTTGGCCCGCCTGGTGGTCGCGGCGCTGCGCGCCGCCCGCTGCCGCGCCAACTGGGCCCGGCGCACCGCGTCGTCGGCACCGTTCGCGTCTCCGGCGTCCGACCTGTCTCCGGGGCCCTCGCCACCGTCGGCGCCGCCGTCAGCAGCGCCGTTCGCACCGCCGTCCGCACCGCCCTTGCCGTCAGCAGCAGCCTCAAGCTCATCCGCCGAACCGGTCGCCGCCGCGCTGCCGTTGACGGCCTTCGTTGCCTCGACCGCCTCGACCGCGTCGGCCGTCCCCGCCTCTTCCGCCGCCGCCGCTCCCGCTGTCGCTACGATTCCCGCTCCGGCTCCCGCCGCCGCAGGCTCGGCGACCCGGAGTCGGGCGATCCACGAACGCGAGATCCAGGCGACCCCGACCATCGCGGCGACGCACCCGATCTTGATCAGCAGCAGCCGCCCGTACTCGGTGTCGACCAGGGCCGACCAGCTGCCCAGCCCGCGCCAGGACTGGTACAGCCCGGTCAGGGCGAGCACCGTGACGCAGGCGAACGCCATTCTGGAGAACAGTTCGACGGCGGCGAGCTCCAGGCCGTGGCGGAGTCCGACCAGCAGGGTCGCCAGTCCGCCGAGCCAGACCGCCATCGCCAGCAGGTGTGCGGTGGCCATCGGGAGCGCGAGCCAGACCTGGATGCCGACCGCGGAGTGGTCCGCGCCGACCCAGGTCGCGCAGAGTGCCACGGCGAGCACCAGGCCGGCGAGCCCGAGCCCGAGCCGGGCGTCCCGCTGCGGCCGTTCGGCGGCGCGCAGCTCCAGCCGCCGCAGCTCGGCCTCCTCGGGGTCGGCCCCCGGGGTGGCGGACGACCCACGGGAACCCGCACCCCGCTCGTCGCGCGCACCCGGCGCACCCGGCGCACCCGGCGCCCCCGGCGCCCCCGGCTGAGGCTGCCCCAACTGCCCCACCAGCAGCGACAGGAACACCCCGCCCGCCGCCAGCAGCAGCAGCCGGGCCGCCAGCGCGGTGCCGATCCGCTCGTCCAGGGTGCTGCGGACGAGGGTGAGGTCGAAGGCCTGGGAGAGCCCGGTCCCCCGCTCGTACGGGCCGCGCAGCAGCAGTACCGCCACGGTGGCGACCAGCAGCGCGATCCAGCCGGTCATCAGCAGCCGCTGCACCTGCCGTACGGCGGCGCCGCCGGGCCAGCACAGCAGCA
Source organism: Kitasatospora sp. NPDC088346 (assembly GCF_044740765.1). Classification (NCBI taxonomy): domain Bacteria; kingdom Bacillati; phylum Actinomycetota; class Actinomycetes; order Kitasatosporales; family Streptomycetaceae; genus Kitasatospora; species Kitasatospora sp. NPDC088346. The sequence continues at coordinate 57,776 of NZ_JBIURH010000022.1, forward strand.
CGAACGCGACGGTTCCGGCCAGCAGGGCGAAGGCCGCGTACGCGACGGTCCTGCCGGTGCCGTACGCGGCGGCGACGGCGGTGTCCGCCTTGGCGCCCTGGACGGCGGAGGCCGAGACCGAGGTGTCGGAGGGCGCGCCGATCGAGAAGGTGAACGCTCCGCCGACCGGGTGCGAGTCCTCCGAGACGGCTCTCCAGGCGACCGTGTAGGTGCCGTTGGCCAGGCCGGACCCGAGGCCGACCCGGGCGCTGTCGGCCTTGCCGTCCACGTGCGCCGGGTCCCCGGCGTCGACGGCCTTGCCGGCCGGGTCGAGGACCCGCACCGAGTCGGCGGAGAGCGAGACGCCTTCGCTGAAGGTGAGGGTGACGGCGGTCGGCGCGGTCGGCACGACGGCGTTCTGCGCCGGGTCGGTGCTGACCAGCGTCGCGTGCGCGGACGCCGTCCCGGCCCCGCCGATCAGCAGCGCCGCGACCGCGCCGAGTACGGCCACCAGGGCCCGGGCCGCGATCCTCTTCCGCAACAGCATCAGCAGCATCGGCTAGCTCCCCGGGCGGTAGGTCAGCGGCTTGACCGGCACCTTGACCGAGATCGTGCCGCTCTTGGCGAAGGTGAGGTCCAGTTCGAGTTCGTCGCCGACGGTGGGCGGCCGCTGCCATCCCATGATCATCAGGTGGGTGCCGCCCCGGGCGAGCTGCAGCGTGCCGTGCGCGGGCACCGGGAGGCTGCCGACCTCCTGCATGGTCGTCTCGGAGGACCGGTGCAGCGTGACCGAGCCGGCCGCGGGGCTGGAGACGCCGAGCAACTGGTCGGCGTCCCCGCCGTCGTTGCGGACGGTCAGGTACCCGGCCCCCATCCCGCCGGCGACGGCGGGCACCGGGATGTACGGGTCGGAGACGACCAGCTTGGCCCCGGTGCCGCCCGCCGCGTCGGCGCCGCCCCGGGCGGCCGCGCCGGCCGTGTCCCCGGAGCCGCAGGCGACCGTGATCGCGCCGGCGGCCAGGACGAGGGAGAGTCCGGCGCCGGCCAGCGCGCCGTGGCGGAAGGTCCGGCTCACGCTGCGACGCCCTGGGCCAGCAGCGCGAGGTCGTGCGCGTAGGTGTCGAGCGGGGTGTTGCTCATGTAGAGCAGGTGGGCCTTGTCGTCGCCGGGCAGGAAGGCGAGGACCTGCGCGCCGTGCGAGGAGGTGACCGAGCCGTCCGCGTTGACGATCGGGTCCTCGACCAGGACGCCGAGCGTCTTGGCGGCGGCCTTGACCTTGTCCAGGTCGCCGGTGAGCCCGATGAAGTCCTTGCCCATCGAGTCGAGCCAGGTGCGCAGCACCGTGGGGTTGTCCCGGGCGGGGTCGGTGGAGACGAAGACCACGTTGATCTTCTTGCGGTCCTCGGCGGAGAGCTTCGACATCGCCACGCCGATGTCGCCCATGGTGGTCGGGCAGACGTCCGGGCAGCTGGTGTAGCCGAAGAACAGCAGGGTGGCCCGGCCCGCGGTCTGCGTCCGCAGGTCGAAGGGCTGTCCGCTGGTGTCGCTGAGCGTCAGGTCGGGCTTGTCGAAGTGCTTCTTGAGCACGCTGCCCCGGTACGGGGAGTCGCTGCTCTCCTTGCTGATCCTGGCGGCGCCGTCGCCGGTGCCGGCGCCGCCCGAGGAGGAGGAGCTGCAGCCGGTGAGCGCGAGCGTGCCCGCCAGCGCGAACGCGGCGGCGCCGAGCAGCCGGGACCTCGTCGACGGGCGGGGCTTCGCGATGGACGTCGTACGTGCCATGGGGATGATCCGATCATGCGCGAGTGTCGCCGGCGGGGGCCGCACCACGGCCCGGGACGGTGGCCCGGGCCGGGCGGCGGCACGGCCCCCGCCGGCCAGGGGTCAGGAGGCGGAGCTGCTGCTGTTCTTGCGGCGCAGACCGGCCACGCCGAGGGCCGCGCCGATCACGCCGACGACGATGCCGACCACACCGAGCGTGCGGGCGGTGGCGTCGTCCGAGGAGGAGGCCGCCTGCGCGGTGGACTCGCCGCCCTTGGCGGCGTCACCGGCGTGGTGGTCGCCGGCCGCCGCGGGGGAGGCGCCGGCCTTGGCGGGAGCGGCGGTCAGGGTCAGGCTCGGGGCGGGCTTGGCGGGCTCGGGCTGGCCGTCCTTGGCCTCCTCGATCCAGCGCACCACGTCGCCGTTGTCGTAGGTCTGCAGCGCCTTGAAGGTGAGCTTGTCGGTGTCGGTGGGCAGCGCGCCGAGCGAGACCTTGAAGTCCTGGAACTGCCCGGGACCGATCTTGGTGCCGTCGTTGGCGGTCCAGGTGATCTTCGAGACGGCCTCGTTGATGTCCTGCCCGTGCGACTTGAGCGGCTTGTCGAGCTTGCTCTTCTCCAGGGTCGCGGTCCAGCCCGGGATGGGCTCGGTGCGGACGGAGGCCATCGGGTGGTCCATCGGCAGGCTCACCTCGATTTTCACCGTGGCGGCGTTGTCGTTCTCGTTCGGCACCCGGAAGGCGACGGCGGAGTAGCCGCCCTGCTGGGCGTTGCCGGGCTGCACGGTGACGTGCGCGAAGGCGGGGGCGGCCAGGGCGACGACGGCCGAGGCCGCGGCGACGGCGACGGTGGCGATCCGGCGGGCGGGAAGGGTACGCATCAGGTTGCTCCATGGGGAGACGGCGCACGGGCGGGCCGTGGAACGGCGGCGTACGTGTGCACGGGGGGGCTGTGGCGGTGGACGACTGCCGTACCGCGCTCGGGTACGGCTGTGCCTGGGCGCGCCCGGCCCGCCGCGTCCGAGGACGTCGTACGGGCTCGCGGGTCAGCGCGCGAAGGCCGCCGCCGGCGGGCCCCGCCGGTGCACGCTGTGCCGCAGCGCCGCCACCCCGGGCAGCCGCCAGTCATCCGCCGGCCCACCGGGCCGACGGGTCTTCCCCTCGCCCGCGGGCAGGCCCAGCAGCACCGCCGCGACCAGCGCGAACACGCCGCGCAGCGGGTGCGCCCACTCCTGCGCGGCGCTCGCCGCGACCCGGAGCAGTCGCCACAGGGCTTCCTCGCCGCGCCGCAGCCACCAGCCGGCGACCAGAGCCGCGGCCAGGTGGCCGAGCAGCATCGCCGGACTCATCCCGAACGCCGCGGCCGCGTGCGCGCCGCCCGGGTGCGAGCCGGCGAGGGCGTACGCCTGCGGGTCGAGACCGGCGGCGCTCACCACCTGCTCGGCGGTCCGGCCGGGCGGGACGGCGGAGAGCCCGTCGCCGGGCCGGTCGTCGCAGAGCAGCCGGCCGGCCAGCTCCGGCAGGGTGGCCGGTGGTCCGGCCGACGGCATGCCCGGCATCGAGGCCATCGAGCCGATCGCGGCGCCCGCGCCGGCCGCGGCGCCGGCCCAGTGGAAGAGCAGGTGCAGGCCCAGCTGGCCCACTCCGAGTGCCCCGGCGATCGCGGTCATCGACCGTTCCCGGCCGCCGAGCAGGACGGCCACGGCGAGGACCGCCGCGAAGCCGATCGCCAGCGCGGGCAGGACCACCGCGCCGCCGCCGACCAGGGCGTGCCCGGCCGCGGCGATCAACGTGCACACCAGCGCGAACGGCACCGCCCGCGCCAGCCGCAGGTCCCAGGCGGCAGCCGGCACCCCGGTCGGGTGTCCGGCGGCTCCTCGGCGCGGGGCGGCGTGGCTGTCGGTCATGGCCGGGCCATCATCTCACCGCCCGCCGCACGGCCCGAGGGAGGGTCGCGGATCCCCGGAAACCCCCAGCCAGGACCCGGGGTCGGCCCCGGCCGTCCTCACCCGGGCCGCCCCCGGGATCGGAATGTCATCCGATTGCCCCGTTCGGGCCCGGCGTGCGCGCCGGCCAGTGCGCCGCTCGGCACAGAGTCCCACCTCAGTCCATCCGCCGGACGGGTGGTCGCGACCCGGACGGACGGTTCGGCGCCGGATCGGTCGGAGATACCTAGTTGTATGTGGAGCCGCAGCCAGGAGGGACCTCCCGTGGACATCTGGTGGACTCTGCACCTCAAGCGCGATCCGGCGAGCGTGCCGCTGGCCCGGCGCATCCTGCTCGGCGCGATGGACTCCGCCGGCGTCGACCCCCAGATCGCCTACGACCTCGGGGTCGCCCTCACCGAAGCCTGCGCCAACGCGGTCGAGCACGCCGTGACCGGCCGGCCCGACGAGGGCTTCCAGGTCACCGCATCCATCACCGGGGACCGCCTGCGCATCGAGGTCGTCGACTCCGGCCCGGGCCTGCCGCCGATCGCCGCGCCCGTCTCGCCCGCCGTCCCGCCGCTGCGCCGCCCGGCCGGCACACTCGCCGCCGTCCGCCCCGGCGGCCGCTGCCGCACCCGGCGCGGCCGGGCCTCGCTGCCCGCCCGGATCCTGGCCGGCCACCGCTCCCGCCCGGCCGACCGCCCCGCGCCGTACGACACCCACGTCCTGCCGGCCGGCCGCCCGGCCCTGGTGCGCACCCCGGATCTCGACGCCCTGCCCGACCTCGCCGCGGAGAGCGGCCGCGGCCTGTTCCTCATCCACGCCCTCACCGACCACGTGCAGCTGCGCAACCATCCGCTGCGCGGGGCGATCGTGAGCTTCGACAAGGTCCTCAAGTGGCAGGACGACGCGCTGCTGCGCGCCTCCTGAGCCCCCGCCCGGTCCGCTCGCGGGCCGTCCCCGGGCGCTGGAGTTGCCCGCCCGCCGGAGCCCTCGGAGCATGGATCCCATGATTCATCAGATGCGTGCCGAGTACGGTCCGGCGGGTGCTGCGTCGGGCGAGGTGAAGACCTGGCACATCGTGCGCGGGGACACGATCGTGGCGATGTGCGGCCGGGAGCTGGATCCGGGCGCCGAGACCCGCGACGCCAAGCACTGGGTCGAGCACCCGAACCTGCACTGCCACAGCTGCGGGGCGCTGTTCCTGCGCGAGGCGCCGTACCTGCCGACCGAGCACGAGTGACGACGCCCCCGCCGGTCCGGGCCGGTGCGGTCCGGGCGGCCTGACGGCATGGAGCCGATGATCCCGCTGGTGCCGGAGGCCGCGGCGCTGCGCGCGGGGGAGGTCCCGCCGTCCGCGTACGTCGAGCGGCTGTGCGCCTTGATCGACCGGCTGGACCCGGTGGTCCGGGCGTTCGTGCCCGAGCCCGGCCGGTACCACCGGCTGGTCGAGGAGGCCCGGCGGCTGGAGGAGTCCTGGCCGGCCGCCGCGGACCGCCCGGAGCTGTACGGCGTGGCGGTCGGGGTCAAGGACGTGGTCCGGGTCGACGGACTGCCCACGCACGCGGGTTCGGCCCTGCCGCCCGGTGTGCTCGGCGGCCCGCAGGCCTCGCTGGTCGGCCGGCTGAGGGCGGCGGGCGCGCTGATCGCGGGCAAGACGGTGACCGCCGAGTTCGCCGTCCGCGCGCCGGGCGCGACCCGCAACCCGCACGATCCGGCGCACACGCCCGGTGGATCCAGCAGCGGTTCGGCCGCGGCCGTCGCCGCGGGCCTGGTCCCGCTGGCGATCGGCACCCAGACGGTCGGCTCGGTGATCCGCCCGGCGGCCTACTGCGGGGTGGTGGGTTTCCGTCCGACGTACGGGCGGATCCCGGTGGACGGGGTGGTCGCGCACTCCCCGAGCCTGGACACGGTGGGCGTGTTCACCTCCGACCTGGCGGGCACCCGGCTCGCCGCCGGGGTGCTGTGCGACCGCTGGACCCCCCGGGAGCCCGGGCGTCCGCCGGTCTGCGGGGTGCCGGTCGGCGCCTACCTCGACCGGGTGCGGCCGAGCGCCCGCGCGGAGTTCGACGACACGATCCGCCGGCTGCGGGACGGCGGTCTGGAGATCCGCGCCGTCGAGGTGCTGGGCGACTTCGACGCCCTGGTCCGGCACCTGCTCCTGGTGGACCGCTACGAACTGGCCCGGGAGCACCGCGACCTGTTCCCCCGGTTCGGCGGCCTCTACCGGCCGGAGACGGCCGCCGAGATCCGGCGCGGCCACGAGATCGACGCGGCCGACCACACCGCGGCCCTGCATGCCAGGGACGCCTTCCGGCGCCGGCTGGCCGACCGGACGACGGCCGAGGGGATCGACCTGTGGCTCACCCCGGCGGCCACCGGCCCGGCCCCGCGGGGCCTGGACAGCACGGGTGACGCGGTGATGTCACTGCCCTGGAGCTTCGCGGGCGTACCCGCGGTGACCCTCCCGGCCGGGCGGCTGGACGGCCTCCCGCTGGGGCTCCAGTGCGTGGGACCGGCCGGCGGGGACGAGGACCTGCTGGCGTTCGCGGCCCTGATCGAGGAACGGCTGATCGCGGCGGACGGCTGATCCGGAGCAACCGCTGGTCCCGGAGCAACGGCCGGTCCCGGCGGACGGCTGGTCCGGAGCAACGGCCGGTCCGGCCGCGCCCGGGAACGCGAACAGGGGCGAGCCGCCGTGCGGCCCACCCCTGCTCCGACCGACCGTCAGCCGCCGCTCTTGCGGCGGAAGGTGCGCTTGCCGCCCGCGGCGCTGTGCGCGCCGTGGATCTTCGACTCGCCGCCTGCGCCGCCGGCGCCGCCGCCCGCCTTGCCGCCGTGCTTGCGCTCCAGCGCGGCGAGGAACTTCGCCTTGACGTCGTCCGCTGCCGCGGCGGCCTCGGGCTCCGGGGCCGACTGGTGCTCGGGTTCGGCTGTTTCGCTGCTCATGCGGGGACCTCCTGGACGGGAGCTGATGTGCAGGCACAGACTGCCACGTCGCGGCCCCGTCCCGCTGCCACCGCGGCCCGCCCGGGCGATCCGGCCGGCCGACGGCCCACCCGACGGCCTCCGGACAAGATCGACCGGGCCGGTCAAGCCCTAGTGCTGCTCGGGGTGGTGCTCGTCCGGGAAGTAGGGCCCGCCGATCAGGTAGAGCAGGGTGAGCACGGGGAAGCCGATCGCGGCGATCACGAGGACGAAGAACTGCCAGACCATGCCGTTGCTCCAGACTGCCAGCGCGCGCCGACTCCTCGCGCGAACGGTCGACAGTACGACGGTATGTTCCGGTTCGGACGGGTGCCACCGGTGGTGCCGTGCACCCGCCCGGCAGGGATCACGGTCCGGAGTCTGTTCCCCGCCGCGCCGCCCCCGCCACACTGACGGGATGCAGGTACAGCTCGCTGGGGAGCCGGGCCGACCGGGCCGCGCGAACGAGGACTTCACCGCCGCCACGCCGGAGGCCCTGGTGCTGCTCGACGGGCTGGGCCCACCGGACGGCCGGGAGTCGGGCTGCAGCCACGGGACCGCCTGGTACGTCCGACGGCTGGGGGTGCGCCTGCTCGCCCGGCTGACCGGTCGGGCCGACCGGTCGATCGGCGAGTGCCTGGCCGACGCCGTCGTGGAGACGGCGGCCCTGCACGGCGGGCGCTGCGACCTGGCCCATCCCCGGACGCCCGCCGCCACGGTGGTGGCGGCCCGGGTGGTCGGCGAGGCACTGGAGTACCTGGTGCTGGGCGATTCGCTGCTGGTCCTGGGGCTCAGGGACGGTCCGCCCCGGGTGGTCGGGTCGCGCCGTCCGGTCCCGGGGGCCCGCACCGCCGGGCCCGGGCCGCGCACGGTCGCCGCCTCGCCGAGGGCTGCGGAGTACGCCGAGACGGGCCGGGTGCGGCTGGCGGAGCTGTCCGCGGTGGCCGCCCTCAGCGACGGCGCGGCGCGTTTCACCGACCTCTTCGCCCTGGGCGACTGGTCGGACGCCCTGCGGCTGATGTCCGCGTCGGGTCCGGACGCCCTGATCGACCGGGTCCGGGCGGCGGAGCGGACCGACCCCCGCTGCGAGCGGTGGCCGCGGGCGCAGGCCCACGACGACGCCTCCGCCGTCCACGCCCGCGTCTGAGCCGCCCGCGTCTGAGCCCGCCCGCGTCTGAGCCCGCCCGCGCCCGCAGCTCCCGCGCGTCTGCGGCGCCCGTGGCTCCCGTGCCCGGAACCGAACGGCCCGCCGGTCCGATGCGGTGATGATCGGTTCGTCGGTCGGTCAGGAGATCGGGTGCCCGAAGGCGCCGGACTGGAAGTCCTCCATCGCCTGCTGGAGTTCGCGGTGGCTGTTCATCACGAACGGGCCGTACCAGGCGACCGGCTCACGGATCGGCTGCCCGCCCAGGATGATCACGTCCAGGTTGGGGTGCCGGGCGTCCTGCCTGGTGTCGGCCGAGACGGTGACGGTGTCACCGGCGCCGAAGACCGCGGCCTGGCCGGTGTGCACCGGGCGGCCCTCCGCGCCGACCCTGCCGTCGCCGTTGAGGACGTAGACCAGGGCGTTGAAGTCCGGCTGCCAGGGGATGGTGAGCTGCGCGCCGGGGGTGACCGTGGCGTGCATCAGGGTGATCGGGGTGTGGGTGGACCCGGGGCCCCGGTGGCCGTCCAGTTCGCCGGCGATCAGGCGGAGCACCGCGCCGCCGTCCGGGGTGGAGAGCAGCTTCACGTGGCCGCCGTGGATGTCCTGGTACCGGGGGCCGGTCATCTTGTCGCTGGCCGGGAGGTTGACCCAGAGCTGGATCCCGTGGAACAGGCCGCCGGAGGTGACCAGCGACTCGGGCGGGGTCTCGATGTGGAGGATGCCGGAGCCGGCCGTCATCCACTGGGTGTCGCCGCCGCCGAGGTGGCCGCCGCCGCCGTGCGAGTCCTGGTGGATGAACTCGCCGTCGATCAGGTAGGTGACGGTCTCGAAGCCGCGGTGCGGGTGCCAGGGGGTGCCCTTGGGCTCGCCCGCGGCGTACTCCACCTCGCCCATCTGGTCCATCATGATGAACGGGTCGAGGAACTTCTGGTTGACCTTGGCGAACGCCCGGCGGACCGGGAAGCCCTCGCCCTCGAAGCCCTCGGGGGCGGTGACCACCGAGACGACCGGCCGGGGCACCGTGAGGGTCGGGTCGGGGGTGGCGACGCGCGGGAGGGTCAGCGGGTTGTCGACGGTCACGGCGGGCATGTCGGCCTCCTTCGGGGGGTGTGTGGCCTACATCCGCCAGAGTAGTTCAATTCTCAACCAACCGCAAGGTTGAACTTTCAACCATATTGCGCCGCTGCCGCCCCGGACGGTCTGCTCGGGTGTGTCAGGGGTGTCGCGCGGCGGCCGGGAGGCTCAGCCGTACATCCGGCGCATGGTGAAGTCGACCATCTGCTCGACCGCCTTCGCGTCGAACACCATTCGGTGCTCGCCCTCCATGTCGAGCGCGAAGCCGTAGCCGGTGGGCAGCAGGTCGAGCACCTCGGCGCCGCTGACGCTGAAGTGCTTGGACTCCTTGCCGGCGTAGCGGCGCAGCTCCTTGACCGAGCTGAACATCGGGATCACCGGCGTCGGGGTGTTGTGCAGGGCGAGGAAGCCCGGACGGTCGCCGCGGGGGCAGAACACCTTGGAGGTGATGAAGATGGCCTGGAAGTCCTCGACCGGCATCGAGCCCGTGGTGAAGGCCCGGACGGCGTCCGCGAGGGATGGCGGGGACGGCTCGGGGTAGAGAGACTGCTGGGGGGTGGCCTGCTGGGGGTCGCCGTACGGACCGGAGCCGGGCATGCCGTTCATCCCCTGCTGCATGGTCTGCTGCTGGTAGGGGTCGCCCTGGTATGCGGTCTGCTCATAGCCGTACACAGGGACAGGCTATCGGGCCCGGGGGTCCTTGTGCGGCGGCTGATCCGGACAATGCGCAGGGGTCCCGGGTTGTGGGACGTGACCACGTTCATAGCGCTTTCACGTTCGAGGGCTTGAACAAGTTACCAACCGGTAGCATCATGGAGCCTACTGGCGGGTAAGTGGGGCGCTCGTAGCGGCGGACCCCCGGAAGCGACGAACCGGAGAAAACGGCCATGGGTCACTACAAGTCCAACCTGCGGGACGTGGAGTTCAACCTCTTCGAGGTGTTCGGCCGCGACCAGGTGTACGGCACCGGTCCGTTCGCCGACATGGACGTCGACACCGCGAAGAACATCCTCAGCGAGATCTCGCGCCTCGCCGAGAACGACCTCGCCGCGTCCTTCGTCGACGCCGACCGCAACCCGCCGGTCTTCGACCCGGAGACCAACACCGCCCCGGTGCCGGCCTCCTTCAAGAAGAGCTACCAGACCTTCATGGACGCCGAGTGGTGGCGCCTGGGCATCCCGGAGGCCATCGGCGGCCAGGTCACCCCGTCCTCGCTGGTCTGGGCGTTCGCCGAGCAGATCCTCGGCTCGAACCCGGCGATCTGGATGTACTCCTCCGGCCCGGCCTTCGCCGGCGTCGTGAGCGACGAGGGCACCGAGGAGCAGCAGCAGGTCGCGCTGCGCATGGTCGAGCGCCAGTGGGGCTCCACCATGGTGCTGACCGAGCCGGACGCGGGCTCCGACGTGGGCGCCGGCCGCACCAAGGCCGTCAAGCAGGAGGACGGCTCCTGGCACATCGAGGGCGTGAAGCGCTTCATCACCTCGGGCGAGCACGACATGTCCGAGAACATCATCCACCTGGTGCTGGCCCGCCCCGAGGGCGGCAAGCTCGGCACCAAGGGCCTCGGCCTCTACATCGTGCCGAAGTTCGACTTCGACTGGCAGACCGGTGAGCTCGGCGAGCGCAACGGCGTCTACGCCACCAACGTCGAGCACAAGATGGGCCTCAAGGCCTCCAACACCTGCGAGCTGACCTTCGGCGCCAAGCACCCGGCCAAGGGCTGGCTGCTCGGTGAGACCGTCGACGGCATCCGCCAGATGTTCAAGATCATCGAGTTCGCCCGGATGATGGTCGGCACGAAGGCCATCGCCACCCTCTCCACCGGCTACCTGAACGCGCTGGAGTACGCCAAGGAGCGCGTGCAGGGCGCCGACATCTCCAACTTCCTGGACAAGGCCGCCCCCCGGGTCACCATCACCAACCACCCGGACGTCCGCCGCTCGCTGATGACCCAGAAGGCGTACGCCGAGGGCATGCGCGCGCTGGTCCTGTTCACCGCCTCCACCCAGGACGACGTCCTCGCCGCCCGCCTGCGCGGCGAGCAGGACGAGGCCGCCGAGCGCCTGAACGACCTGCTGCTGCCGATCGTCAAGGGCTACGGCTCGGAGAAGTCGTACGAGCAGCTCGCCCAGTCCCTGCAGACCTTCGGTGGCTCCGGCTACCTGCAGGAGTACCCGATCGAGCAGTACATCCGGGACGCCAAGATCGACACCCTCTACGAGGGCACCACCGCGATCCAGGGCCTGGACTTCTTCTTCCGCAAGATCGTCAAGGACGGCGGCCAGGCGCTGACCGCGGTCTCCGAGCAGATCCAGAAGTTCCTCGGCGCGGCCGAGGGCGGCGACGCCCTGGCCACCGAGCGCGAGCTGCTCGCCAAGGCCGCCGGTGACCTGGAGGCGATCGTCGGCAAGCTGCTGGCCGATCTCTCCTCGGTCGAGCAGGACGTCAAGAACATGTACAAGGTGGGCCTCAACACCACCCGCCTGCTGATGGTCTCCGGCGACGTCGTGGTCGGCTGGCTGCTGCTGCGTCAGGCCTCCGTGGCGCTGGCGAAGCTGGCGGCGGGCGCCTCCGAGAAGGACGTCCCGTTCTACCAGGGCAAGGTCGCCGCGGCGCGCTTCTTCGCCCGCAACGTCCTGCCCACCGTCACCCCGCAGCGCCTGATCGCCGAGGGCGTCGACAACGAGATCATGGACCTCGCGGAGGAGGCCTTCTAGGCCTCGCCGTTCCGACCGCCTGACCCACCCTCACACCGCGGGGCCCGGTACACCACCGGGCCCCGCGGTGTTCCGTCCGCCGGTCGCCGCCGGTCGCCGCCGGTCGCCGCCGGTCGCCGCCGGTCGCCGCAGGCCGTCCGGTCCTGCTCCGGGACACCGGGGAAGCCCGGACCGGCCGGTCGGGAGGCCCGGAAACACCCGTCGGGAAGCCGATCCGCAGGTGCCGGGGCCGGGGCCGATGTCGCAGCTGGGCATCAATGCTCACCGTTGTGTCACCGTTCTTGAGTTCACGGTGTCATGTCCGTGTACGGGCATATGCTCAGGTGCGGAGCCGGTCCCCCATCCGGCGTCCGAACTCCCTCAACTCAGGAGCAACATGTCGACCGCTGCCCGCCCGGCCTACTTCGACCGGACGCACACCGACGACCTGATCGCCTACCTCACCGCCTCACCCTCGCCCTTCCACGCGGTGGCGAGCGCCGCGGAGCGGCTGGAGAAGGTCGGGTTCCGGCGGATCTCCGAGACCGACGCGTGGGACGGGACGACCGGGGGCCGGTACGTGATCCGCGGCGGCGCGATGATCGCCTGGTACGTCCCCGAGGGGGCGGGCCCGCAGACCCCGTTCCGGGTCGTCGGCTCGCACACCGACTCGCCCAACCTGCGGGTCAAGCCGGTACCGGACACCGGGTCGGCCGGCTGGCGGCAGGTGGCCGTGGAGATCTACGGCGGGGTGCCGCTGAACACCTGGCTCGACCGCGACCTCGGCCTCTCCGGTCGGCTGGTGCTGCGCGACGGCTCCACCCGGCTGGTGCAGATCGACGAGCCGCTGCTGCGCGTCCCGCAGCTCGCCATCCACCTGGACCGCCAGGTCAACGAGGGCCTCAAGCTCGACAAGCAGCGTCACCTGACGCCGATCTGGGGAATCGGCGACGTGACCGAGGGGCTGCTGATGGAGTTCGTCGCGGAGCGGGCCGGGGTGTCGGCCGGCGACATCGCCGGGTGGGACCTGATGACCCATGACGTCCAGCCGCCCTCCTACCTCGGGCGCCACCGCGAGATGCTGGCCGGGCCGCGACTGGACAACCTGCTCTCCGTGCACGCCTCCACCGCCGCGCTGGCCGCCGTGGTCGCCGCCGACGCCGGCAAGCTGCCCTACATTCCGGTGATCGCCGCCTTCGACCACGAGGAGACCGGCAGCGAGTCCGACACCGGTGCGCAGGGCCCGCTGCTCGGCAACGTCCTGGAGCGCACCGTCCACGCGCGCGGCGGCACCGCCGAGGACCGGGCCCGCGCCCTGGCCGGCACCGTCTGCCTCTCCTCGGACATGGGCCACGCGGTGCACCCCAACTACAGCGAGCGCCACGAGCCGGGCCACCACCCGATGCCGAACGGCGGCCCGATCCTCAAGGTCAACGTCAACAACCGCTACGCCACCGACGGTGTCGGCCGCGCGGTCTTCGCCGCCGCCTGCGAGAAGGCCGGCGTGCCGTGGCAGACCTTCGTCTCCAACAACGCCATGCCCTGCGGCACCACCATCGGCCCGATCACGGCGGCCCGGCTCGGCATCACCACGGTGGACTGCGGCATCGCCGCGCTGTCCATGCACTCCGCCCGCGAGCTGTGCGGGGCGAACGACCCGTACCTGCTGGCCGGCGCGATCAAGGCGTTCCTGGAGGGCTGACGGCCCGTCGGGGCCCCGGGCGGGGCCCCGACCGACGCGGCGTCACTCCATGCCGGCCAGCACCAGCGGCAGCCGGTCCGCCCCACCCGGCGTCAACGTCACCGGGACGCCCCAGTCCTGCTGGTGCACGTGGCAGGCCGGGTACTCGATCTCCGGGTCGTCGTCGCAGGACGCCGCCATCGCCGAGACGTGCAGCACCCCCTCGGTGACCTCGGCCGACAGCTCCAGCTCGCGGGAGAGCGCGCTGTCCGCCCCCGCGCCGGAGACCAGCAGTTCGGGCGGGGTCGAGCTGACCAGCAGCCGGGTGGAGGGGCCGTAGCGCTCGTCCAGCTTCTGGCCGCTCGGGGCGGAGAAGACCACGTCCAGCAGCAGCCGGCCCGGGGCGACCTCGGTGGCGGCCCGCCGGGTGCGGTGCGCCACCGACTCGACCCGGACGGCCTCCTCGGGCAGCCGCAGCCTGGTCAGCCGGTGCCGCGCGGACTCCACCACCACGATGTCGCCGTCCACCACCACCGCGCCGGAGGGCTCGCGCAGGTCGGTGGCCAGGGTGGTCACCTCGCCGGTCGCGGGGTCGAAGCGGCGCAGTGCGTGGTTGTAGGTGTCCGAGACCGCCACCGAGCCGTCGGGGAGCACCGAGACGCCCAGCGGGTGCTGGAGCAGGGCCTGCCCGGCCGCGCCGTCGCGGTGGCCGAAGTCGAACAGTCCGGTGCCGACGGCGGTGTGCACGGTGAGTGTTTCACGTGAAACCCAGCGCACCGCGGAGGTCTCCGCGTCGGCGACCCAGAGCCGCTCGCCGTCCGCGGAGACGGCCAGACCGGACGGCTGGGCGAACCAGGCCTCGGCCGCGGGGCCGTCCACCAGGCCCTCGTTGGTGGTGCCGGCGGTGACGCCGACGGTGCCGCCGGCCGGGTCGAACGCCCAGAGCTGGTGCACACCGGCCATCGCGATCCACACCCGGCCGTCGAACCAGGCGACGTCCCACGGCGAGGAGAGGTCCACCTCGCGGGCCGGGCCCTCGGTGGCGGAGCCCTGCCACCACTGTCGGCCGGTGCCGGCCAGGGTGGTCACCGTGCCGTCGGCCAGCCGGACCCCGCGCAGCGCGTGGTTGACGGTGTCGGCGACCACGACGTCGTAGCCGAGGCCGAGGCCGTCCGGCACCAGCGCCAGGCCCTGCGGCTCGCTGAACCGCGGCGCGGCGCCGTCCACCAGCCCGCGCTCCCCGTCGCCGATCCGGCGCAGCACCGTCTCGCCGTCCTCGGCCAGTTCGACCAGCGAGTGGTGCCCGGAGTCGGCCACCAGGTAGTGGCCGTCGGGCAGCCGGACGGCCTTGCCGGGGAAGCGCAGGTCGCCCGCCGCGGGCTCGGCCGGGACGTACGGGCTGTCGCCGCGGCGCAGCGTGCCCTTGGCGGTGTGCTCCGTCTCCAGCTCCTCGACCAGCCGGGCGATCGCGTGCGCGTGCCCCTCCCCGGCGTGCTGGGCCACCACGTACCCCTCGGGGTCGACCACCACCAGGGTCGGCCAGGCCCGCACGGCGTACTGCTTCCAGGTCACCAGCTCCGGGTCGTCCAGCACCGGGTGGTGCACCTCGTACCGGGCGGTGGCGTCGACCACGGCCTGGTGGTCCGCCTCGTGGACGAACTTGGGCGAGTGGACGCCGACGATCACGACGGTGTCGCGGTGCTTCTCCTCCAGCTCCCGGAGTTCGTCCAGGACGTGGAGGCAGTTGATGCAGCAGAACGTCCAGAAGTCCAGTACGACGATCTTGCCGCGGAAGTCCGCCAGCGACAGATCCTTGCCGCCGGTGTTCAGCCAGCCACCCTTGCCCACCAGCTCGGGGGCGCGTACGCGTGCTCGATAAGCCATGCCTCCAACAAACCCCACGCACGGTGCCCGCATTCCGGGCGCCCGCCGCGCGGGGCCGGGGGGGGTCCCCGGACCCGTCGGCGCGCCGCACCGGCGCCGCGGGCTCCGACACGTCCCGGCCACCGGTCGGCCCCCGGCGTGGGACGGCGGCCCCGGGTCTACGCTGGCGGCGGCCGCCGGGGTCTTCGGGCGGTCGGACCGGGCAGTGACGGCGACGACAGGCGGGTTGCGGGATGAAGTACGTGGTCAGGGAACGGCTGTTCGCGGTGGGCGACGACTACTGGATCGAGAGCGAGGACGGCGAGAAGGCGTTCCTGGTGGACGGGAAGGTGCTGCGGCTGCGCGACACCTTCGAGCTGAAGGACGCGGCCGGGCAGGTGGTCGCCGTGATCAAGGAGAAGGTGATCACGGTCCGGGACGCCATGAAGATCGAGAACGCCGACGGGGACGTGGTCGCCACCGTCCGCAAGAAGCTCTTCACGCCGTTCCGCGACAAGTACCACGTGGAGTTCGAGGACGGCCGCGAGTGGGAGATCCACGGCGACCTGATCGACAAGGACTTCCGGGTCGAGCAGGACGGCGAGGAGATCGCCGAGGTGTCCCGCAAGTGGTTCCGGATCCGGGACACCTACGGCGTCCGGGTCGCGGACGGCGCCGACGCCGGCCTGGTGCTGGCGGTCGCCGTCTGCGTGGACCAGCTGGTCTCGCACAACGACTGAGCCGCGTTCAGCGGATGAGGTGCGGGAGGAAGCGGGCGCCCTGGTGGGTGATCGGGCTGTCGTCCGTCTCGCGGATGCCGAGCCCGGCGGCCTCGCCGTCCACCACCCAGGCGCCGAGCACCGGGCGGTTGCCGTCGAAGTCGGGCAGTGGGTGCAGCTGCTGGTAGCAGGACCCCTCTGCGCCGTACCGGTCCGGGTCGCCGGCCCAGTCGGCCAGGCGGGTCTGCGAGCCGTCGGGTCCGACGATCCGGACGCCCGCCCCCTCCCGGCCGAGCAGCGGCTTGGCCGCGTACCCGGTGGTGCCGGCCAGCTCGCGCGGCCCGTCCAGGTACGCGGGCAGCAGGTTGGGGTGGCCCGGGTTGAGCTCCCACAGGACGGCCAGCAGGGCCTTGTTGGAGAGCAGCATCTTCCAGGCCGGCTCGATCCACAGGGTCGAGCCGGTCGCGCCGCCGAGGTCGATGCCGTCCAGCAGCTGCCCGCCGAACTCGTCCCCGACCAGCCACTCCCACGGGTAGAGCTTGAAGACCGAGCGGATGAAGCGCTGCTCCAGGTCGACGAAGCGCCCGGTCAGCCCGTCCCAGCCGATGTCCTCCATGGCGATCGAGGAGGTCGTCAGCCCGGCCTGCTCGGCGGTCTCCTGGAGGTAGAGGGTGGTCATCCAGTCCTCGCCCTCGGTGTCGCCGCGCGAGTGCGCGAAGTGCACCGGACCGGGCGGCAGCAGGGGACTCTGCCGGGCCCAGGCGGCGACCAGCCGCTCGTGCAGCGAGTTCCACTGGTCGGCGCCGGGGAAGCGTTCCTCCATCCAGAACCACTGCGGGCTCGCCGCCTCGATCAGCGAGGTCGGGGTGTCCGCGTTGTACTCGAACATCTTGGCCGGACCGGTCCCGTCGTACGCGAGGTCGAACCGTCCGTAGAGCGCGGGCTGTTCCGCCCTGCGCCGCCAGGACTCCGCGACCACCTCGGCCAGTCGGGGGTCGGTGATCCCGTAGTCCGCGAAGCGCCCCGTGCGCACCACGTGGTCGGCGGCCGCCAGGCTCAGCGCGTGCAGCTCCTCGACCACCTCCTCCAGTGCCTCGACCTCGGGCAGCGAGAACTCGTAGTACGCGCTCTCGTCCCAGTAGGCGTGCGGGCCGCCCTGGTTGCAGGGGTCCTCGCAGACGGCGTAGATCAGGCCCTGGCCCTCGACGGTGGCCTGCCAGCCCGGGCGCGGTTCGAGGGTGTGCCGGCGCACCGCGGTCAGCCCCCGCCCGAGCCGGATCCGCCGCCGCTCGGGCAGCCGAAACCGCCGCGCTTGGTGGCGGCCTGTTCGAATGTGCCGCCGGCCGCGGTCAGTGAGCCGGAGCCGCAGTAGTACCAGCGGCCGGCCGAGCGGCTGTCACCGCAGGAGTGGTCGTCCAGCACCTTGAGGGTCCCGGGGTCGACGCAGCGGCGCGGCGCGGCGTCGTCGGCCGCGCAGCCGGTCAGGGCCAGGGCGAGGGTGCCGACCATGCCCAGGGCCACGGCGCCGGAGCGCCGGCGGGCGGCCGGTTCGGTGGGGTGCCGGGTCATGCGGGGATGGTACTCGGCGGCCTCGGGACGCCGGCCATGGGATATCTTTTGCCGATCCTTGACGCGAGGGGGACCCGCCATGAACGACATCGCCAACGGCCTGGGACACGCCGCCGTGTTCGGCGCGGTCGGCATCGGCCTGCTGCTGCTCGGAGTCGGCCTGGTCGACCTGCTGACCCCGGGCAGGCTCGGCCGGCAGATCTGGGAGGAGCGCAACCGCAACGCGGCCCTGGTGCTCAGCTCGGCCCTGCTCGGGATCGGCGGCATCGTCTTCACCGCGATCCTCTACACCTACGACGAGTTCGGGAAGGGCCTGGCCTCGACCGCGCTGTTCGGCCTGCTCGGGCTGGTGCTGATGGCGGTCGCGTTCTGGCTGGTCGACCTGCTCACCCCGGGCCGGCTGGGCGCCATCCTGGTCGACCCGGAGCCGCACCCGGCGGTGTGGGTCACCGCCGCGTGCAACGTCTCGGTCGCCGCGATCGTCGCGGCCTCGATCGCCTGACCCCGGTTCAGCCGGCCCGGTGGCCCGCTGCCAGCCGCTCGCTCAGCCGGGCCCTGGCGGCGGGCCACTCGTCGCCGAGCATCGAGAACCAGACACTGTCCCGCCAGCTCCCGTCCGGCCGCCGCCTGGCCCGCCGGAACGTGCCCTCGTAGCTGGCACCGAGCCGCCGGATGGCGTTCTGCGAGCGCTCGTTGAGGTGGTCGGTCTTCCAGCAGACCCGGCCGACCCCGAGCTCCTCGAACGCGTGGTGAAGGAGCAGCAGCTTGGACTCGGTGTTGATCGCGCTGCGCCACACCGAGCGGCCGTACCAGGTGCCGCCGATCTCCAACAGCTCGTCCTCGGCGCTGAAGTCGTAGTAGCAGGTCACGCCCACCGCGCGGCCGGTGGCGAGTTGGATCACCGCGAACGGCAGGCAGTTCGGGTCGGCGATCCGGTCGCCGACGACCTTTCGCAGTTCCTGCTCGGTCCGCGGGACGGGCACAGGGATCCACCGCCAGACCTCCTCGTCGCCGCCGGCCGCCGCGAACAGGTCGGGCGTGTGCTCGGGGGCGAGCGGCTCCAGCCGGACGTGGGTGCCGGTGAGGGTGACGGGGACGGGCGTCTTGGCGGTCATGGGCCCGAAGCTAGCCCCAGTTTGAACTAGATGCAAGATGAATATGAACTAGTGCAATGAGGTGGGAGCGGGAAGTGCGAAGGCCCCGCACCACCCGGGTGCGGGGCCTTCGGGCCGGCCGGCGAGCGCGCGGGCGCGCCTGCGGTCAGATGAACGAGTTGATCTGGATCGTCTCGGTCCGGCCGGGGCCGACGCCGATCGCGGAGATCGGGGCGCCCGACATCTCCTCCAGCGCCTTCACGTAGGCCTGCGCGTTCTTCGGCAGGTCGGAGAAGGTCTGGGCCTTGCTGATGTCCTCGGACCAGCCCGGCAGCGTCTCGTAGACCGGCTTGGCGTGGTGGAAGTCGGACTGGTTGTACGGGAGCTCGTCGACGCGCTTGCCGTCGATCTCGTACGCGACGCAGACCGGGATCTGCTCCCAGCCGGTGAGGACGTCGAGCTTGGTGAGGAAGAAGTCGGTCAGACCGTTGACCCGGGTCGCGTAGCGGGCGATCACGGCGTCGAACCAGCCGCAGCGGCGGTCGCGACCGGTGGTCACACCGCGCTCGCCGCCGATCCGGCGCAGCGCGTCGCCGTCCTCGTCCAGCAGCTCGGTCGGGAACGGGCCCGAGCCGACGCGGGTGGTGTACGCCTTCAGGATGCCGATGACCCGGTCGATCTTGGTCGGGCCGATGCCCGCGCCGGTGCAGGCGCCGCCCGCGGTCGGGTTGGACGAGGTCACGAACGGGTACGTGCCGTGGTCCACGTCCAGCAGGGTGCCCTGGCCGCCCTCCAGCAGGACGACCTTGTTCGCCTTCAGCGCCTCGTCCAGCACCAGCGTGGTGTCGGCGAGGAAGGGGCGGATCTTGTCGGCGTAGCCGAGGTACTCCTCGACCACCAGCTCGGCCGGGACGGCCCGGCGGTTGTAGAGCTTGACCAGCAGCTGGTTCTTGTCGTGCAGCGCCGCCTCGACCTTCTGGCGGAGGATCGATTCGTCGAAGAGGTCCTGCACCCGGATGCCGACGCGGTTGATCTTGTCCGCGTAGGTCGGGCCGATGCCGCGGCCGGTGGTGCCGATCCGGCGCTTGCCGAGGAAGCGCTCGGTGACCTTGTCCAGGGTGCGGTGGTACGGGGTGATCAGGTGGGCGTTGCCCGAGATCAGAAGCTTCGAGGTGTCGATGCCCCGCTCGTTCAGACCGCTGAGCTCGGAGAGCAGCACGCCCGGGTCGATGACGACGCCGTTGCCGATCACCGGCGTCACATTCGGGCTGAGGATGCCGGAAGGCAGCAGGTGCAGTGCATACTTCTGATCGCCGATGACCACCGTGTGGCCGGCGTTGTTGCCGCCCTGGTAACGAACGACGTAGTCGACGGAGCCACCGAGGAGGTCGGTCGCCTTCCCCTTGCCCTCGTCCCCCCACTGGGCGCCAACGAGCACGAGTGCCGGCACAGGCGTACACCCCTTCCGGTTGGGGCATCCTGCGTAGGCCGCAGTCTGACCCGAGATAGACGAAGCCCCTGGCGCAATAGCGCAAGGGGCTCTTGCACCGAGAGATTACCTGAGGAAGGACCGGTCGTGTCGTCCCTGTCCACGCCCGCATCCCACCCCGCGGACCGCGGCGGCCCCGGCCCGCTGCTGGTCCTCCTCGACCCGGTGGCCAGGCGGACCGACGGCGAGTCGGTGCGGATCGCCAAGGACGTGCTGTGCGGCGGCGCGGACGTCAAGGTGGCACTGCCCGAGAGCCCGTCCGAACTCGACCGGGTGCTGTCGCACCGGGGTCGCCGCCGACCGGTCGTGATCGGATCCGATCTGGCGCTCCAGCGGGTGCTGCAGGCCCTGCACCGCCAGCGCGAGTTGGGTACGGACCCGGTCGGCGCGGTTCCGGTGGGCCGGCCCGCGGGCACCGGGGCGCTGCGGGCGCTGGGGGTCCCGGTGGAGCCGGTCGCGGCGGCCCGGGTGGTGCTCGGCGGCGCCCCCCGCAAGCTGGACCTGGTGGTGGACGACGGCGGCGGGGTGGTGCTCTCCGAGGTCCGGATCGCACCCCCGCAGCAGGGCGATCCGTTGGGCCGGCCGGGTGGCTTGCGTTCGCTATGGGCGAAATTCGCTGCGGCCGAGCAGGCGAAGGCGTCCGGGGTCGAACTGAGGGTCGAGGCGGACGGCCGGCTGCTGGCCGACCTCCACCAGCCGGTCCGGCTGCTGAGGGTGGTGCCGGTGGACGGGGTCCTGGAGCTCACCGTCGACCTGGGCGGCGCCGTGCAGCGGCACCGGGTCGCCGCGCTGCGGGTGGCGGGCCGGCACTTCGGTTACGAGGCGGACGGCGCAAGGGTCGGGCCGGTCCGGGCGCGCACCTGGACGGTCCACGCCGGGGCGTGGGAACTGATGCTGCCCGCCGGGTGAGCAGCATCACGTCGGGGTGTGCGATTCGACGGTGCGTCAGCTTTGCGATCCGCGCGCCGGGCGCGCGTGACAAGGGCGTGCGCCGGTTCACCCAATTGCCGATCGAGAAATGCGCCGGCGTGTAAGGGGTTTTGTCTACGCGCGTCGCCATTCGATCGGCCAATATCCGGGGGCTCCCCTGTTCGGGAAGGCGTGCGGAACTGCCCTAGACTCGAAGGCGTGCCACGTGGTGACGGACGACTCAATCACGATCTTCTTCCCGGCGAGAAAGGCCCCCAGGACGCTTGCGGCGTCTTCGGAGTCTGGGCCCCCGGCGAGGAGGTCGCGAAGCTCACGTACTTCGGCCTCTATGCCCTGCAGCACCGCGGACAGGAATCCGCGGGCATCGCAGTGAGCAACGGCTCCCAGATTCTGGTCTTCAAGGACATGGGGCTCGTCTCCCAGGTCTTCGACGAGACCTCGCTGGGATCCCTGCACGGGCATATCGCCGTCGGACATGCCCGCTACTCGACCACCGGGTCCTCGGTCTGGGAGAACGCCCAACCGACCTTCCGGGCGACCGTTCACGGTTCGCTTGCCCTCGGGCACAACGGAAACCTGGTGAACACCGCCGAACTGGCGGCGATGGTCGCCGAACTGCCGGGCGAGGAGCACGTCTCCCGCTCCGGCCGGTCCGCGGCGACCAACGACACCGACCTGGTGACGGCCCTGCTGGCCGGCTACCCGGACCTCTCCATCGAGGAGACCGCCAAGGAGATCCTGCCCAAGGTCAAGGGCGCGTTCTCGCTGGTCTTCATGGACGAGCACACCCTCTACGCCGCCCGCGACCCGCAGGGCATCCGCCCGCTGGTGCTCGGCCGGCTGGAGCGCGGCTGGGTGGTCGCCTCCGAGACGGCGGCGCTCGACATCTGCGGCGCCTCCTTCATCCGCGAGGTGGAGCCCGGCGAGCTCATCGCCATCGACGAGAACGGCATGCGGACGTCCCGCTTCGCCGAGGCCAAGCCCAAGGGCTGCGTCTTCGAGTACGTCTACCTGGCCCGCCCCGACACCTCCATCGCCGGCCGCAACGTGCACCTCTCCCGGGTGGAGATGGGCCGCAAGCTGGCCAGGGAGGCCCCGGTCGAGGCCGACCTGGTGATAGCGACGCCCGAGTCCGGCACCCCCGCCGCGATCGGGTACGCCGAGGCCAGTGGCATCCCGTACGGCTCCGGCCTGGTGAAGAACGCCTACGTGGGCCGCACCTTCATCCAGCCCAGCCAGACCATCCGCCAGCTCGGCATCCGGCTCAAGCTCAACCCGCTCAAGGAAGTCATCCGGGGCAAGCGCCTGGTGGTCGTCGACGACTCGATCGTCCGCGGCAACACCCAGCGCGCGCTGGTGAAGATGCTCCGCGAGGCGGGCGCCGCCGAGGTGCACATCCGGATCTCCTCGCCGCCGGTCAAGTGGCCGTGCTTCTTCGGCATCGACTTCGCCACCCGGGCGGAGCTGATCGCCAACGGCATGACCATCGAGGAGATCGGCCGCACGCTCGGCGCGGACTCGCTCGCCTACATCTCGATCGAAGGCATGATCGAGGCCACCGCACAGCCCAAGGACAACCTCTGCCGGGCCTGCTTCGACGGCGAGTACCCGATGGAGCTGCCGGACCCGGCGCTGCTCGGCAAGCTGCTGCTGGAGGCCGAGATCGCCGGGGGCCAGAAGGCCCAGGCCGTCCGCGGCAAGCCCACCAGCGACCTGGACGGCGTGCAGTCGCTGCTCGGCGGCGCCGGCGCGGCGGACGCGCTGCGGCGACCGTAGAGCGTGTCCCGATGGGCAACCACGGCAGGGGCGCGGGGGACCGCGCGGCCGCACCGGTACGCACCCCGTGCCGCGGCCGCGTCGACTCCCGCGCCCCTGTGGTTGACCACCCCCTGATTTCCAGCCCCCACTGACCCGAAAGGGCCACCGCAGTGACCAGCAACCAGAGCGGCGCCACCTACGCCGCCGCAGGCGTCGACATCGAGGCCGGCGACCGCGCCGTCGAGCTCATGAAGCAGTGGGTGCGCAAGACCAACCGTCCCGAGGTGGTCGGTGGCATCGGCGGCTTCGCCGGCCTCTTCGACGCCTCCGCCTTCAAGCGCTACGAGCGCCCGCTGCTGGCCTCCGCCACCGACGGCGTGGGCACCAAGGTGGCCATCGCCCAGGCCATGGACAAGCACGACACCATCGGCCACGACCTGGTCGGCATGGTCGTCGACGACCTGGTGGTCTGCGGCGCCGAGCCGCTCTTCATGACCGACTACATCTGCGTCGGCAAGGTCCACCCTGAGCGGGTCGCCGCCATCGTCAAGGGCATCGCCGAGGGCTGCACCCTGGCCGGCTGCTCGCTGATCGGCGGCGAGACCGCCGAGCACCCCGGCCTGCTGGGCCCGGACGACTAC
The DNA here is from genome assembly GCF_044740765.1 of Kitasatospora sp. NPDC088346. Lineage (NCBI taxonomy): Bacteria > Bacillati > Actinomycetota > Actinomycetes > Kitasatosporales > Streptomycetaceae > Kitasatospora > Kitasatospora sp. NPDC088346. The sequence goes on from NZ_JBIURH010000022.1 coordinate 81,067, forward strand.
GACGTGGCCGGGGCCGGCACCGGCGTGGTCGAGGCCGACGCGCTGCTGGGCGCCGCGCGGGTCCGCGCGGGCGACGTGGTGATCGCGATGGCCGCCTCCGGCCTGCACTCCAACGGCTACTCGCTGGTGCGCCACGTGCTGCTCAACCAGGCCGGCTGGAAGCTCGACCGCCAGGTCGAGGAGTTCGGCCGGACCCTCGGGGAGGAGCTGCTGGAGCCGACCCGGATCTACTCGCTGGACTGCCTCGCCCTCACCCGGGCCACCGAGGTCCACGCCTTCTCGCACGTCACCGGCGGCGGCCTCGCCGCCAACCTGGCCCGGGTCATCCCGGAGGGCCTGCACGCCCGCCTGGACCGCGGCACCTGGTCGCCGCTGCCGGTCTTCCAGACCGTCGCCCAGGTCGGCCGGATGACCGCGCCGGAGATCGAGAAGACCCTGAACATGGGCGTCGGCATGGTCGCCGTCGTCCCGCCGGAGTCGGTGGACGTGGTGCTGTCGATCCTGGAGGACCGCGGCGTCGAGGCCTGGCTGCTGGGCGACATCGTGGACCGCGGGGCCGAGCACGACGGCGGCGCGGCCCTCTACAACGCGTACGACGGCTTCGAACTCGCCTGAGCCGGGGCCCGGAGCCCCGCCCGTCACACCGAGGGGCCCCCGGAACACCGGGGGCCCCTCGGGCGTGTGCGGCGGCGGCCGTCCGCGGGTACGCCGAAGACCGGCCCGGCGCTCGATGAGCGCCCGGACCGGCCCGGAGTCAGCTGTTACGCCCGGCGGCGGGACTGGCCGCTGTCGGCCTCCGCGTCGTCGTCCTCATCGTCGGCGTAGTAATCCGCGTACGCCGCGTAGGGATCGTCCTCGTCCTCGTCCTCGATCGGCTCAGGCTCGATCGAAGCGGTAGAGGGCGATACGCCCAGCTCGCTGGACAGACGGTTGGCATCGAACCCGCCGCTGTTGTACTTCAGCTCGCGGGCGACCTTCGTCTGCTTGGCCTTGGCCCGGCCGCGCCCCATGGGTCGACCCCCTCAACGATGGGGCTCACGGCCCCGAGTCTGACACGTGTGGATCATCAGGCCGGCCTGCCCGAAGTGGGAAAGCCGTCCCTTGGAGCATTAACGGTACCTGTTTCCGCCGCCGTACGGTACGTCACGCGTGTGACGTGGCGCGCACCGTCGCCCCCCGAGACCGGGTCGATCCAGGTCACAGGAGGGTTTCGGGGCTTTTCCAGGCTGCCCGGAGCTTGGCCGGACCCGTCGTACCCGCAGAGATTATCCCCTGACGGGGCCCCGAGGATCCCCCGATCGGGCTACGAACTGAGAATCCGGTTCCACATTGTGATGCGAGGGGGGCGAACCGGATCCGCCCCCCTCACTCAGCGTCAGGCCCTGCGTGCGCCGGGGAGCAGGACCGAGCGCAGGGCGCTGATCTCGCGCATCCGCTTCTCGGCCAGGCGGTCGGCGGCGACCGCCGGCGGGACGCCGTCCAGCGAGGCCCGGGTGAAGATCTCCAGCGTGGTGTCGAAGATCTTGGTGGCCTTGTTCTTGGCGCGCTCGAAGTTGAAGCCCTCGATCTCGTCCGCGACCTGGATCACGCCGCCGGAGTTCACCAGGTAGTCCGGTGCGTAGAGGATGCCGCGGTCGGCCAGGTCCTTCTCGACGCCGGGGTGGGCCAGCTGGTTGTTGGCCGCGCCGCAGACCACCGCGGTGCCCTCCGCGCCGAGCGCGGCCACCGTGAGGTCGTCCAGCGCGCCGCCGAGCGCGCAGGGGGCGTAGACGTCCAGCTTGGCCTGGAGCAGGGCGGCGCTGTCGGCGACCACCTCGACCTCCGGGTGGGCGGCCCGGACCCGGTTCACGGCGGCCTCGGAGACGTCCGTGACGACCACCGAGGCGCCGTCCGCGACCAGGTGGCCGACCAGGTAGTGGCCGACCTTGCCGACGCCCGCCACGCCGACCCGGCGGCCGCGCAGGGTGGGCTGGCCCCAGCGGGCCTGCGCGGAGGCGCGCATGCCCTGGAAGACGCCGAAGGCGGTGAGGATGGAGGAGTCGCCGGCGCCGCCGTTCTCCGGCGAGCGGCCGGTGACGAACTCGGTCTCCCGCGCCACCACGTCCATGTCCTGGACGTACGTGCCCACGTCGCAGGCGGTGATGTAGCGACCGCGCAGGGACTGCACGAAGCGGCCGTAGGCGCGCAGCAGCGCCTCGGTCTTCACCTCGTTGGGGTCGCCGATGATGACGGCCTTGCCGCCGCCGAGGTCGAGCCCGGCCAGCGCGTTCTTGTAGCTCATGCCGCGGGACAGCCGCAGCGCGTCCTCCAGTGCCTCCTCCTCGGTGTCGTACCGGTGGAAGCGGGTGCCGCCGAGGGCGGGGCCGAGCGCGGTGGAGTGGATGGCGATGATCGCCTTGAGCCCGGAGGACCGGTCGTGGCAGAGGACGACCTGCTCGTGGCCGTCGCCGGGCGTGCCGTCCTGAGCGGTACCGAAGATCCTGCCGAGCACGCCCGGTGCGGTGTGCGAGGCGGATGCGGTGTGTACGTCGGTCACTGTGGTGACTCCAGTATTTGCGGGCCCGCGACTGTGGTGCGGGCGTCTGTGTCGAAGCCTAGCCCCGGAGGCGGGCCCCGAGCTGCCCCCTGACGGTCCCTGAGGCATAACGGACCGACGGCCCGGTCGGCACCCTCCCCGGTGGCCCGGGGTACGTGCGACGATGCGGTCTGTGACCGCTGTGCACACCTCGGTTCTGCCGCCGTACGCCGCGCACCTGCGGGTGTACGAGCCGCTCGCCGCCTACCCGGAGCCGGAGCGGGCCCGCTGGCAGGCCTGGGCGGCCGCGCACGGGCCGCAGGCGGCCGGACCGGACCGGCCGGTCACCGGGACGGCGCTGGCCGAGCAGCGCGCGGCGCTGGCCGAGCTGGCGGCCCGCACCCCGCGCCCGCTGCCCGAGCGCGAGGACGGCCGGGCCCACGTGCGGGTGGTGGACGGGGTCACCTACATCTGCCCGTGGACCACCCGGCTGCGCTGCTGGCAGGCGCTGGACGAGCTGTCCGCGGCGCTGCCGGCCGCCCTGCTGGACACCGTCCTGCCGCCGGCCGCGCGGGCCGCCGCGACGGCCGACCACGAGCGCTGGCGCCTCGCGCACCCGGACGCCCGGCCGTGGATCCAGAGCAGCCGGTGGGAGGTGCCGCTGCGCTGGTTCGTGCCGTTCGGCGAGGAGGACCGCCGGTACCTGCCCGCGGTGCCGGCCGGTGGCGCGCAGGGCGGCGGGGAGGGCGGCGGGGAGCCGGCCGCGCTGTTCTACCTGACCTCGATGGTGCAGGCCCGCCGCCGGGTGGCCCGCGGGTACCGGGCGCTGCGGCTGCGCACCCCCGCGGAGCCGGGGCGGCCGCGCGGGCTGGTGAAGGGGGTGGAGCAGGTCGGCCGGTGGTTGGAGGAGTTCCACCCGCGCTCCCTGGTGGAACTGGACTACGGCGGGCTGGTGCACCTGCTCGGGCCGGGCTGGCTGGCCGAGGAGCACTCGGTCGGGGAGATCGAGGTCGGGCTGGGCGCCCTGCGGGCCGGGGACGGCGCGGCGGCGGCCCGGGCGTACGAGTCGGTGACGGCGCGCTGGCGGCGGGTGCTGGCGCTGCGGCACACCAGCTGACGGCCGCTCATCCCGTGCGGGCCGCGGGGGTCTGGTCCGATGTCAGTGGGACGGGTGAGGATGTGGTGAGGAAGGTACGGACCTTCGGCTCCCGGCCCGTGACCATGGTCCCGGTTCGGGTCAATACCTCTCGAACGTGACACTACTCACCGTTGACGCGAACTTACCCCTATGTGCAAAAATGGGACAACCAGCCCAAGTTCACTCAGGTGTGTCCACTTTTGGGTGGATCTGACGGCAGTGTGTCCTTTGCGGAGAAACAGCGGGTCTGGTCCTGTCGTAACCGGACGTCACCGCAGGGTGACTGTCCGCTATGGGAGGGTCCATGGCCTTCCGTCACTCTTGAACCCGTGAGGGGTCAATTTTGGCGGTTTGGTCGATGGGGCTGGACGGATGGTGTAGTTGTAGACACCAGGACAAGCCGTTCGTCCTATAACCGACTCGGCCCGTCTGTGCCATTTCGGGCATCGCGGGCCAAGGTGCAGAATTTGAAGGATAGAACCGCCCTGGTTCGGTTCTCCCGAGGAGGCCGCTCATGACCGCTCGTACCCCTGACGCTGAGCCGCTGCTGACGCCGGCAGAGGTAGCCACGATGTTCCGCGTTGACCCCAAGACGGTTACCCGTTGGGCCAAGGCCGGCAAGCTCACGTCTATTCGCACTCTCGGCGGCCACCGCCGGTACCGTGAGGCGGAGGTGCGTGCTCTGCTGGCCGGGATTCCGGCGCAGCGTACCGAGGCCTGACGGCCTCGCTGACGTCATTTCCGAAGGGGCTGTATCCCTGGACTCCGCCGGGTCCGGGATGCGGCCCCTTCGGCATGTCCGGAAATCCGAGCGGCGGGCGCCCGGAATCGGGCATTCCTATTGGGGCCGGTGGGGGTGGGGGGAATTCAGTGAATACCAGTGCAATTTTATATATTAAATTATGGCGACTCCGAGGGGGGTTCGGGATCTCGGATCTCAGGAAAAGATAAGTGACGCCCGTCACGCGTCCGTTACCTTGTGGTCTAGACCTGGACGGGGTAGGTGCGAGGCGTCCGACGGGCCTGACGGGGCGTCGGGGAAAACGCAGAGGCCCGGAACCTTACGGTTCCGGGCCTCTCGCTACGGCGATCCCGACGGGACTTGAACCCGCGACCTCCACCTTGACAGGGTGGCGAGCTAACCAACTGCTCCACGGGACCAGAGATCTGATCCTCGTCCGCCTGCTCTCGCTGCGAACAAGACAGATCGTACTGCATGTGGGGCCCCCAGGTCGAACCGGCCGCCGGAGGCCCCCGTCGCAGCTCAGAGCGTGCCCGCGGCGGCCTCCATCGCCTTGAGGATGCGCTTCTCGGAGACCGGGGCCGGGGTGCCCAGCCCCTGGGCGAAGAAGCTCACCCGGAGCTCCTCGATCATCCAGCGGATCTGCCGGACCTCCGCCGACGGCTGCCGGCCGGCCGGGACCCTGGCCAGCAGCTCGCCGTAGGCCCGCTGGACGTCCTGGACCTTCTGCAGGTGCTGGAGGTCCCGCTGTGGGTGGTTCGGCAGCGCCTCCAGACGGCGGTCGACCGCGATCAGATAGCGCTTCAGGTCGGGCAGCCGCTGCCAGCCGGTCTCGGTGACGAAGCCGGCGTGCACCAGCGACGCCAGGTGCAGCCGGACGTCGTTGACCGCGGTCAGCAGGACCGGGCTGCTCACCGTCTTCAGCCGGTTCGACGCCTTCTGGAAGGCGATCAGTGCGGTCGCCGTCTTCAGCGTGGTGTCCGCGGACAGCTCGTACAGGTCGGCCCGGACCTTGTCGTACAGCTTGGTGAAGGCGGCCTCGTCCCAGGCCGGGCCGCCGTGCAGGGCCATCAGCCGGTCGGTGGCGGCCGCCACGACGTCCTCGAACAAGGCGGGCACCGAGCCGTGCGGGTTGTGCGAGAGGGCGAGCTTGGCCTGGTTGCCCAGACGGCCCTGGATCGACTTGGCGGGGGAGTTGATCCGCAGCATCAGCAGCCGCCGGGTGCCGGCCCACATCGCCTGCTGCTGGTCCTCCGGGGTGTCGTAGAGCTTGATCGCCACCGAGTCGACCTCGTCCACCAGTGCGGGGTAGGCCCGCAGCGAGTGGCCGCGCGAGCGCTGCTCGAAGGTGCGCTGCAGCGTCGGCAGCCCCTCCGGCCAGGCGTTCAGGCCGCGCCGCTCGATGCCCTGACCGGACGCGGCGGAGGAGAGCGTCTCGCTGAGCTTCGGCTTGAGCTTCAGCCGCAGGTCCTCCAGGTCCTTGGACTCGGCCAGCTTGCGCTTGCCGTCCACCACCCGGAAGGTCACCCGCAGGTGGTCCGGCACCCGGGAGTCGTCCCAGGCCTCCGGCGGGATCACGATGCCCGACATCCGCTGCAGGACCCGCTCCAGGGTCGGCAACAGCGGCTCCTGACGGTCCCGCACCTGGCGCAGCGCGGCGGCCGCGAAGTCCGGGGCCGGGACGAAGTTGCGCCGCAGCGCCTTCGGCAGCGCCCGGATGTACGCCGTGACCAGCTCCGCGCGCAGGCCCGGGATCTGCCAGTCGAAGCCCTCGGAGGTGACCTGGTTCAGCACCGGCAGCGGGATGTGCACGGTCACGCCGTCCGCGTCGCTGCCCGGCTCGAACTGGTACGTCAGCTTGAAGCGGAGCTTGCCCTGCTGCCAGTAGTCCGGGTAGTCGGCCTCGGTGACCCCGCCGGCCGACTCGTTCATCAGCATCGACTTCTCGAAGTTCAGCAGGTCCGGCTGGTCGTGCCGGGCCTTCTTCCACCAGGAGTCGAAGTGCCGGGTGGAGACGACGTCCTCCGGCAGCCGGGCGTCGTAGAAGTCGAAGAGGGTCTGGTCGTCCACCATGATGTCGCGGCGGCGGGCCCGGTTCTCCAGCTCCTCGACCTCGGAGAGCAGCGTGCGGTTGGCCGCGAAGAACCGGTGGTGGGTCTCCCAGTCGCCCTCCACCAGCGCGTTGCGGATGAACAGCTCGCGGCAGAGCTCCTGGTCGATCCGGCCGTAGTTGACCTTGCGCTGGGCGACGATCGGGACGCCGTACAGCGTCACCTTCTCGTACGCCAGCACGGCGCCGGCCTTCTTCTCCCAGTGCGGCTCGCTGTACGTCCGCTTGATCAGGTGGCCGGCCAGCGGCTCGACCCACTCCGGCTCGATCTTCGCGTTGACCCGGGCCCACAGCCGGGAGGTCTCCACCAACTCGGCGGACATCACCCAGCGCGGCGGCTTCTTGAACAGGCCCGAGCCGGGGAAGACCGCGAACCGCGAGCCGCGGGCGCCGCCGTACTCGCGCTTCTCCACGTCGAACAGGCCGATGTGGGAGAGCAGTCCGGACAGCAGGGCCTGGTGGATCCGGTCGGCGTCGGGCTCGGCGTCCGGGTGCGGTTCGTCGATCGTCACGCCGAGCTGCTTGGCGACCGTGCGCAGCTGGGTGTAGACGTCCTGCCACTCGCGTATCCGCAGGTAGTTCAGGAACTCGGACTTGCACATCCGGCGGAAGGCCGAGGAGGAGAGCTCCTGCTGCTGCTCCCTGACGTAGCGCCACAGGGCCAGGTGGGACAGGAAGTCGGAGGTCTCGGAGGTGAAGCGGCGGTGCCGGTCGTCGGCGGCCTGGCGCTTCTCGGCGGGGCGCTCGCGGGGGTCCTGGATGGAGAGGGCGGCGGCGATCACCATCACGTCGCGGACGCAGCCGAGCTCGTCGGCCGCCAGCACCATCCGGGCCATCCGGGGGTCCACCGGCAGCTGGGCGAGCTTGCGGCCGAGCGGGGTGAGGCGCTTGCGGTGGTCCTTCTCGTCCGGGTCGAGGGCGCCGAGCTCGTGCAGGAGGCTGATGCCGTCCTTGATGTTGCGCGAGTCCGGCGGGTCGAGGAACGGGAAGGCGGCGATGTCGCCGAGGCCGGCCGCGGTCATCTGGAGGATGACCGAGGCGAGGTTGGTGCGCAGGATCTCGGCGTCGGTGAACTCGGGGCGGGAGAGGAAGTCCTCCTCCGAGTAGAGCCGGATGCAGATGCCGTCCGAGGTGCGGCCGCAGCGGCCCTTGCGCTGGTTGGCGCTGGCCTGGCTGATCGCCTCGATCGGCAGCCGCTGCACCTTGGTGCGGTGGCTGTAGCGGGAGATCCGGGCGGTGCCGGGATCGATCACGTACTTGATGCCGGGGACGGTCAGCGAGGTCTCGGCGACGTTGGTGGCGAGCACCACGCGGCGGCTGTTCGAGCGCTGGAAGACCCGGTGCTGCTCGGCGGAGGAGAGCCTGGCGTAGAGCGGGAGGATCTCGGTGAACTTCAGCCTCAGCTTGGTGAGGGCGTCGGCGGTGTCGCGGATCTCGCGTTCGCCGGACAGGAAGACCAGGATGTCGCCCTGGCCCTCGGCCTGGAGCTCCTCCACGGCCTCGCAGATCGCCTGGACCTGGTCGCGGTCGCGGTCGCGGTCCGCGTCGTCCTCGTCCGTGCCCTCCTCGACGAGCGGGCGGTAGCGGACCTCGACCGGGTAGGTGCGGCCGGAGACCTCGACGATGGGGGCGTCGCCGAAGTGCTCGGCGAAGCGCTCGGGGTCGATGGTCGCCGAGGTGATCACGACCTTGAGGTCGGGGCGGCGGGGGAGCAGCTGTTTCAGGTACCCGAGCAGGAAGTCGATGTTGAGGCTGCGCTCGTGGGCCTCGTCGATGATCAGGGTGTCGTACTGGCGCAGCTCGCGGTCGGTCTGGATCTCGGCCAGCAGGATGCCGTCGGTCATCAGCTTGACCAGGGTGTCCTGGCCGACCTGGTCGGTGAACCGGACCTTCCAGCCGACGGCCTCGCCGAGCGGGGTGTCCAGCTCCTCGGCGACCCGGTCGGCGACCGTGCGGGCGGCGATCCGGCGGGGCTGGGTGTGGCCGATCAGGCCCTTGACGCCGCGGCCCAGCTCCAGACAGATCTTCGGGATCTGGGTGGTCTTGCCGGAGCCGGTCTCGCCCGCGACGATCACCACCTGGTGGTCGCGGATCGCGGCCAGGATGTCGTCCTTCTTCTGGCTGACCGGGAGCTCTTGCGGATAGCTGATCGCGGGGACGGCCGCGCGGCGCTGCTCCACTCTGAGCTCGGCCCTGGCGACGTCGGCGGCCAGCTCCTCGGCGATCTTCTGGCGGGCCTCGGGGCTGCGGACCCGGCGGGTGCCGTCCAGCCGTCGGCCGATCCGCTGCTGGTCGCGGAGCATCAGCTCGGGCAGCCGGGCTGCCAGCGCTCCGATGGTGGCTGCATCGGCGGGCTGGGCTACGGGAGAACTCACTGGGGGCATCCCTCTAGGTTGCAGGGAGGCACGGGCGGGGCGCACCTCGGTTTTTCAACCCTTCAAGTGTCACAGAACAACCGGAGGGAGAGGTGAGGCGGCCGTGGTGGATCGTCCGGCGGGGCGGGCGGGGGCGGTCCGGACGCCCCGAGCGCCCCTCGGGGGGTTCCCGAGGGGCGCTCGAAGGGCGGGTCAGTCCTGGTGGATGAAGTCCTGGACGAGCTTGACCAGCTCGGCGGACTTCTCCAGGACGGCGACGTGGCCGCTGTCGAGCTCGGCGTAGGTGCTGCCCGGGAGCTGGGCGTGCAGGTCGCGGGTGAGGGCGACCGGAACGGTGATGTCCTGGGTGCAGCCGATCACCAGGGCCGGGGCCTCGATCTTCGGCAGCAGGTCGCGGATGTCCAGTCGCAGGTTGAGGTCGATGTGGCGCAGGGCGCCCTCGGTGGCCTGGTTGCCCGCGACGATGTTCTCGATCGTCTCCTTGCCCAGGATGTTGAGGAAGCCCGGGCTGAACGCGGTCAGCGTGCCGAACCGCCCGAAGGCCTCGGCGTTGCCGGCCATGGCGCGCCAGGCGGACATCATGTTGCGCAGGTACTCGTCGCCGGGGTGGGTCCAGCCGGCGGTGAGGACCAGCCGGCGGACCAGGTCCGGGCGGGTCGCCGCGACGGCCGCGCCGACCACCGAGCCGAGCGAGAAGCCGGCGATGTCGACCGGGCCGTCGCCGGCCTCCTCGATGACGGCGATGATCTGCTCGGCGAGGATCTCGACGGTCAGCTCGCCGCCGTCGTCCGTGGTCTCACCGCAGCCGGAGAAGTCCGGCAGGATCACGGTGCGGCGGTCCTTGAAGTGCTCGACCAGGTGGCCCCAGGTGCCCTCGGCGCCGAAACCGGTGCCGTGGATGAGGACCAGGCCCGGGCCGGAGCCCTCGGTCCGGTAGCTGACCTGGGCGGTGCCTGCGGAGACGGAAGGCATGGTGGTTTCTCTCCTTGTGGTGTCGGGGGGACAACACGGACGACGGAGGTACCGCCGGGTGTTGCTGTTGATCTACTCCGTGTAGGGCAGTCGGCTGCGGCGCGGTGTCCCGGGTCCATTCAAGTCCGGCGCCGCGGTGCCTCGCATGCGGACGATCGACAGAGTGTCAGGTCCGCGCGCCGCCGGCCGGATTCAGGAGGCGACGGCCTCGGCGACCGGTGCCGGCGCGGCCTGTCCGGCCTCCGGCTCCGCCGCGGCCTGCGGGGCCCGCTTGAAGTTGAGCGCGACCAGGACCAGCAGGACGATGCCGGCGGTGGCGACGAACACCGCGGTGCGCAGGCCGTCGTTGGTGGCGGTGCGCAGGGCCTCGCCGGTCAGTCCGTCGGTGCCGGAGTTGGCGATCGCGACCAGGACGGCCAGGCCGACCGCGCTGCCGACCTGCTGGCCGGTGGAGACGATGCCGGAGGCGATGCCCTGCTCGTACGGGTGCACGCCGGTGGAGGAGGCGGCGAACATGGTGGTGAAGATGACGCCCTGGCAGACGCTGAGCACGACCAGGCCGGGCAGCAGCGCGAGGTAGGAGCCCTCGGGGGACATCGCCAGGCCCATCGCCAGGGTGCCGGCGCCGCCGATCACGAAGCTGGCGATCAGGGTCGGCCGGATGCCGAAGCGGGTGGCGAGCCGGCCGCCGAGCATGGAGCCGAGGAAGCCGGCCACCATCGGGATCAGGAAGGCGATGCCGGTCTCCAGCGCGCTGTAGCCGTGCACGTTCTGGAAGTAGACGGTCAGGAAGTACAGCAGGGTGCCGAAGGTCGCCATGAACAGGAAGGTGGTGGCGACGCCGGTGCTGAGGTTGGGGTTGCGGAACAGCCGCAGCGGCATCAGCGGGTCCGAGCTGCGGGCCTCGATGGCGATGAAGGCGGCGACCAGGGCCAGGCCGACCACGGCGCTGGTGAGGATCAGCGGGGAGGTCCAGCCGGACTCGGGGGCCTGGACCAGGGTGAAGACGACCAGGGTGGCGCCGACGGTGGCGGTCAGCGCGCCCGGCAGGTCGAAGCGGCGGCCCTTCTCGCGGGCGCCGTCCGGGGTGATCAGGGAGAGCGCGAGCAGGGCGGCGCCGCCGGCGAGCGGGACGTTGACGTAGAAGACGGCCTGCCAGCCGAAGGCCTGGGTGAGGACGCCGCCGAGCAGCGAGCCGATCACCATGCCGCTGGCGCCGGCCGCGGCCCACACCGACAGCGCCCGGTTGCGCTCCTTGCCCTCGGTGAAGCTGGTGACCACCAGGGCGAGGGTGGCGGGGAACAGGAAGGCGCCGCCGAGGCCCTGGACGGCGCGGGCGCCGACCAGCAGGGCGGGGGTGTTCGCCAGGCCGCCGATCAGCGAGGAGACGGCGTACAGCGAGAGGCCGAGGACGAACATCCGGCGGCGGCCGAACAGGTCGGAGGCGCGGCCGCCGAAGAGGAGGAACCCGCCGAAGGCCACCGCGTAGGCGCTGACCACCCACTGCAGGGTCTGGGCGGAGAAGCCGAGGCCGCTGCCGATCTCGGGGAGCGCCACGTAGACGATGTTGTAGTCGATGGAGACGATCAGCTGGGCGAAGGCCAGCAGGGCCAGGGTGAGGCCCGAGCGGCGCTGCCTGGCGGCCAGGTCGGCTGCTGCGGAGGACATGGCTTCTACCTTTCGGTGGTGGACGGGTTCAGGGGCGGGGTTTCGGGGACGAGCACGACGCGTCTGCCGTTCAGCTCGCCCTGTTCGAGGCGGTGGTGGACCTCGGCGGCGGCGCTCAGCGGCAGCTGCCGGACGGAGCGGGGGCTCAGCCGTCCGGCGGCCAGCAGCCGGTTGATGGTCACGGCCGCCTCGGCCAGTTCGGCGGTCGAGGCGTGGGAGATGACGAATCCTCTGATCGAGCAGTCCTTCATGTAGAGCGGGCCGACCGGGAGTTCGGGTCTGGAGGCGGCCCCGGCGAGCAGCACGACCCGGCCGCGCGGGGCGAGCAGCTCGACGGTGCCGGCGAGCTCGTTGGCGCCGGAGGTGTCCAGGTGGACGTCGACGCCCCGTGGACAGGCGGCGCGCACCAGGCCGGTGAGGTCGGGGTCGCGGTAGTCGAACACCTCGGCGGCGCCGAGCGACCGGCAGTACTCGGCGTCCCGGGCCGCCGCCGTGGCGACGACCCGGGCGCCGGCCTCGGCGGCCAGCACCAGCAGGGCACTTCCGACGTTGCCCGCGGCGCCGCCCACCAGGACCGTCTCGCCGGCCCGGAGCTGTCCGTGGGTGAACAGGCCCAGGTGGGCGGTGCCGGCGGGGTGGACCACGGCGACGGCCCGGACCGGGTCCACCCCCGGGGGGAGGTGGTAGAGCCGGTCGGCGGGGACCACGGCCTGCTCGGCCGCGGCGCCCTGTCGGCCGCCGTGGCCGAGGCTGTTGCACCAGACCAGGTCGCCCTCGGCGAAGCCGGTGGCGCCCGGTCCGGCCGAGGCGACCCGGCCGACCAGGTCGCGGCCGATCACGAAGGGGAAGGGGACGGGGGTCCGGAACACACCCGATCTCACGAAGGTGTCCACCGGGTTGACCGAGACCGCCAGGACGTCGACCAGGACGTCCGTCGGGCCCGCGACCGGGGCCGGCACCTCGCCGTAGTGGATGTTCTGCGGCGGACCCAACTGCTCGATGAAGGCTGCGCGCATGGTTCCTGATCCTGGCAGCGGAGCGGCGATCGGGCCCGTGCCGAGCGGATCGTTCGTCAACTCCGTTTGAAAGCAGCAGGTCGGAGGGGGTCGACCGGTTCACCTGACACACTACACGGTGCAGGGCAGAGCTTCACCTACACCGTGTAGTGCAATTGAGGGGCAGGGCCGCCCCGGTGGTCCGGCAGCACCACGGAAGTCCGCGAACTCCCTTCTCGCGCCCGCTTCGCCCGCTTCGCCCACTCGCCCCCGCCCCGCCGCCCCGGCCCCTCAGGCCCGGCGCGGCCCGCATCCCCAGGACGGTTCCCATGGCCATCGACCAGCTCGTCGTCACGAGCCCCGGCACGGAGGGCGCGACCGCCGCCCCCGCCACCGGGGCGCCCGGCTCCCGCCGCTCGTTCACCACCCGGCTGCCCTCGCTGACCGGTCTGCGGTTCCCCGCCGCGCTGCTGGTGTTCGCCTACCACGCCGGACTGCCGATCCCGTCGATGCGGGTGCTCGCCGACGACGCCGCCGAGTTCGACCTGTACAAGGTCGTCGGCCAGATGGGCGGTCTCGGCGTCTCGTTCTTCTTCGTGCTCAGCGGCTTCGTGCTGACCTGGTCGGCCAGAAAGCAGGACACCGCCAGGGCCTTCTGGCGGCGCAGGTTCGTGAAGATCTACCCGAACTACCTGGTGGCCTGGGGCCTGGCGATGGCCCTGTTCGCCAGCGCCTACACACCGATGCGCGACGCCATCGCCAACCTCTTCATGCTTCAGGTCTGGGCACCCGACTTCAACCTCAACTTCAGTGTCGACCCGCCGAGTTGGTCGCTCGGTGCGGAGGCCGTCTTCTACGCCTCGTTCCCGCTGCTGCACCGCCTGTTCCTGCGCATCCGCCCGCAGCACCTGAAGTACTGGATCAGCGGCGCGATCGCCGGCATCATCGCCACCCCCGCCCTCGCCTACGCGCTGCTGCCCTCCGGCCCCGGCATCCCCGGCGGCGAGCTCAGCTCCGTCTCGCAGTACTGGTTCAGCTACGTCCTGCCGCCGGTCCGCCTGCTGGACTTCGCGCTCGGCATGCTGGTCGCCCACGCGGTGCTGAACGGCCGCTGGCGCAACATCGGGATGATCTGGTCGAGCCTGCTGCTGGTCGCCGGCTACGTCCTGACGTACTACGTGCCGTACCTGTACGGCCAGCGCGCGGCCTGTATCATCCCGATCGTCCTGCTGATCGCTGCCGCCGCCGTCGCAGACGCCGAGAACCGCTTCACCATCTTCCGCAACCGGACGATGCTGTGGCTCGGCGAGATCTCGTTCGCCTTCTACCTGCTGCACTTCGTGGTCCTGACCTACGGCCGGACCCTGCTGGGCGACCGGATGTTCTCCGCCCCCGTCGGTGCCGCCGTCCTGGTCGCCGAGGCCGGTGTGGCCGTCCTGCTCTCCTGGGCGCTGTACGCCCTGGTCGAGCGCCCCATCACCAAGCGGTTCTCCAAGCCCCGCAAGCGCAGCGCGCCGCAGATCGGCTGAACGACCCCTGCACGCAGGACATCCGACCGACTTTCAGACCTGACCCAGGAGAGACTGTTATGAACACCGAGCCGATCCTCGTCATCGGAGCCGGCGGCCAGGTGGGTGCTTCCGTGGTGGAGCAGCTGGTCGCGGCGGGAGCCAAGGTCCGGGCCAGCGCCCGCAACCCCGAGAAGCTGTCGGTACCGGCCGGCGTCGAGGTGGTCCGGGCGGACGTGCTCAGCCCCGAGACGCTGCCGGCCGCGCTGGCCGGGGTGCGCAAGGTGTTCCTCTACGCCCTGCCGCAGGGGATCGCCGACTTCCTGGACGCGGCCCGGGCCGCCGGGGTCGAGCAGATCGTCCTGCTCTCCTCGCAGACCGTGGTGGACGCCTTCCCCGAGCAGAAGCCGATCACCGAGATGCACCGGGCGGTGGAGGACGCGATCGCCGGCTCCGGCATCGGCTACACCTTCCTGCGGCCGCACAACTTCGCCACCAACATCCTGATGTGGGGCTGGCCGGAGTCGATCCGGACCGAGGGCCGGGTGCGCTTCCCGTACCCCGGGTCGCACAGCGACGCGATCCACGAGAAGGACATCGCCGCGGTCGCGGTCAAGGCGCTCACCGAGCCGGGGCACGAGGGCCAGGCGTACTTCCTGAGCGGCCCGGAGTCGGTGACCCAGCGCCGGCAGCTGGAGATCATCGGCGAGGTGACCGGCCGGGAGCTGGTCTTCGAGGAGCTGACCGACGCCGAGGCCCGCCGCGCGCTGGAGCCGATCGTGCCGATCTGGGTGATGGACGCGGTGGTCGGCTACTGGGAGCACTCGGACGGTGTGCCCAGCCACCTGAGCGACACCGTGGAGCGGATCACCGGCCGCCCGGCCCGCGGCTTCGCCGAGTGGGTGGCGGACCACGCGGCGGACTTCACCGGCTGAGGCCGACGGGCCCGGGCGGGCCCGGGAACGCGGCCCCGGCAGGAACGGGGACCGCGGCGGAAGGGAAGAGAAGGGACGGCAGGGCCCCCGGGGGGAGCGCGGACACAGGTCCGCCTCCCCGCGGGGGCCCTGCCGCGTGTGGTGGGCCCACCACACCGTCCCCGGCGGGAAGGCCGTGATCACGGGAGGGCGGGTGGTGGGGGTGGTGGCGCGACCACCGTCCGGGCGGCGAACCGGGTGACGAGCGCACCTTAGCCGGACAGGGCTGCCGACCTACGTTTGAGGAGCGGCGCGGTCCAGCCCATCGTCCAGCTGAGGGGGATCCCATGAGCAGCCTTGCCCTGTACCCCGGTACACCCAAGTCGTCCGGTGCGTCGAAGTCCGCGCCGTCCGCGGCCTTCGACCCGCACCACGACGTGATGCTCCAGGAGCTCTGCTCCGTGGTCCTCGCCTCGCTGCCCAGAAGCGACCAACGGCGCAAGGGCGTGCAGTACGTGCGCGGCCTGCTGGGTGCGGAGGGGCGCAAGTCGATCCGCAACATCGCCACCGTGGTCGGGGGCGCCGCGGCGGAGCAGAGCCTGCACCACTTCATCGCCAGCTCCACCTGGGACTGGGGCCCGGTCCGCCAGGCGCTCGCACAGCACCTGGCCCGGATCGCGCCGCCGCAGGCCTGGGTGCTGCGCCCGACGGTCATCCCGAAGGCCGGCGAGCACTCGGTGGGCGTGGACCGCAGGTTCATCCCCTCGCTCGGCCAGGTGCTCAACGCCCAGCAGGCGATCGGGGTCTGGGCCGCCTCGGCGGAGTCCAGCTACCCGGTGAACTGGCGGCTCCACCTGTCGCAGGCCTGGCTGGAGGACGGCACCCGGCGCAGCCAGGCGTCCATCCCGGACGGCGTGGACGCGGAGAGCCTCGGGGACTGCGCGGTCGAGGCGTTCCGCGGGATGACCTCGCGCTGGGGCCTGCCGATGCGCCCGGTGGTGGTGGACGCGGGCGACGCGGACGCCGGCCGGATCGTGCGGCGGCTGCGCGCGCTGCCCACCCCGCTGCTGGTGCGCGTCAACGGCAACCTGCCGCTGACGGCGGCCGGTGCCGCGCTGCCCGGCCGGACGGCCGAACTGCGGCCCGCGCAGCAGCTGATGGGCGCCGCCCGGGACCTGCGCCGCCCGGTGGTGTGGTCCGACCACACCGCCCAGGGCGCGCCCAGGACGAGCCTGGTCGCGGGGGTCAAGGTGCGGCTGCCCGGACCGCCGGTGCGGCCCGCCATGCCGGTGCGCGGGATCCGCGGCGACGAACTGCTGCTGCTCGGCGTGAGCGCGCCGGGCCGCCGCTGGCCCACCGAGCTGTGGCTGACCGACCTGGTGGAGGCCCAGCCGGCCGCGCTGCTGAGGCTCGGCCGGCTGCTCGACCGGGTGGACCGGGACTTCAACGAGGTCGCCGACCAGGTCGGCGTGCGGGACTTCGCGGGCCGCTCGTTCGGCGGCTGGCACCGGCACGTGACCCTCGCCTCGACCGCGCACGCGGTGGCCATGCTGGGCCGCGGCGCGGCCGAGGGGGGTCTGCGGTATGCGTCCTGACCGGGTCTCAGACCCGGTGCTCGCCCGCCGCGCCGTCGTCCGGGACCTCGCGGCGGTCCAGCAGGACCTGCCGGATCCGGGACAGCCGCAGGGCGAGCTGGATCTCGAACGCCCGCTCCGGCTTCTGCCAGTCGGGGCCGAGCAGCTCGCTGATCCGCTCCAGCCGGCGGGCCACCGTGTTGGTGTGGACGTGCAGCTTCTGGGCGGCGTAGGTCGGGCTGTTGCCGGTCTCGAAGTACGCGTTGAGGGTGCGGGCGAGCTCGGTGAACCGCTGCTGGTCGTAGTCCAGCACCGGCCCGATGGTGGAGTCCACGAAGCCGTCGACGTCGTGGTTGTCGGCCAGCAGCACGCCGAAGAAGCCGAGTTCGCGGGCGGAGGCGGAACGGCCGGTGGCGCCGAGCGCGGTCATCGCGTCCAGGCAGCGCAGTGCCTCCTGGTGGCCGTGGAAGACCGAGGTCGGATCCAGGGCCGGGCCGGCCGCGCTGACCGTCACCGGGTGGCCGAGCAGCGGTGTCAGCTCCTCGGTCACCGCGCGGGCGGCGGCGCTCGGGTCGGTGCCCGGCAGCAGCAGGACGGCGAGACCGTCCTGGACGCGCTTGAGCCCGCTCATCCGGTGGGCGTACAGCGAGGCCCAGGTGGCGACCTTGCCCTGCGCCTCGCCCTCCGGCCGGGCCACCACCACGACGTGCGGCTTCCCCAGGTCGATGCCCAGCCGGCGGGCGCGCAGCATCAGCTGCTGCGGCGGGCGCTGGGGGTTGGCGAGCAGCTCGTCCAGCAGCTCGTCGCGGACGTGGCCCACGGCGATCGCGGTGCGGCTGTTCTCCAGCAGCAGCGGTATCGCCACCGCCTGGGCCACCACCCGGGTGAGCTGCTCGCCGCGGTCGGCCAGCGGGGAGTCGGTGCGCAGGAAGAGGGTGCCGAGGCCGACGGTGCCGGCACTGACCGGTGCCGCCCAGGTGCCGTCGGCGAGCCTGACCGGTCCGCGGGTGGCGTGCGCGTCCATCGCGGCCAGGACCACGGAGTTCTCGTCGCGCTCCGGCATGTCGGAGGCGGAGGTGAGCACGGTGCCGTCGGCCGCGTAGACCCGGATCGCGCCGCCGAGGCGCTTGCAGACCTCGCGGGTCAGCGAGTGCGGGTCGCCGCCGCTCAGCGCCAGGTCGATCAGCCGGGTGTGCAGCTCGCTCAGCTCGGTGGCCAGCCGGAGTCCGACCTCCGCCTCGGTGGTGTGCTGTTCGAGGTCGGTGACGGTCGCGCTGGTCTGGTCGAGCAGCTGGGCCTTCTCGATCGCCACACCGGCCAGGTCGCCGAGCGAGCTCATCAGGGCTATCTCGTCGGTGGTGAAGTGGCGGACGTTCCGGTCCGCGACGTACAGCACCCCGAACGGGTGGTTGCGGTGGCTCAGCGGCACGCCCATGATGGCGTGCAGGCCCTCGGCGCGGACGGTCTCGTCGATCGCCTGGTTGTGGGCGATGCGCTCGTCCGACAGGTAGTCAGGAGTCCAGAACGGTGCGGGGTTCGCCAGCACGCTGCTGCCGAGTCCGGCGCCGTCGGGCAGGCGCAGGCCCACGCTGAGCGTCGAGGTGTGACCGTCGGAGGTGCGGACGTAGATGTAGCCCTGCTGGGCGTCGGGGAAGCTGATGTACGACATGTCGACACCGAGCAGCAGCCGGGCCCGACGGGTGATCACCTTCAGCAGGGTGTCCAGGTCGTAGGGCATGGCGAGGTCCCGGGCCGTGTCGACCAGGGCGGACAGGCCCGCCTCGCGCTGCTGCCGACGTTTGGACTGGGAGCGGATGCTCAGACCCAGCTGTTTCAGCCGTTCGAGCCGTTCCAGCTCCTCACCGGTGGTGCCCCGTAGCCGGGCCTCCTCCACCAGGTCCTCGAACTGCTGGGCCGGCGCTTCGCTTGCCAGGTATTCGAGGACGCTGAATGCGGCCGCCTCGGTACGCCCCTGCAACACCGATCCTCCCCACCTCTCCCCCATTTGCGGTCATTCAGTGTGACGGCCCGCATACCGGAAGGTATGTGCAGGCCGAGCCCTTCGTCAACCGTGGGTCAAGTGGAAGGGGGGTATGTGGCGCGCCCACTGGTGTCCCGGCCACCGCCATCCGTCACCCAGTGTGTTGCCGGATCACCTTTCGCTGTCAGCACCCCTTGAGTGAGGCTTGAGTCGCCCGAGAGCAGTGGGGCGGGAATCGGCCGGTGAGCTTGTGAGGGGAAGCTGATGCTGGAGGTCACGGACTACAGGCGCTCGTTGGAGCGGAGCCGGATGTCGCGGATGCGCCAGGACGGGCGATCGACGTTCCGGATCCACCAGCGCGAGTGGGACCTGCTGGAAGGGGTGTTCGCCCCGGCCGACTCGCCGTCCACCGGCATCGCCCTGGATCTCCTCGGCCTGTCCTGCGGGCTGCCCGGCGGCCGGCTCGACTCGCTGCTGGAGATCGGCTGCGGCGCCGGTGTGATCGCGGTCGCCGCGGCGCTGGCGGGCTGCGAGCGGGTGGTCGCCTCCGACATCAACCCCGCGGCGGTGCGCAACACCGAGCTGAACGCGGCCCGGCACGAGGTGGCCGGCCGGGTCCGCGCGGTGCACAGCGACCTCTTCGACGGGCTCGACCCGGACGAGCGGTTCGACACCGTCTTCTGGAGCTCCAACTACGTCATGGCTCCGGAGGGTTATCACTACGAGCACATGCACGAGCGGGCCTACGTCGACCCCGGCTACGCCGCCCACCGCCGGTTCCTGGCCGAGGCGCCGAACCGGCTGCTCCCGGGCGGCCGGGTGCTGCTGCACTTCAGCACCAGAGGTGACGTGCTCAGCCTCCTGAGACTCGCCGGCCAGTCGGGCCGGGGTCTGCGGATGGTGCGTGCGGTGACGGTCCAGGAGGGCGCGTACGAGGTCGAGCACATGCTGCTGGAGGTCACCGCCCCGCCGCAGCGCGAGGTCGTCGTGCCGCGTCCGCGCTCCGCCGAGCGGGAGCGTGAGCGGCTGTGAAGTCTGGGAACGGCGTGCGCACCCTGTTGATAGACAATTACGATTCCTTCACATTCAACCTCTTTCATTACCTGGCCGAGGTGAACGGCCAGGAGCCCGTCGTGGTCGTCAACGACGACCCGACCTGGCGCTACGAGCAGCTCGACGGCTTCGACGCCGTGGTCGTCTCGCCCGGCCCCGGCAGCCCCGAGCGGGAGGCCGACTTCGGGATCTGCGCGGAGATCCTGGCCAAGGGGGAACTGCCCACCCTCGGGGTGTGCCTCGGCCACCAGGGGATCGCCGCCCTGCACGGCGGCCGGGTCGAACGCGCCCCGGAGCCCTTCCACGGCCGCCTCTCGCCGGTCCGCCACGACGGCACCGGCCTGTTCGAGGGACTGCCCTCGCCGCTGCGGGCCGTCCGCTACCACTCCTTGACCGTGGACGCACTGTCCCCGCTGCTGGAGGCCACCGCCTGGACGCCGGACGGCCTGCTGATGGGCCTGCGCCACCGTGACCTGCCGCTCTGGGGCGTGCAGTTCCACCCCGAGTCGATCGGCGGCGACGACGGCCGCCGGCTGCTCGCCAACTTCCTGCGGATGGCCGCCGACCACAACCGCCGCCAGGGTCGCCCGCCGCGCCCGGCCGAGCGCGCGCTGCCCGTCCCGGACGACCGCTTCCTGCCGCGCCGCGAGCTGAAGGTGCTCAGCCGCACCCTGCCCACCCGCTGGGACGACGAGGTCGCCTACGACCGCCTGTTCCGCGGCGGCCCCTACGCGTACTGGCTGGACAGCAGCCGGCCGGACGAGGGCGCGGGCCGGTTCTCCGTGATGGGCGACGCCTCCGGGCCGCTGGGCCGGGTCGCCGTCGCCGACGTCGAGCACGGGACCGTCACCGTCCACTCACCGACCGGCACCGAGGTGGTCGCCGGGCCGTTCCTGGACTGGCTGGACCGCGACCTGCGCGGCCTGCGGACCGAACTGCCGGACCTGCCATGCGAGTTCGCCCTGGGCTGGGTCGGCTACCTCGGCTACGAGCTCAAGGCCGAGTGTGGCGGCGACCGGGCGCACCGCTCGGACACCCCCGACGCGGTGCTCGCCTTCAGCGGCCGCGCCCTGGTGCTCGACCACGCCACCGGCACCAGCCACCTGCTGGCCCTCGCCGAGGCCGGCGACGAGGCGCGGGCGCAGGCCTGGCTCGACCTGGCCACCGAGCGACTCGCCCTCACCGAGGGCCGCCGGCTGCACCTGGCCGGCCCGCCGCTGCCCTTCGGGCCGCTGCGGGCGCGCCACGACCGGCCGGCCTACCTCGGACTCGTCGACTCCTGCCTCCAGGAGATCGAGGCCGGCGAGAGCTACGAGGTATGCCTCACCAACATGCTGGAGGCGGCCGGCCCGCTGGACCCCTGGGAGGGCTACCGCTACCTGCGCCGGATCAGCCCGGCGCCGTACGCCGCCCTGCTCTCCTTCGGGGACCTCGCGGTGCTGTCCACCTCGCCGGAGCGCTTCCTGCGGGTGGACCGCGACGGGCTGGCCGAGTCGCGCCCGATCAAGGGGACCCGGCCGCGGGGCGCCACCCACCGGGAGGACCGGGAGCTGGTCGCCGAGCTGCTGGCCAGCGAGAAGGACCGGGCCGAGAACCTGATGATCGTGGACCTGGTCCGCAACGACCTCGGCCGGTGCGCCGAGATCGGGTCCGTCCGGGCCACCGAGCTGTTCACGGTCGAGTCCTACGCCAAGGCGCACCAACTGGTCAGCGTGGTGCAGGCGCAGCTGCGGCCGCGGGAGTCCGCGGTGAGCTGCGTACGGGCCGCGTTCCCGCCCGGCTCGATGACCGGCGCGCCCAAGCGGCGGACGATGCAGATCATCGACCGGCTGGAGCAGGGCCCGCGGGGCGTGTACTCCGGCGCGATCGGCTACTTCTCGCTGAACGGCGCGGCCGATCTGAGCGTGGTGATCCGTACGGTGGTGGCCACCCCGGGCCGGGTGCGGTACGGCGTCGGCGGGGCGGTGATCGCGCTGTCCGACCCCGAGGAGGAGTTCGCGGAGACCGCGGTGAAGGCGGCCCCGGTGGTGGCGCTGGCCGGCACGGAGTTCCCGGCCGGACGTCGGCTCAGTGATCCCGGTGCGCGGCGGAGCCCGGTCCGGGCGGAGCGCCGGGACACAGCTGTGGAGCCGGCGCGCTGACCGAGACCATCCGCAGCTGCTCGGCGATCGAGGCCCGCAGCAGCAGCCAGGAGTCGACCAGGCGGGGGACGCTCTCGGTCTCCAGCCGGCGCACCACCGCCTCGTAGGAGATGCCGAGCCGGCCGAGGCGGTCCAGCACCTTCTGGGCCGCCTCGGCCTGGCCCATCAGGGTGTCGCCGCGCAGCCGGCTGTGCCGGGCGGCCTGATCCAGCGTGCCGGGGGACATCGCGTTGACGGTGCCCCAGGAGACCAGCGACTCCACGTAGCCGGTGCCGGGGCCGACCCGGCCGACGGCCGTGGTGTCGGTCCACATCAGCCGCTGCGGGCGGGCACCGGCGGCGCGCAGGGTGCGCCAGCGCTCGCCGCCGAGGTGCTCCTCGTAGACCCGGTACAGCAGCCGGGCGGCGGCGAGGGCGGCCTGCCCGAGCAGGGAGTGGGCGTCCTCGCTGCCGAGCTCGCCGAGCAGGCCGTCCACCTCGTGGTCGACCCGGCCGACCGGGAGCGAGGCCACCGAGGCGATGACGGCGAGCCGGCGGTCGGCGGCGTGGGCGATCTCCAGGCCGTCGAAGTAGGCGTCCACCACCTGGGTGTAGCGGGTCACCGAGTAGATCTCGGTGGCGTGCACGCCGATCCCCAGGCCGATGCAGTCACGGATCGCGGTCAGGCCGGCCGGGGTGGCCGGGATCTTCACCAGCGCGTTGGGACGGCCGACGGCCCGGGCCAGCTCGGCGGCCTCGGTGACGGTGGCCGCCGCGTCGTGGGCCAGGCGCGGGTCGAGGTCCATCGACACCAGTCCGTCGTATCCGTGCGTCGACTCGAAGACCTCGCGCAGTTCCTCGCAGGCCAGCCGGAGGTCCTGGACGGAGGCGGCCCACAGGGCGCCGTCCACGGAGACCCGGTGGTGGGCGAGGCGCAGCAACTGGTCGCGGTAGGCGGTGCCGTGGGCGAGGGCGTCGGCCAGTGCGGCCGGGTCGGAGGTGGCGCCGCGGACGCCGGTGTCCTCGACCAGCCGGGTCAGGGCGCCGGAGGCCAGCAGCCCGCGGTGGATGCCGTCCAGCCAGGGCGAGACGCCCTCCGCGACCAGCTGCCTCAGATGACCGTGATTCGCTGGTGCCAGCGGCAATTCTTTCAAGGCTGGATCACTGCTCCCAGTCCGGTCCCGCAGTCCCGTAATGCGGTACTCCCGGGTCGAGGATAAGCGGGAATTTGCCGTCTCTTGGCAGGCTTCGTATTTCCTTGTCAGGTCCTAACCGGGGCGGATAGTTCCAGTTCGACCTGATGGAGTATCGGTCACCTGACGAAGTGACCCCTACGGCGTTGGCCGCTTCCGCCGGACCGGAACAGGATCGGCAAAACGAGCAGCCACCCGCGTCAGGGAGTACACCGGTCATGACAAACGTCGCTGTCATCTATTACTCGTCCACCGGAAATGTCCACCGGCTGGCCCGGGCCGCCGCGGAGGCGGCCGAAGCGGCCGGCGCCGAGGTACGTCTGCGGAGGATCCCCGATCCCGCCGAGGAGACATTCGTGCCCGGCACCGAGGAGGCCGCGGCAGGCCTGCGGGAGGCGACCGGCGACATCCCGGAGGCCACCCTGGACGACCTCGACTGGGCCGACGGGATCCTGTTCGGCTCCCCGGTCCGGTTCGGGCTGCCGGCACCCGCGGTGATCAGGTTCATCGACACCACGGCGCCGCTGTCCATCCCCGGCCGGCTCGCCAACAAGGCGGTGTCCGCGTTCACGTCGGGCTCGGCCCCGCACGGCGGCCACGAGACCACCATCCTCGCCCTGCACAACGCCTTCTGCCACTGGGGCTCGCTGATCGTCGCCAACGGCTCGACCGATCCGGTGCTGTTCCAGCCCAACAACGGCAACCCGTACGGCAGCAGCGCGGTCTCGCGCAACCGCCCGGGCCAGGTGCACGAGGAGAACCTCGCCGCGATCGCCTACCAGGCACGCCGGGTCACCGAGGTCGCGGGCGCCGTCCGCGCCCTCAGGACCGGCTGACCCCCTCCGGCGTCCCACCGACCGCCCCCCACACCCCGCACTCCGTTCTGTTCCGGTACCACCCGGGCCGGCGGCGCGGATCCGCCGTGCCTGCGACCTCACCATGGAGATACCAGTGGACAACGCACTGCTCGACATCGGCTCACACCCCGCGCTGCGGGAGTTGGACGACGACCTGCACGAACTCACCGCCGCCCGCACCGCACTCCAGCAGCCGCTCTGGGAGGACCGCGACGAACTCGACCGGGTGAAGCGGGCCCTGGCCGCGAGCCCGTCCCTGGTCAAGGCCGACGACGTCCGCAGACTGCGCTCGCTGCTCGCCCAGGTGGCCGACGGCGAGGCGCACCTGGTGCAGGCCGGCGACTGCGCCGAGGACCCGGCGGAGTGCGGCGAGGACTACGTCGCCCGCAAGGCCGGGCTGCTGGACGCCCTGGCCGGCGTCCTCAAGATGGCCACCTACAAGCCGGTGGTCCGGGTCGGCCGGATGGCCGGCCAGTTCGGCAAGCCCCGCTCCAGCCACACCGAGCTGGTCGACGGCCTCGAACTCCCGGTCTACCGCGGGCACATGGTCAACGGTCCGGAGCCGGTGGCGGGTGCCCGCCGGCCCGATCCGAAGCGCCTGCTGGCCGGCTACCGGGCCGCCGCCCGCGCCATGGGCCACCTCGGCTGGCTCGACCCCGCCCAGCGTTCCACCATCTGCCCGCCGGTGTGGACCAGCCACGAGGCGCTGCTGCTCGACTACGAGCTGCCGATGGTCCGGCGCGACGAGAACGGCAGCCTGCTGCTGACCTCCACGCACTTCCCGTGGATCGGCGAGCGCACCCGCCAGGTGGACGGGGCGCACGTCGCCCTGCTCGCCCGGGTGGCCAACCCGGTCGCCTGCAAGGTCGGTCCCGGCATGACCGCCGACGAGCTGCTGACCCTGTGCCAGATCCTCGACCCGGACCGGGAGCCCGGCCGGCTGACCCTGATCGCCCGGATGGGCGCGCAGGCCGTCACCGACCGCCTGCCCGCCCTGGTCCACGCCGTCCGGGCGGCCGGCCACCCGGTCATCTGGCTCACCGACCCGATGCACGGCAACACCGTCACCGCACCGGGCGGTCTGAAGACCCGCCTGCTGGAGACCGTGGTCCGCGAGGTCGAGGGCTTCCAGCAGTCCGTCCTCGCGGCCGGCGGCACCGCCGGCGGCCTCCACCTGGAGACCACCCCGGACGACGTCACCGAGTGCGCGGCGGACGCCGGCACGGTCGGCGGGGTCGGCGAGCGGTACACGAGTTTCTGCGACCCGCGGCTCAACCCGGTCCAGGCCATGTCCGTGGTCCTGGCCTGGCGGGGCTGACGACGGATCGCGGACATCCCCAACCACACCAGCCGGCCCGCGCGGCGGGACCGGCACGTAGGGAGGTCCGACCCATGGAGAACAAGGTAGCCCTGGTGACCGGGGCGGCCGGCGGCATAGGCGCCGCCGTCGCCCTGGCCCTGGGCCGACGCGGCGTCCTGGTGGCCGCCGTGGACCGGGACGCCGAGCGGCTCGCCGAACTCGTCGAGAAGCTGGCCGCCGACGGCGTCCGCGCCGAGGCCTGCCCCGCCGACGTCACCGACTCCGCCTCCGTCGAGGCGGTGGTCGAGGACGTCGAACGGCGGCTCGGCCCGATCGAGTACCTGGTCAACGCGGCCGGGGTGCTGCGCCTCGGCGAGGTGCGCACCTTCAGCGACGAGGACTGGCGGACCACCTTCGCGGTCAACGCGAACGGGGTCTTCCACACCTCCCGCGCCGTGGTCAACCGGATGGTGCCGCGCGGCCGGGGGGCGATCGTCACGGTCGCCTCCAACGCCGCCGTCACCCCGCGCAGCGAGATGGCCGCCTACGCGGCGTCCAAGGCCGCGGCGACGCTCTTCACCAAGAGCCTCGGCCTGGAGGTCGCCCGGCACGGCATCCGCTGCAACCTGGTCGCCCCCGGATCGACCGACACACCGATGCTCAGCTCGATGTGGCAGGACGACACCGGGCGCACCAACACCATCGAGGGCCGGCCCGACGCGTACCGGGTCGGGATCCCGCTGCGCAAGCTCGCCGAGCCCGGGGACGTCGCCAACGCCGTCGTCTTCCTGCTCTCGGACGAGGCGGGCCACATCACCCTGCACGACCTGACCGTGGACGGAGGCGCGAGTCTCGGTGCCTAGCAGCACGCCAACCCCGACGACCGAACGGCCGGCGGCGGGCATCCCCGCCATCACGCCGTACCCGATGCCGACCGCGGGCGAACTGCCCGCCAACACCGCCGACTGGACGGTCGACCCCGACCGCGCGGTCCTGCTGGTGCACGACATGCAGCGGTACTTCCTCAAGCCGCTGCCGGCCGAGGGACCCGGCGACGACCTGGTCCGCAACGCGACCCTGGTGCGCGACCGGCTCGCCGCGCTCGGCGTACCGGTCGCCTACACCGCGCAGCCCGGCGGCATGTCCCCCGAGGAGCGCGGCCTGCTCGCCGACTTCTGGGGCCCGGGCATGCGGGTCGACCCGGCCGACCGGCTGATCGTCGACCCGCTCGCCCCGCGGCCCGAGGACTGGGTGCTCACCAAGTGGCGCTACAGCGCCTTCTTCCGCTCCGACCTGCTGGAGCGGATGCGCCGCGAGGGCCGCGACCAGCTGGTCGTCTGCGGCGTCTACGCGCACGTCGGCGTCCTGATGACGGCCGTGGAGGCCTTCACCAACGACATCCAGCCCTTCCTGGTCGCCGACGCCGTCGCCGACTTCTCCCAGGCCCACCACCGGATGGCGCTGGAGTACGCCGCCCGGCGCTGCGCCGTCGTCCTCACCGCGAAGGAGATCCTGCCATGAGAGACCTGCTGGGCCGGGTGCTGGCGGAGCTGCCGCCCGCGTTCGCCCTGCTGCACCGGCCGGAGACCGGCACGGCCGGCGCGATCGACGTGCTGACCGGCGAGGTCTCGCTGCCGCCGACGCTGGCCGACATCCCGCTCGCCGAGGACGGTCCGGCCGGCCGGCACGAGGTGCTGGTGCTGGTCCCGTACCGGCAGCTGGCCGAGCGCCGGTTCGAGGCCGCCGACGACGGGGCGCCGCTGATCGCGATGTCCGTCACCGAGCAGGAGACCGTGCCGGTCGCCGAGGCGCTGGCCCGGATCCCGGACGTCCGGATCGAACTCACCGGCGGCCACTTCGACATCGGCGACGAGGAGTACGCCGAGACGGTGCGCCGGGTGATCGCCGAGGAGATCGGCCAGGGCGCGGGCGCCAACTTCGTGATCAAGCGTGACTTCGTCGCCGACATCACCGAGTACGGCACCGGCGCGGCGCTCGCCTTCTTCCGCCGGCTGATGCAGCGGGAGTCCGGCGCCTACTGGACCTTCCTGGTCCACACCGGCGACCGGACCCTGGTCGGGGCCGGCCCCGAGCGGCACATCAGCGTGCAGGGCGGCACCGCCGTGATGAACCCGATCAGCGGCACCTACCGGTACCCGCCGGCCGGGCCCAGCCTGCCCGAGGTGATGGACTTCCTGGCCGACCGCAAGGAGGCCGACGAGCTCTACATGGTGGTCGACGAAGAGCTCAAGATGATGGCCCGGATCTGCGACACCGGCGGCCGGGTGGTCGGCCCCTACCTCAAGGAGATGGCCCGGCTCGCCCACACCGAGTACTTCATCGAGGGCCGCACCGACCGCGACCCGCGCGAGATCCTGCGCGAGACGCTGTTCGCCCCGACGGTCACCGGCAGCCCGCTGGAGAGCGCCGCCCGGGTGATCAACAAGTACGAGCCCGAGGGCCGCGGCTACTACAGCGGCATCGCCGCGCTGATCGGCCGCGACGAGCGCGGCGGGCGCAGCCTCGACTCCGCGATCCTGATCCGGACCGCCGACATCGACGCCGGCGGACGGGTGCGGATCGGCGTCGGTGCCACCCTGGTACGCCACTCCGACCCGCTCTCCGAGGTCGCCGAGACCAGGGCGAAGGCCGCCGGGCTGCTGGCCGCCCTGGAGGCGGACGGCCCGGCCCGGTTCGGCTCGCACCCCAGCGTCCGGGCCGCCCTCCAGGAGCGCAACGGCACCATCGCCGGCTTCTGGCTGGCCGGCGACGCCGAGCGCGAGCGCCCGCACCCGGAACTGGCCGGCCGCCGCGTCCTGGTGGTGGACGCCGAGGACACCTTCACCTCGATGACCGACCACCAACTGCGCTCCCTCGGGCTGGACGTGACGGTGCGCCGCTTCGACGAGCCGTACGCGTTCGACGGCTACGACCTGGTGCTGATGGGCCCCGGGCCGGGCGACCCGGGCGACCTGGACCATCCCAAGGTGGCCCACCTGCACGCCGCCGTACGGCAGTTGCTGGCCGAACGCCGCCCGTTCCTGGCGGTCTGCCTCAGCCACCAGGTGCTCAGCCTGACGCTCGGCCTCGGGCTGCGCCGCCGGGAGGTGCCCAACCAGGGCGTGCAGCGGGAGATCGACCTGTTCGGCGCCCGCGAGCGGGTCGGCTACTACAACACCTTCTCCGCGCTCAGCCCGGCCGACCGCTTCGACGCCCCCGGCGTCGGCGCCGTGGAGGTCAGCCGGGACCCGGAGACCGGTGAGGTGCACGCGCTGCGCGGCCCGCACTTCGCCAGCATGCAGTTCCACGCCGAGTCGGTGCTCACCCAGGACGGCGTGCGGATCGTCGGCGCGATGATCGCCGACGTGCTCGGCGCGGGCGCGGTGGCGGCCCGGTGAAGGTCGTCGTCGCGTGGTGGGACCTGGCCGGCTCCGAGCAGAGCATCGACTCGCTGCGGGCCTTCCTGCGGGACGAGGCGGTGGACCGCTGGGCGGGCTTCGAGGGGCTGCTGCTGAAGGCCTGGATCGCCGACCGGGAGAACGACCGGTGGGGCGCCGTCCAGCTGTGGGAGTCCGCGGAGGCCCTGGGGCAGCCGCTGTCCACCCGGGCCGCCGAGCTGATCGGGTACCCGCCCACCGAGCGGCTGGTCTTCGACCTGGAGGCGACCACTTCGGGGCCGAACGGCGTGGCCGCGCCGGCCGGGCTGGCCGGGCTGGGCCCGGCCCTGGCCTGACGGTGCGTCGGCCCGCCGCCGGCGCGGGCCGACGCACCGAATTCCCGCCACCGCCGAGGACTTCGGTGATTTACCTGACAAGGTCGGATCGAGGGCTTTGCTCCGGAAGTTCCCCGCGCGGGACGATCGGATACGGATGAGCCCGAGGAAAACGAGGGGAAAAGAACAATGATCACGACGGGCACGATCCCGCCGGCCCGGTCATCTTCCGCGATCGCCGTCCTGGGCACCGGCTCGTACCTTCCGGCTCATGTGATCACCAATGACGAGGCCGGAGAACCGGCCGGCGTCACCGGTGAGTGGATTCACGGAAAGACCGGAATTCGCAACCGGCGCCGCGCCAAGCCGGACGAGGCCACCTCGGACCTCGCCGTCATCGCCGCCCGGGCGGCGCTGGAGAGCGCCGGGCTGCGGGCCGCCGACATCTCGCTGATCGTGGTCGCCACCTCGACCCCCGACTCCCCGCAGCCGCCCACCGCCTGTGTGGTCGCCGACGAGCTGGGCGCCCTGCCCGGCACCGCCGCCTTCGACGTCAACGCGGTGTGCAGCGGCTTCGTCTTCGCGTTGACCACGGCCGAGCGGATCCTGACCGGCTCGGACGGGTACGCCCTGGTGATCGGCGCGGACGTGTACTCCCGGATCCTGGACCCGGCCGACCGGCGGACCGCGATCCTGTTCGGCGACGGCGCCGGCGCGGTCGTGCTCGGCCCGTCCCGCGGCGGTGCGGTGGTGACCACCCGGCTCGCCAGTTTCGGCGCGGACCGCGACCTGATCGAGGTGCCGGCCGGCGGCAGTCGCCTGCCGGCCTCGCACGAGACCGTCGAGCGCGGTCTGCACTACTTCACGATGAACGGCCGCGGCGTCCGCGACTTCGTGGCCGACAACGTCCCGGGCGCGGTCCGCGAATTCCTCGCCGACGCCGGGACCACCCCCGCCGCCCTGTCCCGTTTCGTCCCGCACCAGGCCAACGGCCGGATGCTGGAAAACCTCTCGGCCGAACTGGGCATCCCCGCCGGGCGGACCTGCACCACATTCGAGGAATTCGGCAACACCGGTTCGGCGTCCGTCCCGATCACCCTCGACCAGGCCGCCCGGGCCGGCGAGCTCGCCCCCGGCGACCTCGTCCTGCTGGCCGGGTTCGGTGGCGGGATGGCCATGGGACTGGCCCTGCTCCGCTGGTAGCCGCCGCCGCGGGCGTCCCGCCCGCGGCCGGCCGCCCGGCACCCCGAAGACCCCCACTGACCCAAGGAGACGGTGATGGACGACACCCTGGTGGACGACTACCTGCGCCGGATCGGCGCCCGGCGGCCCGAGCGGGCCGACCTCGACGGCCTGCGGCACCTTCAGGAGCGGCACGTCCTGTCGGTCCCGTTCGAGAACCTCGGCTACCACCTCGACGAGCAGATCCACATGGACGAGCGGGTGCTCGACAAGATCGTGCGCCAGCACCGCGGCGGTGGCTGCTACGAGGTCAACCCGGCCTTCTCCTTCCTGCTGGAGGCGCTCGGCTACCGGGTCGAGATCCTCCCCGGCCGGGTCTTCCGCCCGGGCGGGGTGTACGGGCCGGCACTGTGCCACCTCGCCCTCAAGGTCGAACTCGACGGCGTGGACTGGCTGGTGGACGTCGGCTTCGGCCGCAACAGCCGCCACCCGCTGCTGCTCGACTCCCGCGAGGTCCAGCAGGACCCGGACGGCGCCTACCAACTGCACGACGCCCCCGGCGGCGGCGTCGACATCCACCTCAACGGCAAGCCGCTGTACCGCCTGGACGACCGCCCGACCCGCCTCGACGACTTCGCCCCCACCCTGTGGTGGTGGCGGACCTCGCCCGAGTCGCCGTTCCTCCAGGACGTGTTCTGCTCGCTCCGCACCGAGGACGGCCGGATCACCCTCAAGGGCAACCAGCTCTCCTTCGCGGCCGGCCGCGAGCGCTCCAGCGAGGAACTCGCCGACGACGCCGCCGTGCTGGCCGCCTACAAGACGCACTTCGGCTTCAGCCTCGACCGCCTGCCGAGCCCGCCGCAGACCGCGGGCGCCACGGCCGGCGTGCAGACGGGCTGAGCGGCCGTGACCACCGCCCTCCGCCCGCTGCCCACCGAGGCCGCCGACCTGCCGTACGCGTTCCAGGCGGCCTTCAACTCCGGCGACCTCGCCGCCGTCGACCGGCTCTTCGAACCCGGGGCGCTCTTCGTGACCACCCCCGGGCGGACCGTCGCCGGCGACGAACGCCGGGCCGCCAACGCCGAGTTCCTCGCCCTCGGGCTCCCGATCCGGCTCACCCTGCGGCACGCCTACGTCAACGGCGACCTCGCCCTGCTGATCGGCGACTACCTGATCGAGGGCACCGCCCCCGACGGCACCCCGGTGCACGACCGGGGCACCGCCACCGACGTGGCCCGCCGCGGCGCGGACGGCGTCTGGCGGTACGCCATCGACAACCCGCCGGGCACCGACCGCTGAGTCCCGGGCCCGCGCTCCCCGCGCTCCCCGCCATCCCCCGCCATCCGTCGCCCTCCGTTGGAAGGAACCGTTGTGTCGCCCGCTGCTGACCCGGTGCTGGACCTGCCCTTCGACGCCCAGCCCGACCCGGAGGAGTTCCTCCGCGCCGCCATGCGCTGGCACTTCTCGCCCGAGACCGGCTCCCCGTTCTGGCTGGAGCGGGCGGGGGACCTGGGCTTCGACCCGCTCACCGACATCCGTACCCACCAGGACCTGACGCGTTTCCCCAACCTCGCCAACGAGCTGCGCAACGTCCGGGCCGAGGACCTCATCCCGCGCGGCTACGGCGACCGGCCCGACGTCGTCGGTGTCTACGAGAGCGGCGGCACCACCGGTGCCCCCAAGCGGATCGTGCTGCTGCGCGACTGGTTGGACAAGCTGCTCGCCTGGAGCAGCGCCCAGCTGGACGGCCACGGCGTGCCGCAGGGCGTCAACTGGCTGACCGTCGCGCCCAACGGCCCGCACATGGTCGGTGACGTGATCAAGCAGCAGACCGCCGTCCGCGGCGGCCTGTCCTTCACCGTCGACCTGGACCCGCGCTGGGTCAAGAAGCTGATCTCAGAGGGCAAGGGCGCCGAGGCCGGCGCGTACGCCGAGCACATCGTCGACCAGGTCGGCTACCTGCTGGAGACCCAGGACATCGGCGTGCTGATGTGCACCCCGCCGGTGCTGGAGCGGATCGCCCGCCGCCCCGACCTGGCCAAGCTGGTCGACGAGAAGGTGAAGGCGATCAACTGGGTCGGCACCCAGATGGACCCGGACACCCGCCACCTCTACCGCACCGAGGTGTTCCCCAACGCCGTCCTGTACAGCGGTTACGGCAGCACGATGATCCTCGGCAACGCCAGCGAGCGGCACGGCCTGACCGACGACGACCCGTGCATCTACGACCCGTACTCGCCGTACATGAGCTTCGGCGTGGTCGACCCGGCGACCGGCGGGACCGTCGGCTACGGCGAGCGCGGCCAGGTGGTCATGCACCACCTCAGCAAGAGCCTGCTGATGCCCAACAACCTGGAGCGCGACACCGGCATCCGGATCGAGCCGCTGCCCGGGCAGATCGGCGACTCGGTCGCCGACATCGCACCCGTCCAGGAGTTCGACAACGAGACCGTGATCGAGGGGGTCTACTAGATGGCCCGGCAGGAGAACGAGGGTCTGATCGCGCTGGACGCGCTCGGCCCGAACGGGCCCTTCCGGGCCCGCAACCGGATCGTGGTGCCGGACGTCACCGGCCGGCCGGTGGCCGAACTCGGCCTGGTGCCGGCACTGTTCGTCACCCGGACGATGGCCGCCCTGCACCGGGCGACCAGTCTGCCCGCCGAGGAACGGATCGCCGCCCTCGCCCGGGCCGGCCGGATCTTCGCCGAGGAGACCATCGACGGACTGGACTTCGCCACCTACGAGCACACCGTCGCCCGGGTCTCCGGGGTGCCGATCTCGGTCGTCCGGGACGCCACCGCCGCCATCGTGGACGCCGCCGAGCAGGCCGGTTACGCCGCCTACCAGGCCCAGCCCGCCGGGGCCGTCAGCGAGTGGCGCTCCGACGCCACCCTGCGCGGCAGCGCCGTCTGGGCCCGCCGCGGTCAGGTGTTCGCGGTGCACGCGGCGGGCAACCACCCCGGCCCGCACTCGCTCTGGCTGGAGGCCCTGGCGCTCGGCTACCGGGTCGCCGTCCGCCCGTCGCGCCGCGAGCCGTTCACCCCGCACCGCCTGGTCACCGCGCTGCGGCTGGCCGGCTTCGGCCCCGACCAGGTCGTGCTGCTGCCGACCGACCACGCGGCGGCCGACGAGGTACTGCGCGGCGCCGACCTGGGGCTGGTCTACGGCGGCGACGACGTGGTGCGCAAGTACGCCGGAAGCAACGTGCTGCCGCAGGGCCCCGGCCGGTCGAAGATCCTCATCACCGCCGACACCGACTGGCGCGAGCACCTCGACACCATCGTCGACTCGATCAGCCACCAGGGCGGAGTGGCCTGCATCAACGCCACCACCGTCCTGGTCGAGGGCGACCCGGGCCCGCTGGCCGAGGCGATCGCCGAGCGGCTGGAGACCATCCCGAGCCTGCCGCCGGAGGACGAGAAGGCCGTGCTCGCCGTCCAGCCGGTCGCCGCCGCGCGCGGCATCGAGAGCTTCCTGCTCGCCCGCGCCAAGGGCACCAGGGCCTGGCTCGGCGGCGACGGCGTGGT
This sequence comes from Kitasatospora sp. NPDC088346, assembly GCF_044740765.1. Taxonomy (NCBI): domain Bacteria; kingdom Bacillati; phylum Actinomycetota; class Actinomycetes; order Kitasatosporales; family Streptomycetaceae; genus Kitasatospora; species Kitasatospora sp. NPDC088346. The sequence goes on from NZ_JBIURH010000022.1 coordinate 114,502, forward strand.
GGGGGAGCTGGGCGACGGCAGCGCGGTCCTGCGTCCCGCGGTGCACCAGCTCGACCGCCCGGACGCTCCCCAGGCCGCCGTCGAACTGCCCTTCCCCTGCGTGTGGGTGGGGCCGTGGGCCCCGGAGGCCGGCACGGCCCCGCTGCGCGACAGCCTGGTGGTCACCGTGCTCAGCGGGGACGACGGCCTGGTCGACCGGCTGCTGGACGAGCCGAGCATCAGCAACGTCTACCGCGGCGACCACCCGACGTACTGGATCCGCCCGGGGGTGCCGCACGACAGCTACCTCGGCGAGTTCCTGATGCGGACCAAGACGGTGATCCGCGACTGATCCGCGACTGATCCCCGACCACTCCGACCGATCCCCGACCGATCCCCGACCCCCCGCAGGCCCCCGGCGCAGCCCCCGCGCCGGGGGCCCGCTGCGTCGGGGCACCCGCGGGCGGCGGGTCAGGGCTGCGGCGGCGGGCCGACGACGCCGTGCACCACCAGCAGCAGCGTCCTCGGGTCGCGGCGGGCGTCCAGTCCGGCCGCGGGGAGCAGCGCGAGCAGCAGGTCGTCGGCGGTCGCCGCGAGCGCCCGCAGCAGCCCGGCGGCCGGCCCGTCCGGGTCCTCGGCGGCGGCGTCGCCGAGCGGCGGCGGGGCCTGGTAGCCGACCACCGAGCGCCCGGTGCGGTGGCCCTGCCGGTCCAGTTCCGGGGTGAGCCGCAGGCCGGTGCCGCCGGCCGTGGGTGTGAACGGCAGGGCGCACAGCCGGGCGAGCAGCCTGACCCGGGCGAGCACCCGGGGGTCGATGCCCGGCTCGGCACCGGGTCGGGCGGTCACCGGCGCGGGAACCGCACCCGACGGCGGCGCGGTGATCGCCAGCGGCCGGGCCACCCCCCAGACCAGCTCCTCGCCGCCGGGCCCGCCCGGCCGGACGTCCAGGCCGCCGGCCCGCAGCACGGCGGGGAGCAGCCGCCGGCCCATCGCGCCGACCAGCACCTCCCGCAGCTCCGTCGCCGGACCGGACCCGCCCGCCGGCCCGCCCGTGCCGCCGTCCGGGCGGCGGGCGGGGTGGAAGGCGAACGCCACCGTCCCGGGCAGCCCGAACTCCGGCATCAGGGACAGGCCCGGATCGCGGGCCACCCGGGCGAACGGCAGACCGCAGAGCGCGGCGATCCGCCGGGCCCGGTCGGCCACCTCGGGGAGGATGCCCAGCTCGGCCGGTGACAGCTCCTCCAGGTTCGCCCCCAGCGGGGGCAGCCGGGCCAGGTCGACCGCCCGGCCGCGGGGCGGGCCCGCGGGGGAGGGCCGCCGGCCGGCGGCGGAGTCCAGCGCCTCGAAGGCGCGGCGGTCGGGCGTGCTCAACTCCGAGCCGGGGACCAGCCGCCGCATCGCCTGTGCCCACTCGTCCACGGGCTCGCCGCCGTTCCTGCCGCCGCGCGGGCGCCGTCGCACCGCGCTCCCACCTTCGGACGGTACCGGCAGACGGGCGCCCGGCGGCGGCCCGGCGCGCCGGGGCGGCCGGGAACACGGCGGTGCCCCCGGCCGGGGAGGGCCGGGGGCACCGGGTGCCGGGGCGTACGGGCAGGAGCGCGGGGTGCGGCGCGGCTCAGTCGGCGAGCGCGCCGTCGACCAGCGTGCCCGCGGCGCCGGTGTAGCCGGTCGGGTCGCAGAGCGCGGCGAGTCCCCCGGGCCCGAACAGCCCGGCGAGCTCCGGCTCCGCGGCCAGCACCTCGGCGAGCGGGCGGCCGCTGCGCCGCGCGGTGTCGGAGGCGTCGCTGAGCAGGTCCTTGGCAGCCGCCTTGCCGAGCCGGGGGGCCAGGACGGCGGCGATCCGCTCGGACACCACCTGGCTGCCCGTCAGCCCGAGGTTGGCGCGCATCCGCTCCGGGTGCACCCGCAGGCCCTCGGCGAGTTCCGCCGCGGTGTGCGCGGCTCCGCCGGCCAGTCGCAGGCACTCGCGCAGCAGCAGCCACTCGGCGTGCCAGGCACCGGCGGAACGCTCGTCCTCGGCGACCAGGCACTGCGTCAGCCCGGCCGCGAGCAGAGGGACCTGGAGCGCGGCGCTGCGGATCAGGGTGGCCAGCACCGGGTTGCGCTTGTGCGGCATGGCCGAGGAGCCGCCCCGCCCGGCGACGGTCGGCTCGGTGACCTCGCCGACCTCCGTCCGGGTCAGGGACTGCACGTCCACCGCGATCTTGCCGAGCGCGCCGGCGGTGAGGGCCAGCGCGGCCGCCAGGTCCGCCATCGGCGTGCGCAGCGCGTGCCAGGGGAGGGCCGGCCGGGCGAGGCCGGTCTCCTCGGCGTAGGCCGCCACCAACCGCTCGGGGTAGTCGGCGACCTCGGACGAGGACGTGGCCCCGTCCAGTCTGGCGTACTCCAGGTAGCCGGCGAGGGTGCCGGCGGCGCCGCCGAGGGAGACCGGCAGGCCGTGGTCCAGCAGGTCGGCCAGCCGGCGGTCGGCGTCCAGGACGAGTCGGCGCCAGCCGGCCGCCTTGAGGCCGAAGGTGGTCGGTACGGCGTGCAGGGCGAGGGTGCGGCCGGCCATCGGGGTGTCGCGGTGTGCGGTGGCGAGGGTGGCCAGGGCGCGGGCGGTGCGGTCCAGGTC